>DATKEH010000231.1:0-35207 GCA_035546355.1 Thermoanaerobaculia bacterium
GAACGGTCCAAATTCCTTCGGCGAACCCACCTCGAGCCACTGCTGCTGCTCGAGAGCGAACCAGCCCTGATGCCGGTCGCCAAGAAATATGAAAACCTCTCGATAAGTCAGCGTGGTGAGAAGGGCGGGCTAGGGTCAGGGCTTGCCGCCGGCCATTCCAGAGGGCTCGCAAGTAGACGCCGCCGAGTGGCCCCCGGAGAACGGCTCGTCCCGCCACCCGGCCTCAGCCCGCCCTGACCCGCGGCGCACCCCCGTCGGGCAGTGGCTCTTGGCTCGCCGCACCGGCCCAACGCCCCACCACGAACGGCAGCGCCACCGTGAACAGCACCAGCCGCTGCACCTCTGTGTCGCCCCAGTTGTTCTCGAACAGTCCGGCGACGTTGAAGCCGATCAGCACGGTCAGCACGCCCAACAGCAGGTCGGCTCGCGGGCCGTGATGACCGCCCTCCGCGGCGAGCGACCGCATTGCCCGCTGCCACGGCAGCCCCATCAGAGCGAGGTAGGCAATAAGCGCAGGCACGCCCCGCTCTGCGGCCAGCTGTAGGAAGCTGTTGTGCAGGTGGGGCACCCACTCGCGCGGCGCCGTGGGAACCCGGTAGAGCTCGTACCGCTCGCGGACCATGCGCGGGCCCTGCCCGAGCAGCGGGTGGTCCTTGACCATGAGCAACCCGGAGTAGGCCATGCACAGCCGGTCGTAGTTCGTCGTGTCCATCGGGTCGACAGTCGAGGCGACGCGATCGACGACGGGCCCGCGCGGCAACACGAGGAAGAGGGCGATCACTGCCGGTACGCTGAACAGCAGCAGGCGCGGCCGCGACAGCAACAGCAATGCCAACAGACCCGCAGCCAGTCCCACCCAGGCGCTGCGCGTGAGGCTGCCGAACAGCGACAGGTTGATCGGCAGCAGCGCCAGCCACCACCAGCCCGCTCGGCGGCCCCACGCCACGAGCCGCGCGCACAGCAGCAGGTCGGCGATCAACAACACCCCAGCAAGGGTCATGTAGTGCGAAAACGTCCCCTGGATGCGCTGCGCCAGGTCGGCGGCGCCGACTCGCGCGAGCTGGGCGAGTCCGACGAGCGACTCGAGCACTCCGAGCAGGATGACGCCGCTGGTGACGAGGCGGGCCTCGGCGGCGCCGCGAATCATGATCAGGGCAAGCAAGACCGTGGTGAGGCCGAAGATCTCGCTCGTCTCGCGCACGCTCTCGAGCGGCTGGTAGGAGGCGGCCACAGCAGCGAGCAGCAGCGCCACATAGGCGCCGATGACGATTAGCAAAGGGCGCAGGTCGCGCGCCGCCAGGCGTCGCCAACGGCCGGTCCAGGGCGAGACCAGCAATGTGAGCCCGAGCAGGAGGTTGGACAGCGCTAGCCCGAACAGCGCCACTAGGTGTCCGGCGAACAGCCAAAACCCCGACCCGCGCAGCAGTTCCGTCGACACGATCTCCTGGTGCGGCCGCATGCGGCAGAGGCTGTCGGTGCGCTGGGGTTGTGCGTCGGCCATGGGATCAGGGACGCCGGAGCAGAGGAGGCGGCAGAGGACATTATCGCGCCGCGACCCCGACAACAAGCCCTCGCCCGCGCTCTCTCGCAAGTCGTGAGATAAATCCACACGGCTCGTAGGGTGATGCGCCGATCGCGCCAAGGTCCAGAGGGAGACGTGATGGTGGTCATCGCCGCGCCGGATGACCATGCGGCCTGCGAAGCAGGACGCCCGTGGGCGACGGCGCTGCCGCTGCACTACGGATGGAGCTGTTACAGCTGCCCGCCCGCGCTCTATATGACCCGTGCCGAGGACAGTATTCGGATGCTCGCGGGCGCGGTCACATGAGCCTTCTACTCGTCGATCGCGTAGAACAGCTCCAGATCCCAGGCGGGGTCGAGGGTGTCAGCGAGGAATAACGGCTCGAGCTGAGGATTGGCGGCGAACGGCTCAAGTGTCAAGGTTATCCGGTCGCCGGGCTGGGCGGCGCTCGAAGGAAGCGCTTGGGCGTCCTGGATCGCCCAGCGCGCGACCCGCAGTCGCTTCGGCTCGTAGCTCCCCTCGAGCACGCGATCCACCTCGATCTCGTGCGCTACCAGCCCCTCGCGGTAGGGGCTGATCTGGCGCAGCGTAGGCGGAGTAGATACCGCGACCACCCGTCCCTCGACCCGGAGGCGCCCCACCTCCGGCCTGGCCGCGACCAACTCACGGTAGCGCAGGAAGCTCTCCCGCACCTCACCCGGCTCAAGGACACGGTCGTAAATGGCGATACCCTCGAGCCGCCCTGCCCAGTCGGCGCCGCCCCCCGGATCGTCACCAAAGACCAGCGGGTAGCCGTGCCAGCGGTTGAGATCCCCCTGGTAGAGGTCGCTCTCCAGCCGTAGCTTGCCGTTGACGTAGGCCGCCAGGAGGCCTGGCAGATAGGTCACGACCACGTGGCTGGCCTTTCCTAATGGGATCGGTCCAAGGTCGAGCTGCTCGGGCTCGATATCCTTCGGGGTGGCGATTGTGACTAGCCGGAGCACCAGCCGGTCTCCCATCTGGCCCAAGGCGAGATTGCGTGCCCCCGGTCCGCGGCCGAAGGAGGCGATCCACGACGGCTGGCCCCCCTGCGGGCGCTCCGGCGTCACCATAGCCTCGATGCTGAACGTGCTGCTGGCTTTGGTGCGGGCCAGGACGTATCCCGCCGCCTCCTGGGTGGCGGCGAAGGACCCGCCGCCAAGCACCAGCGCGTGGTCGTGGTCGAGCCGACCACGGCCGCGGGCCTCTAGCACCACCGCGCGGTCGGCGCCGAGCAGGGTATCGAAGACCAGGTTCGGACGGTTCGCCGTCTCCCAGGCGAACACCACCACGTCGCGCGCGGTCGGCCAGGCGGGCGCCGGCACCTCCACCTCGACGGGCTCCAGCGCGTTCGCACGTTGCGCCCGGTCGTTGATCCCCGACAGCCGCAACCGGTCGGCGGCGTGCAGTTGCTCGCCCAACTCCAAGACCAGGCTGCGCCCGTCCTCGCCCGCGCGGAGGGCGGCGATCGGCCGCCGCGACGCCAGCGCGGCCTCGGCGCCACTCACCTCGACCGGTTCGTCGAAACGCACCACCACCTCCACGCCGGCTCGCCGTACCTCGACCTCCACCACCGCGGGCGGCGCCGCCGGGGCGACGCGCACCTGCCCCTTGAGCTCCAGATCTCCCTGCACCGCGCGTACCGAGTAGGTCCCCGGACTCTGGTACGTATGCTCGCCGCGTTCGCCGCCCGCGCGTGTGCCGTCGCCGAAATCCCACTCCCAGGGTCCGCGCCGGCCGGCGTCGAGCGCCACCGTGAAGGGGGCCTCGCCCGCTAGGCGCCCGAGCGGCAGTGGAGCGCGCCAGACGTCCGGGAAGCGGTCCGTGGCCGGATGGGTGGTGTAGCGCAGCGGGGTCGACGCCAGCTCCAGCGTGACCGGGTCGAGCTCGGCGATGAAGACATCGTAGTTGCCCCGGTAGTGGTCGTGATCCCCCGCCGACGCGCCGACCGCGAACAAGGTGCTGTCGCGGGAGATCATCGGGAAATATAGGTAGCCGTGGCCCGGGGACATCCGCGGGTCGTGGCGGCCGAGTAGGATGGAGGCCCGCCCGGTGGCAAGGTCGATGCGGTTGATCGGCCCCCCGGCGCCGGCCACCCAGAAGCCCCACTCGCCATCGTGGGTGAAGTAGGGGGCGCAGCCGCCGAGCGGCGAGCGGGCGGCCACGGTGCGGGAGCGCGCGTCATAGGGAGCGTAGATCAGCGCCGTGCCCGCAGTCACCGCCCAGCGCAGGGTGGCGTCGACCAGCCAACCATGGTGCGGCAGACCCTCGTCGAGCAGCGGCCGGGCGGCGCCGCTGTCGAGGTCCAGCAGCGTCGGGCGCCCCTGGGCATCGACGTAGATCAGCTCGCGGTCGCTGCGCCAGACCACCGCGCGGTCGTCGCCGTAGGCGCGCGCGTGGCGAACCAGGGTGCGGACCGCCCCGCCCTCCCGCTCTAGCAGCCGCAGCTCCCCCTCGAGGCCATCGAGGGGGAACTGATGGCGGGTCTCGGCCGGCAGGCTCAGGTAGGTCAGGCGGGTGCCGTCCGGCGCCACGTGGGGACAGCAGTGCTGGCGATCCCCTTCGTCCGGGGAGAGCTGGGCCAGCCCGCTGCCGTCGAGGTTGCGGATCCAAATTCGCCAGTCTCCGGTGCGGTTGCTCTCCCAGACGACGAACCCCTCACCCATGCGGGCGAAATCGGCCGGCGTGGGATCGAGCCCGTGCGGGGCGCCAGGCGTCTGCCCCGTCACCCCCTGCCGCGGTGCGCCGGCCGCGGCATCCGACTGCGCCCGTCCGCAGGCAACCAGGGAGAGAGCGAGGTAGCAGGCCACCGTGAACGCCCTCGGCGACGCTCGCGCGAAGGTCCGGTTACTCATTCGTTCGACCCCTGGCCCCGGCGCCGACCGTAAGGCGCGTGACCGGTACTAGGCCCCAGCCCTGCCCCTGCGTGTACTCGCGCACCGAGAGCACCCAGACCACCACCCGCTTGCCTGCCAGACCGTCGCCGCGCCGCAGCAGGTTCACGCGTGACGGGGTGGCACCGGAGCCGCGGACGCCGAGCACGTCGACCGGATGGGCGAGCTCGAGCGCCAGCGCCGCCGGCAACCCGCCACCGGTGGCGTGCAGCTCTCCACCCGCGTGGAACACGAGGACGTGGCTGTCGCCGAGCAGCAGGACCGGACTGGCGCGATCCACGGCCGGGTAGCCGGGGTGGCCCGCCGCCGCAGCCAGCCCGGTGACCCGCAGCACCTCCCGGGGCGGTCGCGGCTCCGGCATCTCGCGCCACAAATCGCCCTCAATCGCGATCTCCCGGGACACCGGGTGAAGCGCCCTGCGGGTGTGGCCGTCGAAATAGCTCCGCCCCGCCAGGCGTTCCGCTATCGCCCCGGCGGCGACCGCGGCTCCCCGGGGCGACCAGTGAGTATCCTGGCGGCAGTAGAGCTCCTCGCCGCCGGCCGCCCGTGCGGTGCGGAAGTGCGGCACCAGGTCGAGCACCTCGACGCCTTGCGCCTCGAGCGCGACGAGGAACTCCCGGTCAGCCTCATCGAGCCGGGGCGCGCCCTCGCCGGCAAACCCGGGCAGGCCGAGCCGATCGGGGTAGAGGGCGGCCTTGGCCGGCACCGGCACGAACAGCAGGTCGATCTCGAGCTCCGCCAGCTGGCGCTGGAAGTCGAGGATCGCCGGCAACGGATCAGCCTGCTCCGAGCGCGGAGCGCGGCTGACCGCCGCCGCCCGCTCGCCCCAAAAGCGGCCGACTGCCAGGTGGCGCAACTCGGGGGCGAAGAAGATCCACCCGTCCGCGCCCGGGACCACCCCGGAGCCGGCGGCCTCGGCGGTGGCGACACGCTGCGCGAGGGCCGCCCTCGCGCCCTCGAGCCCTGGTTCCGGGCCGGCCGTCTCGGACCCTTCCGAGCAGGCGGCCCCGGGCCAGAGGAGGGTGACGGTTAGCAGCGCGACCAGGCGGCCGGGCGGCCGGTGGGCGACCCCGCCCGTCACCGCCGCTCCCAATCATGCGCCCAAAGGGCCTCGAGCAGCAGGGTCGCGGAATCGTCGACCTCCAGGCGCTGGTAGCTCTCGAGCTCCGGAGCCACCTCGGCCCACGGCACGTACCGCACCTGGATCCGGTCGCCCGGGCGCAGCTCGGCGGCGGGGGTGTGGGTTCGGTCGCGCATCGCCCAGGCGTACAACAACACCTCGCGCGAAAGTACTCCCGCCTCCCCGGCAGCCGGCTCGACCGCGGTGAGGTGGATTCCCACGATGGCGTCCCGGTAGGGCGTCTCGCGGGGATCCGGCATGGGGCCCAGTGCCCGCACCGTCCCCTCCAGCCAACGCTCACCCACCGGCGCGCGCGGCGCCGCGTTCGCAGCCTCGGCAGTGGCGGCGGGGCGGTCCGCCGGCTGCGGCGGGGGAGGGAGTGGCAGCAGCCGCCAGTCCCCCCACGACAGCTCGCGGGCGGCGAACTGCAGCACCACGACCTGGGTGCCGGCCAACCGGTGGGGGTCACGGGCGAGCTCCCGCGCCAGCTGCTCGCGTGAGGCGAAGGCGCCGCCGGCATTGATTGCGATGCGGTCGACGGGCCGCCGCAGGTGGTAGGCCACTTGCTCGGCCAGGCCGCCGCCGACGCCCCACCCGAGGTCGGGGCGCGAGAAGACGTTGGTGAAGCTGTCCCCCAACAGCAGCACCGGCGCTCCGCGCTCGGGGCGCCAGGGCGCACCCGCCGACGTCCTCACCTGCTCCACCTCGACCTGCTGTCTCGGCAGCAGGCCCTCGACCCAGGCCGGCAGCTCGAGCATCTGCGCCAGGTCCCCGCGGCCGGCCACCCGATAGGGCGCGCGCCGCCACGCTGCCGTCGCCGACGGCAGCGCGAACCGCTGCTCGAGCCAGCGCGCCAGCTCCGCGGCGACCCGATCTACGGTCGCCGGCGTCCAGTGGCTGTCCCCGATCAAGTACCACGGGCCGTCGCCAGCCTCGGGCAGCGGCGTCAGGGGGCTGAAGACAGCGATTCCAACGGCCTCGAGATCTGCCATCAAGGCCTCGGTCGACGGGTTGTCAAGGGGGCGCTCCCGAGGGCTGGACCGCCAGCTCAGCCGCTCGGGGTGCACCGCCGCCTTGACCGGCGTTGGCATCACCACCAGGCCGATGCCGCGCGCCGCCAGGTCGTCGCTGAAGCGCAGCAGGGCCCGCCGAGGGTCGGGGCGGGGCGGCCGCTCCCACGGGTCCCCAGCGCGGCCACGCCGGGCGAGCTGCGAGGGGTCGAGGAACCCGGGGCCGGTCACGTGCTCGACATCGGGGCGGTAGAACAGCCACCGGTCACGCCCCGGATACACCTCGGGGCCACCGATCCCCAGGGCGCCGAAGGCGAGGACGCGCGCGTGCGGCACCACGGTGGCCACCAGTACCGAGCTCTCCTCCAGTCGGTCCTCGAACCGCACCATCTCGGAGAGCAGCAGGCGGTTGGCGGCGAGCGGGCCCTGCTGCCGCAACGCCCGGCCCAGCCGCTCACCCAGCCGCCCCAACGTCCCTGGCCAGAGCTCCCCCGCCGAGGTCGCATGCCGCACCATCTCCAAGGCAGGGGCTACCGTGACCACGGCGAGGAACAGCGCCGTCAGCAGCCGCGCCACGCGTGGCTCGACCATCGTCCTGCCGAGGGCGCGGTCGGGGCGGTCGGCCGGCGGCACCGTGGCCGCGCCAAGGCCGCGGGCGATCGCGGCGGCGCGGTTCCACCAAGGGGCGACGGGGGGGGTGCGGCGCGGCATCAGAAGATGAAGTAGATGAAGGGGCTGTAGCCCTGGGTCTCGAGCATCACTAGCGCCAGGACGAACAGGCCCAGGGCGGCGGCGGCCTTCCAGCGGGTCAGCCGCTGGGTCCAGTCGGCTGTCTCGACGCCGCCCCACACCACCAGCGCCGCCAGCCCGACCACCAGCAGGTCGAAAGGCCGGTAGAGGATACCGGAGAGCAGCGCCGCGCGGGCGCCGCCGCCCAACCCCGCCATCGACCCAAGATAGTTGAGCGCCGAGGACAGGTCGGGGGCGCGGAAGAACACCCAGGAGACCAGCACCACCAGGTAAGTGAGGGCGACGCGGATCAGTCTGGGCAGCCCGCTGTAGATGGCCTGCCGCCCGAGCGCGCGTTCGAGCGCGAGCCAGCCGCCGTGGATCCCACCCCAGACCACGAAATTCCACCCCGCCCCGTGCCACAGCCCACCGAGCAGCATCACCAACATCAGGTTGACGTCGGTGCGCCGGGGGCCGCGCCGGTTGCCGCCGAGAGGGATGTAGAGGTAGTCGCGCAGCCAGGTCGACAGCGAGATGTGCCAGCGCTGCCAGAACTCGGACAGCGATGCCGCGCGGTAGGGGGAAGCGAAGTTCTTGGGAAAGACGAAGCCGAGCATCAGGCCGAGGCCGATCGCCATGTCCGAGTAGCCACTGAAATCGAAGTAGATCTGGAAGCTGTAGGCGATCACTCCCCACCAGGCATCGAGCTGCTGCTGCGCCGCCGCGCCGAAGGCGGCGTCGGCGATGCGGCCGCAGGGGTCGGCGAGCAGTACCTTCTTGGTCATCCCCAGACAGAGGATCGCGACGCCGCGCGCGAATTTCGCCAGGGTGTGGGTGCGCTGCTCGAGCTGCTCGGCGATCTCTCGAAAGCGGATGATCGGACCGGCGACCAGCTGCGGAAAGAGCGAGACGTAGCAGGCGAAGTCCACGAAGCTGCGCAACGCCGCGGCGCGGCCGTAGTAGAGGTCGATGGTGTAGCTCATCGACTGGAACGTATAGAAGCTGATGCCGAGCGGCAGCGCCACCCGCAGCACGGTATCGAGCTGCCAGGCACCGAGGCCGAGCAGCGCCGCGAGCTCGTTGTAGCTGTCGACGGCGAAGTTGAAGTACTTGAAGAAGCCGAGCAGCGAGAGGTTGCTGACCACCGAGACGACCAGCGCCACACGCTGCCGCCGGTTGCGCCCACCACCCGCTGGCAGCGGTTGCGGCGGCTGCTGCGCGGCGGCGGCCCCGCCGATCACCAGACCGCAGAGGTAGTCGATAACCGTGGAGGTGGCCATCAGCACCGTGAAGGCGGGATTGGCCCACCCGTAGAACAGGTAGGACAGGGCGGTGAGGCCGAGGTGGCGGCCGCGCCGCGGCAGCAGGTAATAGAGCGCCAGTGCCGCCGGCAGGAAGTAGAAGACGAAGAGGTGGGAGGAGAAGACCATGCCGGCCGAGTCCTACCGCCCGTTTCCTCCGCGGATCCGCCCTGTGGTGACGAGGTCGCGAGTGCTGCAGCTGGAGCCGGTGTGGCCCTTCATCGACCGAAACGAGCCGCGATGGGATCCTTCTCCGCGAGCCCCTCGCCCGGGTCGGGCGCGGCGGCCGCCGCCGGATAGGCTGCCCACATTCGGCGGAGCCCCTCCTCCAGCGGGATCCGCACGCGCCAGCCGAGCACCTCGCGCGCCCGCCGCGGGTCGAGAACGTTGACGGGCACGTCGAAACCGCGGTCGCGTTGCCAGCGCCGCGGCACTGGCCGCCCCACCACCCGCTCGACGATCTCGAGCAGCTGCAGGATCGAGTGCCCCTGGCCGCTGCCGACGTTCATCACCTGGTCGTCGCCGCCGAGCCTGGCCGCGACGAGCGCCTCCACCGCGTCCTCGCGCGCGAAGTAGTCCCGGACCAGGCTGCCGTCACCCCACAGCGTGACCTCCTCGCCGGTCGCCGCCGCCCGCAGCATGGCGCCGAGCACGCCCTGGGTCCGGCGCCGCCACTGCCCGGGGCCGTAGGGGTTGGCGAGCCGCAGGATGGTCGCCACGTAGCCGCGCTGCCGGGACAGCGCGACGAGGTAGCGCTCGACGGCGAGCTTCATCGCCCCGTGCGCGCCGATCGGCTCTGTCGGGTGGCTCTCGTCAATCGGCGATTGGCGGGCCACGCCGTAGACGGTGCCTCCCGAGGACGGGTAGACGATCTTCTCGACCCCGCTGGCTGCGGCCGCCTCGAAGAGGCGGACCGCGCCGACCACGTTCTCGGCCACGTCGCCCACGGGGTCGGCCGCCGAGGTCGCCGGCACCGTGCTGCACGCCAGGTGGTACAATACCTCGACCCCGGCGAGAGCCGCCTCCACGGCACCAGGGTCGCCGAGGTCGGCGACGATCGGGGTCACCGCGGCGGGGAAGTGGCCGTCGCCGGGGTGGCGGTCGAGGGCAGCGACCTGGCACCCCTCGGCCGCCAAGCGCTCGATCAGCGGGCGCCCGAGGAACCCCCACGCTCCGGTCACCAGCACCCGCCTCCGTCCAGACATCGGTACAGAATACTATGCCCTCCCTCTCTGGTGGCGTCGGGCCTCGCGGCCTCCTGCACGTGCTGGAGGTGGTCGGCAACATCACCCTGGCCGGGGGGGCTCAGCGCCAGGTGCTGGAGGTCTGCCGCCGCCTGCCGCGCGAGCGCTTCGCCGTCTCGGTCGTGCACCTGCAGGGGGACGGAGCCCTCGGTCCGGAGTTCGAGGCGGTGGGGATCCCGGTCCACGACCACACGCCGACCCCCTGGGACCCGATCGGCGCCTTCCGCACCGCCGCCCTGCTGCGTCGGCGGCGCTTCGACCTCGTCCACGCGCATCTCAGTCGCGCCGAGATCGTCGCGCTGGCGGCCCTCGTCCTGTCGCGCCGCCGGCCACCCCTGGTCGTTCACAAGCACAACGAGGATGCCTGGTGGCGGCGGTGGCCGCTGTCGTGGCTGCACGCCGCCATCAGCCGACGCGCCGCAGCCCTGGTGGCGCCGAGCGAATGGGTGGCGGCTTTCTACCGCGCCCCCGCCCTGCGCGTCGCCGACCCCGCCCGCCTCCGTATCATCCCCTTCGGGCGGGTCTCCGCCGAGCCCCCGGCGCGGGACGAGGCGCGGGAGGCGGTGCGCGCCACCCTTGGGCTTCCGGCCGCGGCCCGCCTGGCGGTGGCGGCGGGGCGCCTGGTGCGGCAGAAGCGCCACGACGTGCTGCTCGAGGCCTTCGCCCGCCTGGCTCCGTCGCATCCGGACCTCCACCTCGCGGTGGCCGGCACCGGGGAGCTGGCGGACGAGCTGCGGGCGCTGGCCGCTCTTCACCGCGTCGAGGGACGGGTGCACTGGCTGGGGCTGGTGGCCGACCTGCCGACCTGGCTCGCCGGCTGCGACCTGTTCGTGAACAGCTCCGATCACGAGGGCCTGCCGCTGGTGCTGCTCGACGCGATGGCGGCGCGGGTCCCGATCGTGGCCACCGCAGTCTCCGGCGTGCCCGATTGCATCGCCGACGGCGAGACGGGATGGCTGGCGCCGCCGGGCGACCCTGCCGCGTTGGCCGAGCCCATGCGCGAGGCGCTAGCGCGCCCGGAGCGCGCCCGCTCCTTGGGCGAAGCGGCGCGACGGCGGGTCGACGAGCGCTTCGCCATCGACCGCGCCGCCGAGCGGTGGGGGGAGCTGTACGAGGAGATCGCCATCGTCCCGTGAGGCTCCACCGTACGCCACCCCCCACGAGGGGGAGAGTGTCGAGAATGCACTGGCGAGGGCCGCCCGAAACCGTCGCTTAGCTAAGATAGGGCCTCGGGCCCGCGAGGGCCCGGCGCACCCCGAGTCCGCGGCAGATTCCCCTCCATCTCCCAGCCTGTGGCCCAGCAGTGAGACTCGCCGTCCTCGCCCACAGCTTCCCGCGTTTCCCCGGCGACACCAACGGCCCCTTCGTCAAGGACCTCTCGGAGGCCCTGGCGGCACGTGGGCACCAGGTGTGGGCGCTGGTCCCATGGGACCCCGAGCTGATCGCGGACCCGCGGTCCGCGCTACGCATCGAGTCCTTCCGCTACGTGTGGCCGCGCCGCTGGCACCTGCTCGGCTACTCCCGGACGCTGCACCAGGACGTGCGGCTCAAGCCCTGGGCCTACCTCCAAGCCCCCCTGTACCTGGCGTGCGCCAGCCGGGCCCTGCGCCGGCTGGTCGAACGCGAGCGGATCGAGCTGGTGCACGCCCACTGGATCCTGCCCAACGGCTACGTCGCTTCCCGGGTCGCGGCGGCCACTGGCGTGCCCTATGCGGTGACGCTCCACGGCTCGGACGTGTTCATGGCCGAGCGCAACCCGTTGTTCGCGGCCATGGCCCGCCGCGCTCTGGCCGGCGCCGCCCACGTCACCTCCTGCAGCGCCGACCTGCGCGAGCGGCTGCTGGCCGTGGGTGGCGCCCACCATGCGGACAAGGTCCTGCTGGTGCCCAACGGCACCGCTCTCGCCCCGCGGGTGGCGCTTGCGCCGGGGGACTCGGCGGAGCGCAAAGTCGTGGCGGTCGGCCGCATGGTCCCCAAGAAGGGGTTCGGGGAGCTGCTGGAGGCGGCACCGCGCATACTCGAGCGGTTTCCCGACGCCCGCATCGTGCTCGGCGGGGGAGGTGACCTGCTGGCTCGGCTCGCGGCCCGCGCCGAGCAGCTGGGGGTGGGCGACCGTGTCCTGTTCCCGGGGCCGCTCAGCCACCATCAGGCGCTCGAGCTCATCGCCACCGCGGCGGTGTTCGTGATGCCGTCGGTGCGCGACCCCTCGGGAAACGTCGACGGGCTGCCGATCGTGGTTCTGGAGGCGATGGCGGCAGGCAAGCCGGTGGTGGCGAGCGCGGTCTCGGGGCTGCCGCTGGCAGTCGACGACGGGCGCACCGGGCGGCTGGTCCCGGAGCGGGATCCGGCGGCTCTGGCCGACGCGGTGTGCGAGCTGCTCGCCGATCCCGAGCGTGCGGCGCGGATGGGAGCGGAAGGGCGCCGCCGCATCGAGCGGGAGCTGCACTGGGGGGCGGTGGCCGGCCGACACGAAGACCTCTGCCGGGCGGCGCTTGTCGGCACCCCGCGGGCGCTGCGCCCCTCCGCCTGATGACGCCTCCCCGCGACGACCGGCGGCAGACTGCGGGCGGGACCTGGCCCTGGGTGCTGCTCGCCTGCCTGCTGGTCCTGCACGCAGTGGCCGTCCTCGGCAGCGACCGCGCGGCCTGGCCTGGCCCCATCGGCGACGAGGCCACCTACGCCATGCAGGCGCAGAGCCTCGCCTTCGACGGCGATCTGCGCTACTCGCGCGCCGACTACGACCGGCTGGTGGCCACCGGGCTTCAGCCCGAGGGGCTCATCCTGCAGAGCGGCGACCAGGGGGCCCGGATTACCTACGGCAAACCGGTGTTCTACGCCTTCTGGGCGGCGCCGTTCGTGCGCTTCGCGCCGGTGCGTGGCTTCCTGGTCGCCAACCTGGTGGCGCTTTTCACCACCGTCTGCGTGGTGGCCTGGTCCCTGCGCTCCACGCTCGGCGGGAGGTCGCCGCTGTGCGTGGCTCTGTGGGTCTTCGGTTCCGTCACCTTCGCCTACACGTCCTGGATCCACCCCGATCTCTTCCTGCTGTGCGCCGTCGCCGTGGCCTTCGCCCTCGCCTGCGCGAGGCCGGCGCCGAGCGCCGCGGGCCGCCGCCGCGCCCCGGCTCTGCGCTGGGGCCTGGTGGGGGCGCTGCTGGCGATGGTGGTGGTGTCCCGGCCGCTCTACCTCCCGCTGCTGCTGCCCGCCCTGGTCCTGGTGCCCCGTGGCGAGCGGCGCGGCGGCCTCGCGGCGCTCGCCGCCGGCGTCCTGATGGTGACCGGCGGCTCGCTGCTGCTGCACCAGCGGCTCAGCGGCAGCTGGACCAGCTACGGCGCCGAGCGGCGCGCCTTCTATTCCTACACCGGCTATCCGGAGCTGGATTTCCCCGCCAGTCAGTGGAGCCGGTCCATCCAGGAGTGGGGAGACCACAGCGTCGGCTCGGCACAGGAGACGATAGCGGACCTGGGGATCGACCCCGGTCTGATGGCCTGGAACTCGGTCTACGCCCTGGTCGGGCGGTACACTGGAGTGCTGCCCTACTTCCTGCCCCTGGTACTGGGGTTCTTCGGCTCGCCCCGCGGGGCCGGGCGCTGGAGCCTCGTGGCCGCCACCGCGGTCGCCACCGCCGCCTTCCTCTGGCTGCGGCCATTCAACTACTACGGCGGGGAAGGGGCCATTGCCAACCGCTATTTCCTCCCCCTCTACCCCGCGCTTTGGTTCGTGGCCACCCGGCCGCCGCGGTGGCGATGGCTGGCGCTCTCGGCCGCCGGCGCCGCGCTGTTCGTCGGGCCCCTGTGGATCGCCCCCCGCGCCTTCCCGCTGCGCGCCGACGGCACACACCGCTACGTCGGGGCGGTGGCGCAGCGGCTGCTGCCGTACGAGACGACGCAGGCCAACCTCAAGCCGGCGGCGCGCGAAGACGTGACCCACCACGGCCTGTGGATCAAGCTCCTCGACCGATCGCTGCGAGCATCGGCCGACGGGGACAGCCTGTATCTCGAGGCTAGGTCTCGCGGTCGCCTGGTCCTCGGATCGCCAGCGCCGCTCGGGGGCGTCACGCTGGTGCCAGCCGGTCTCGAGGAGGGCGTCGCCGGCGGCGGGCCGGAGACAGCCGCCACCGCAACCAGGCCGGCGCCGCGGCTGCCGGTCGCGCTGCCACGGCCCCGGGTGCACCCGATGTGGTGGACCCGCGAAGATTGGTACCTCTACCCGGTCGAGCTGCCGCTGGGACCGGCGCCCGAGACGGTCGCCTTCGCCCTGCACGCGGTACCCACCGAAGCCGCGCCGTCCCCGCGGCGGGGCCTCGCCTCGCCGCAGGATCGCGACCCCGCCCGGCGAGCCGCCGACCCCGAGAGGCAGCCATGAAGCACCCGGCGCGCCTCGCCCTGGCCTGCCTCAGCGTCGCTCTGCTGGCGGCCCCCGCCGGGCTGGTGAAGCCCGGCTGGCCGCCCGGGCTCAAGGCCGACGAGCCCGCCTACTGGCTGATGGCCGAGAGCCTGGCCCACGACTTCGACCTCGACCTCGGGCCGGAGGACCGCCGCCGCGCCTTCGAAAGCTTCCCCTACGCGCCGATCGGCAACCTCATCGTGATGAGCGACGACGACTGGCGGACGCTGCGCTTCGGGAAGCCCTACATCTACTCGCTGGTGGCCGCCCCGCTGGTCCGGCTGGTCGGCGCCAACGGCCTGTTGGTACTCAACGCGGCGCTGATGCTGGGCATGGTGTGGCTGGGGTTTTTCTACCTCGCGCGCTACAACCGCGAGGGCATCGCCGCCCTCATGGCGACCGGCTTCTTCCTCCTCAGCGCCGGCTTCCCCTACGTCTTCTGGATCCACCCCGAGGTGCTCAACATGGCCTCAGTGACCGCCTGCCTGTACCTGGCGTTCGCCGGTCCGGGCGGGGGCGCCTCCGGGTGGTGGCGCCGACCCCGCAACAGCCCGGCGGTGCGGGCCGCGCTGTCGGGCGCAGCGCTGGTACCGGCCGTCTACAACAAGCCCATGCTCGCGCTGCTGGGAGTGGCGGTGTTGGCGCGGTTCCTCGGGCGGCGGCGGCTGGGGGCGGCGGGGTGGTGGCTCGGCGGGGCAGTGGCCGGGATGGCGGTGGTGGTCGGCAGCTCCTGGGGCCTCACCGGGCTCGCGACGCCCTACCTCGGCGTGGCGCGCGGGGCAGTCCAGCTCTGCTCGCCGCACCAACCGCCGAAGCCCCCGGCGCCGCTTGTGGAGGCGCCCCCCGCGGGCGAGCCGGCCGCGGCGGGGGAGGATCCCGCGGCGGCCGCAACGACGCCAGGGGAAGTCTACATGGCGCCGCGGGCCTCCTGGGCGTGGATGTTCCGGGTGCCGCGGCTGGACCCGCGGGAGCTCGCGCAACGCTTCGCGATGTTCCTGTGGGGCCGCCACACCGGGCTGTTTCTCTACTTCCCCTTCTCCCTCCTGGCGCTGGGGCTTTTCCTCGCCCACGGGCGCCGCTCCGTGTCTCGTTGGGCGCTGCTCGCGGCCACCGCGGCCGTGGCCCTGATGTTCCTGTTGTGGATCGGCCACAACTGGCACGGTGGCGGCGGCTTCGTCGGCAACCGCTACTTCGTCAACGCCTACCCCGCCCTGCTCTTCCTCGTGACTCGGGTTCGCCCAGGGTGGCTACCGCTGGCCGGCTACGGCCTCGGCGGGCTGTTGCTCGGGCCCCTGCTGCTCACCCCCTTCGGAGCCCCGGTGCCGTGGCCGACGCTGCAGGCGCACGTGCGCAACGCCCCCTTCCCCCTCTTCCCGCTCGAGCTGTCGCTCGAGAACATCCCCGGCTACGTTGATCGGCAGTGGCGGGGGGTGCTGTTCCGCGGGCGGCGCGACGTCTTCCTCCCGCACGAGGGATCTTTCTGGGTGCAGGGAGCCACCACCAGCGAGGTCTGGCTGATGACCTGGGAGGAGCCCCTGGACAGCGTTGCTTTCCGGGTGCAGAGCTTCGCGGCGCCCAACCAGGTGACCCTGCGGCTGGGTGGCGAGCGGCAGGTGTTCTCCTTCGGCGAGGGAGAGGCGCCCGGTGGCCGGCTGGTGACCTTCGCCGAGCCGCGCGCGGCGAGACGCCTGCGCATCGACCGCCACGACGTCTACGCCTACCGCTTGACCGTGGCCGCGGCCAGCGGCGAGGTGCGCGCCTGGACGATGGCCCTGCCCCCCCAGGAGTGCCCCTACTTCCCCGAGCTCGAGCCCTGGCAGGAACCCTTCTACGTCGGCGCCGAGTTGCTCTTCGTGGGCGATCCCGAGGTACTGGAGCGCGAGATGTTCGCCGTCCAGTGGGAGCTGGCCGCGGTCCCCGATCGGGTGGAGGCCGGCGCCACCTTCTCGGTGCCGGTACGGGTGCGCAACGGCAGCGCCGCGACGTGGCCGGCCGATCCGCCGGTGAAGGTGCAACTCGCCTACCATTGGCGCCGCCCCGGCGGCGAGTACGTGGTGTTTGACGGCCTCCGCACCCCCTTGCCAGGGCCGGTGGGACCCGGCGAGCGGCTGGAGACCACCATGACCGTCGAGGCGCCGCGGGAACCCGGTACCTACCAGCTGGTCTTGGACCTGGTGCTCGAGCACATCGCCTGGTTTTCGCAGCGGGGCGCCGACGTGCTCGACGCGGCGGTCGAGGTCCTGCCGGCATCAGCGCGGCCAGCCCCCCCATGAGCCGCCGCCAGCCGACCCTCCTCGTCGGCCTGATGCTGGGCCTGCTCGGCCCGGGGGCCCTGCTCGGCTCCGACCTGCTGCCCGACGCCCGGGTCGTCGCCTGCGCGCCCGGGGTTATCGATCTCGGAGCCGCAGACGCCCCGGCCTACCTCGGCGAAGGCTTTCACCAGATCGAGGGGGACTTCGCCTGGACTTCGGGGCCGGCCCACGTCGACCTCCCCCTCGCCGCCGGCGGAGTGCGGCGGGTGCGGGCGACCGTTCGTGCCGATCGGCCGGGGCAGCGCCTAGGCGCCCGCTGGAACGGTGCGTCCCTGGGGGGGCGCGAAGTGCCCACCGGCTGGGCCGAGCTCGAGTGGACCGCGCCCCGGACACGCCCCGGGCACAACCGGCTCGAGCTGCTGCCGGCGCGGATCGACCGCAACCCTGCCGATCCCCGGCCGCTGGGAGTGGCGGTGCGGCGCCTGGAGGTGCTGCCGGCCGAGTGCGCCGCCCAGGGTCCGCCGCCCACGTTCGCCACCAGAGGCACCGTGTTGCCTTCCGGAGCGGTGCTGCTCGCTCCCGCTGCGGTGCCGCCCGACGCCCGATTGGCCGTGGACCTCTCGGGAGAACCCGGCGCGCGGCTGCGGCTCTTCGCCTGGAGCGGCACCCACCAGCGGGAGCTGGGGGAGCTGGTGGTCGGCCCCGACGGGCGGCGCAGGGCCGACCTCGCGCTCGAAGGGTGCTGTCTCGGGCCCGGAGGGGTCGCGGCCGTGGTCAGCGGCGAGCTGTCCGTCCGTCTCGCCTCGCTCGCGCTTCGCGGCAACGAGGGGGGCTGGGCCTGGCGGCGCGCTTGCCAGGTCCCCGCGGTCGAGGCCCTCCTGCTGCTGCTCCTAGTCGGCGCTCTGGTGGCGGCGCGCCGCTCGGGCCGGGTTCGGCAGCTCTCAGGGGCCGCCTTCCTACGCACCGCCTGGCTCGACGCCGGAGCTGTGCTGCTGCTGGCGCTCGTCCTCCGTGGGGGCTTCCTGCAGCTCTACCCCGAGCCCGGCCAGGCCGCGGACGCCTACGAGTACCTGCTGCGCGCCCGCGCGCTGGCCGACGGCACGGCGTCGTTCCTCGGCGACACCTACTGGCATGCCTGGCAGACCTGGATCCGACCGCCGGGCCACTACGTGTTCCTCGCCGCGGTGTTGGGCCCGCTGAAGGGTAGCCCGACCGCAGTGATCCACCTGCAGGCGGTCCTCTCGGCGGTCGCCGCGGCGAAATCCTGCGCGCGACGCTGGCCCGGATGGTGACCCGGCCCCGGCATACGCTGGCGCGGTTCGCGGCCAATCTGCGTGGTTACTTCGCGCCGGCCGACGACCAGAACTTCGCCTGGACGCACCGCGAGGCGGACCGCTGCCGGGACGCGCTGGTGACCGACCTGGCGAACGCGCAGCTGGTGGCGGTGCTGGCGCTCGGCGCCTTCGGGCTCGCCACCACCTGGCGGGACTGGCGCGCTTGGCCGTTGCTGCCCTGGTTCCTGTTCCACGCCGTCCTCGTCAACCTGTTCTTCCACCCCGAGGCACGGTATCGGCTGCCCACCATGCCGGTGGCCATGGTGTTTGCCGGCGCCGGGCTGGCCCGGCTGCTGGGGCTGCCCGGCGGCGCCGCCGCTCACCCGGCGGTCGAGCGCCGCCCTTCCCTCCCGGAGCGCCCGGGGTGAGGCGGTGGGTCCTGCGCCTGGCGCTGCTCGCCGGTGGCACGGTGATCGCCGTCGGCGTGCTGGAGGTGGCGCTGCGTCTGCTCGGAATCTCGTATCCGGCCTTCCACACCTGGGACCGGCACCGCGGTAGCGCCCTGCGCCCCGGCGCCAGCGGCTGGTATCGGGAGGAGGGCGAGGCGCACGTGCGCGTCAACAGCGCTGGGATGCGCGACCGCGAGCACGCCCGTGAGAAGCCGCCCGGCACCCTGCGCATCGCCGTGCTCGGCGACTCCTTCACCGAGGCCCTGCAGGTGCCGCGTGATGCGACCTTCTGGGCCGTGCTGGAGCGCGAGCTCGGTCGTTGCCTGGCCCCCTCCGGCCGCACCGTGGAGGTGCTCAACTTCGGGGTCTCCGGATACGGCACGGCGCAGGAGTTGCTGACTCTGCGCCACCGCGTGTGGGAGTTTCGGCCGGACCTCGTCCTGCTCGCCTTCCTCTCCGGTAACGACGTCAGCGACAACTCGCGGGCGCTCGAGGGCGATCCGATGAAGCCCTATTTCGTCTACCGCGACGGCGAGCTGGTGCTCGACGACTCGTTCCGCGACCAGTCGGCATTCCGCGCCCGTCAGACGCCGCTGGCCGAGCTGGTCTACCGGCTGCTCGACCACTCGCGCACTTTGCAAGTGGTCATCCGGGCGCAGCGCAACCTGCGGGCGGCGGCCCAGCATCGACAGCGCCAGGCGGCTACTCCCGAGACCCCGGTAGGGGAGGAGCTCGGCCTGGAGAGCGCCGTCTACGCCGAGCCCGCCGACGTCCGCTGGCGGGAGGCGTGGCAGGTCACCGAGGGGCTGCTGGCACTGATGCGCGACGAGGTCGAGAGCCATGACGTCGAGTTGCTGGTGGTCAGCCTCAGCAATCCCATCCAGGTGCACCCAGACCCCGGGTTGCGCCGGGCCTTCGCCGAGCGGCTCGGCGTTCAGGACCTCTTCTACCCGGAGCGGCGCCTCGCGTCGTGGGGCGAGGCCCACGGCGTCGCGGTGCTCCCCCTGGCGCCCCGCCTGCAGCCGATCGCCGAGCGGCGCGGCGTCTTCCTCCACGGCTTCGGCGACGCGCTCGGAGAGGGGCACTGGAACGAGCTCGGGCACCGCCTGGCCGGCGAGTTGATCGCCCGGCATCTCTGTCGCGCCCGATCCGGCAGGGGGTACACCGAACCGACTGCGCCGCACGATCCCGCTCCCCACTCCCCGCCGAGCGCCGAGCACTCCGCCCATGAGCGCCGCCACTGAACCGGGCCGCCGCGTCGGCGCCGCCGCCGCGGCCTCGGCAGGAGAGCGACTGCCGCTGGCTTCCGCGGCGCGGGCCGCTGCTCTCGCTGCGGCCGGCGTGGCCGTGGCCGGGTTCCTCGCCGTCGCCCTGCTGCGGATCTCCTACCCGTTCCAGCTCGAATGGTTGGAGGGGGAGTCGCTCCACTACCTGCAGAGAGCCATCGCCGGCCAGACCCTCTACCCCGAGCCGTCGCTCGACTTCATCCCCTTCGTCTACACACCGCTCTACTATCACCTTTCGGCCCTGGTGGCCGGGGTCGCGGGAGCCAGCCTGCCGACGCTGCGGCTGGTCTCGCTGCTCACCGCCCTGGGGTCCCTGGCCTTGCTGTTCGAGATCGCCCGGCGAGAGACGGGAAGGGTGGCGGCCGGCGTCCTCGCCGCCGGGCTCTTCGCGGCCACCTACCGCGCGAGCGGCGCATTCCTCGACCTCGCCCGCGTCGACTCGCTGTTCCTCCTCTTCAGTCTCGCCGGGCTGATTCTCGCGGCGTGGGGTCGGGCCTCCGCGTCGGCGGTGGCGGCGGGGGTGCTGGCAGCCGCGGCGTGGCAGACCAAGCAGCTCGCCGCGATCGTCTTCCTGCCGGTGATCGTCTATGAGCTATGGCGGCACCGCCGCCGCGGCCTCGTCCTGCTCGCCGCGACCGCGGTCGCCGGCGGAGCCAGCCTGCTGGCGGCCGCCGCCTGGCACGGGCCCTGGTACCGCTTCTACGTGATCGACCTGCCCGCCAGCCACGGGCTGCGGCCCCGCGGACTGGTCGCGTTCTGGACCGAGGACGTCGCCGCCACCCTGCCCATCGCCGTGGTGCTGACAGTGCTGTACCTGCTGTGCCCCGGACGGGGCGCCGGGCGAGCTCGCTACGGCGTTGTCGCCGTGGGGCTGGTCGCGGCGGCGTGGGTCGGCAGGCTCAATCCCGGCGCCTACGACAACGTCCGGCTGCCCCTCTTCGCTGCGCTCGGCCTCGGCGGTGCGCTAGGGGCCGCCCGCGCCGCCGAGCTACTCACTGCGTTGAGCGACCGGGCGCTGCGGCAGCGCGGGCTGGTGGTGCTCCAACTCGCCATCGTGGTGCAGCTGGCGGCCCTCGCCTACGACCCCCGGCCGCTCCTCCCCTCGGCGGCGGACCGCACAGCGGGCGACCAGCTGGTGGCACGGCTCCGGGCGCTCGACGGCCCCGTCCTGCTGCCCACCGACGGGTATCTCGCGCTGCTCGCCGGCAAGCCGGGGCACGCCCACCTGATGGCGATCCAGGACGCCTCCGGAGAGCTCTCCGTCGCACCGTCGGAGCACGCCGGTCCCCTTCTCGTCGAGCTTCGCGAGGCGCTGCGCGCGCGGCAGTTCGCGGCCGTGGTGCTCGACGACGCGCGGCTGCTGGAGGAGGAGGTCGTGCCCCACTACCGGCTCGCCGGCCCGGTATTCGTCAGCGATCAGGTCTTCTGGCCGCCGACCGGCCACCCCTTCCGCCCCTCCTGGTGGTACGAGCCCGCCGCGCCCCCCCCACGCCCGAGGCCCGGCCGATGACCGGGGCTACCACGCTCCGCCGCTCGCGGTGGGTGTTCGCCCTGCTACTCGCCGGCTATTCCGTCATCTACCTGGCGCGGATGTGGGACTTGTCGGTAGTCGTCGACGGCAGCAGATATTTCGTCGTCTCCGACGACACACTCATTTCGATGCGCTACGCGGAGCACCTCGCCGAGAGAAAGGGCCTGGTGTGGAACCCGGGCGAGCCCGCGGTGGAGGGGTACACCAACTTCGCCTGGGTGCTGTGGATGGCCCTGCTGCACCTGCTGCCGCTGCCGAAGAACCTGCTGCCGGGCGTGCTGCAGCTCTCGATCCTGGCGCTCGACCTGGCCACCCTCTGGCTGCTGCGGCGCTTTACTTGGATCCTGCTCGAGGGGGTGGATCTCAGAGGCCGGATCTCGGCACCGGCGGCGGCCAATCTCGCCGTTGTGCTGCTCGCCCTGTCGGCCAACTTCATGGGGTGGTCGCTGAGCGGCTTGGAGGTGGCCCTGCTGGCGCTGGCCACCACCGGCACGCTGCTCGCCTTCTATCGGGTGGTCGTGCTCGGCTCCGACCGGTCCGGCATCGCGCTCGTGGCGTGGCAGACGCTCGGGCTGCTGACCCGCGACGACTTCGTGGTGGTGATCCTGGGTGTCTGGCTGGCCCACGCCGGCCGCGAAATGGTTTCCTGCGGCGGCGCGAGCGGTCTCTCGGCCGCCGCCGCCGACCTGCGCCGGCGACTGCCACTGGTCGTGCTCCCGGTGGCGGCCAAGCTCGGTCATCTCGCCTTCCGCTGGGCCTACTACGGCGACCTGCTTCCCAACACCTACTACGCCAAGCTCCACCGCTGGCCGCTCGGCTCGCGGCTCGAGGCCGGGCTGCTCTACGCGCTGGGCGAGGCCTGGGCACTCAAGGTATTCCTGGCGCTGGTCCTCGGCGCGGTCCTGGCGCTCGCTTTCGCTCTAAGATCGCCCGCCCTGGCCGCGTGGCGGAAGGGCGCGCTGCCCGCCCTCTGCTTCTGCGGTGGGTTCCTCGTCGTCCAAGCCCTCTACATCGTATGGACCGGCGGCGACGCCTTCCCGCAGGGCCGCTTCGCCGTCCCCGCCTACGGCGTCTTGTTCGCCCTCGTCCCGCTCTCCTGGGTCGTGCTGGTGGAGCGGCTGCGGGTGGAGCCGTCCGCCGAGCTACTGCTCGCCGTCGTCCTCGCTGTCGTTGCGGTGATCGGCACTCCCTACCTGCGCCACTGGCACAAGGGGCTGGACGCCGTCTACGTCCACGACTCCTGGGACGCCGAGTGGAACATCGAGTACGCCCGGTTCCTCGCCCGGCGCGACCCCGACGCCCGGGTGGCGGTCTTCTGGGCCGGCGGCGTGCCCTACTGGTCCGAGTTGCCCGCGGTCGACCTGCTGGGGCTCAACGACCTCACGATAGCGCGCGGCGCCTACCGGGGATCGACGCCCGGCCACGGCAAGTACGACTTCGAGCACTCCCTCTCCCGGTACAGGCCCGACTTCGTGGTCGGATTCGATCCCCCCGAGGGCCTGGACCCGCGGTCGGCGGCCGGCGCATGGCGACTCCGCGAGCTGCAGGAGACGACACCGTACCCTTACGTGGAGGACCTGTTCCGCAGCCCCTCATTTCTCGCCGACTACTACGACCACGCCGTCTCCCTACCCGCGGAGATCACCATGCCCGGCATCCGCGTCTACGCCAGGGGTCCGGTGCGGCGAGGAGGCGGTTCGGACGCGGACCGCGCGTCGCCCGCAGCCGAATCCGACGCCTCGGGCGGGCCCCCGGCGGGGGCCAGTCACGCGCAAGGGAGGTCGGGCTGAGCGCCACCACGGTCGGTCGCGGACCGCAGCAGGATGCGGCGCCTCCGCCCGGTGGCGGCCCGCCCGGGGCGCGAGCCCGGGCGCTTGCCACCTGGGTGATCGCCGCCGGCATCGCCTGGCACACCGTCTCGCTGCTGGCCACCGGGTGGATCCCCCTGCTGCAGGAGACGCATGGCCGCGACTTCGACTCCTACCACTACGCAGCGCGGGTGGCGGCGGCGGGAGGGGACCCTTACGACCTCGCCGCACTCGACCGCGCCGCGGCGGCGGAGGGGTGGCGGGTCGTGCACCCTTACTTCTACCCGCCGCCCTTCCTGCTCGCCATGCAGTGGACCCTCCCCCTCGACCTGGTGACTGCTTGGCGGGTGTGGTTCTGGGTGGACGAGCTGTTCCTCTGGGTCGTGGTGCTCATTGCCTGGGCCTGGCCGGTCCTGGCGTTGGCCCTCGCCGGCCTGTGGGCCGAGACCGCGGCCGCCCGCTGGTCGGCGGTGCCCTGGTCGGCGGTGCCGCAATGGCGAAGATGAGCCCGGCCCTGCTGGTCGGCTGGTGGCTGCTGCACCGCCGCTGGCGCGTCGTGGCCGCGGCTTGCCTGGCCGCCGTCGCGCTCTCTCTGCTCGCCCTGCCCCTGGTCGGCTGTGAGCACCAGCGGAGGTTCTACGCCGAGGTCCTGCCGAGCTTCGGCGGCGGCGAGTATCACGGGCTCAGAGTCCCCGTCTCCATCTTCGGCAACCATTCGCTGCCCCATCTGCTCGACCAGGCCTTCCCGTCGGAGGGGCCTGGGCTGTCGCGGCCGACGCGGATCTTGGCGGCCGTCACCACGGCGCTCGTGGTCGGCGGGCTCGGATGGCTGCTCCGCCGCCCTCCCGTGGACCTGCTGGCGCGCACCGGGCAGGTCTCCGCGGTGGCTCTCGCCATGCTGCTGGTGCCCGTGTACACCTTCGAGCACCACCTGATCTGGGCGCTGCCGGCGGTCGTCGCCCTCGAGCGGATCGCCGTCGAGCTGGTGCAGAGCTCCGCGGACGCCGTCGACACTCTTTCGGCGGCCAAGACCCTGGGCCTTCTGGTACTGCTCGCCGCCTCCGTCCGCCTCGGCCGCGCCGGCAGGCTCGCGGAGCCGCCGGCGTGAGAGCCGAGGCCGCCGACGCCGCGCTCCCTGGGCGCCGACGCCTCGTGGCATTGCTCACCGCCTGCCTGCTCGCTGCCACGCTCGCCTGGGCGGTCAGCGCGGCGTTCTACGGCACGGTGCCGGGCGACGACGCCTTCATCACCTTCCGCTACGCCGAAAACTGGCTGGCCGGCCACGGCCCGGTGTGGAACCCGGGAGAGCGCGTGGAGGGGTACAGCAACCCGCTTTTCCTCGCCCTGATGACCCTGCTCGCCGCACTCGGAATGACGCTCCCGGGCGCGGCGGCGCTGGTGAACCTCCTGGGGCTGGCCACGGTTCTAGCGGTGATCGTGCTGTGGAGCCGCGAGCTCGCCGACGACGACCGCCCCGGCTGGCTCGCTGCCGGCGTCGCGGGGGTGGTGCTGCTCCACCCGGCGACGGCCCTCTACCTGCATCAGGGCTTGGAGACGCTTCAGCACGCCGGGCTGGTGGCCCTCGCCCTATTCGTGGTGCGCCGCGGCGTGCGCTCTCCGGCGCACCTGGTGGGTGCCGCCGCGCTGGCCGCCGCGCTGGCGATCTCCCGCCCCGAGGGGATCTTGATGACCGCGGTGGTCGGCGCCTTCTGCCTCGCCGGCCGCGGCGACCGCCTGCGGCGGCCCTTGCTCTTCGTCCTGCCGGCGGCGGTACTGATCGGCTCCTGGATCGCCCTGCGCTGGTCCTTCTACGGCGATCTGCTCCCCAACACCTATTACGTCAAGCTCGCGGCGCCGTTGCTGCGCCGCCTCGTGCGTGGCGTCGAGTACGTCGCCGACGGGGGCGCGGTACTGCTCTTCGCGCCGCTGCTGCTCGCTCCGCTGTGGAGACTGGACACGCCGCAGCGGCGGCGCTCGATGCTCGTCCTGGTCGTCGGTCTGCTCGCGGTGCTGGTATTCCCGCTGCTCGCCGGCGGCGACTGGATGCGCGGTTACCGCTTCCTGGTGCCCGCCCTGCCGTTCGCTGCCGTCCTCTGGGGAGCCGGCGTGGGCGCTCTCTGGGGAGCGAGCTCGCAGCCCCTACGGTGGCTGCGCCTGCTCGCCGCCGCAGTGGCCGTGGCGGCGATCCTCGCCAGGGTCACCCTGGCGCACGTCGAGCTCGCCCGCGCCAGCCGCGAGGACGGCGCCTGGGTCGCAGCGCACGCGGCGCTGGGCGGATGGCTGCGTGAACAGACCCCGCCAGGCTCGCTCATCGCGCTCGGCGCGGTCGGCGCGGTGGGCTTCTACAGCGACCGCCCGGTGCTCGACTGCTGGGGCCTCAACGACGCCTGGATCGCCCGCCACGGGCGGCGGGCGCAGGGCCTGACGATGGCGCACCAGACCTACGACGGTCGGTACGTCTGGCGGCGGCGCCCCGAGTGGGTATTCCCGCTCAACGGTCCGCTGTCGGAGCCGGTCGACGAGCGGACCTTCCGTCGCCTCGCCCTGGCTCCCGGCGAGCCCAGCCGCTTCTGGGCCGCCGAGCTCATGGCCCAGCCCGGGTTCGCCGGCGCCTACGCCTACCGCACCGTCGAGGTGGCACCGGGGGTCTGGTTCGGCGCCTACCTCACGGTCGCCGACGGCTAGGGCTAAGTAGCTGCTAGGCCCTTCTAAGCAAGCTAGATCGCCGACTCCCCGAACTGAGAGGCGAGGATGGCCAGATCCTGCCCGTCCACCACGCCGCTGGAGTCGAGGTCCGCGACGGGATCGTAGCGGGCCTGGCCGAGTCCCGAACCGAAGGCCCGGGCCAACCGCACCAAGTCGGCGCCGTCGACCCTCCCGTCCCGGTCGAGGTCCGCCGACAGCAGGGTGGTGCCCTCGATGACCAGCCTCGCCACCTGCCGCTCGACGCTGTTGGGGGGAGTCGCCAGGTCGCGGCTGCGATAGCCCACCTCGACGAAACCGGCCAGGGGCTCGGAAGGCCGGAAGGTCAGCGTCAGATTGCCGGAGTCGCCCTCCACCGACGCCCCGACCGCGCGGCCGTCGACCAAGAGGTCTGTCGCCGAAATGTCGATCCCCTCACCAAAGTCGAAGAGCTGCACCACCAGCTCGGCGTCCGCGGGCACGCCCTCGCTGCCGTCCGGCGGGTCGACCAGGCCGAGCACCGGCGGCACCTGGTCCCGCTCCTCGAGGACGTTGAAAAAAGTCTCCGCCAACACGTCGAAGCCGGCCGGGTTCGGGTGCCCCACCGGGTCATCCGGCACGTCGGAGTACAAAGTGTCGAACGGGTCGGGAACACTGCCGAAGACCTCGAACGGATCGGCGAGGAGGCGCTCGGTGTCGTAGGCCAGGTGGCGCACGCCCCAGGCGACGAGTTGGTTGACATCGTTGTCGGGGTCGCGCGTGGCCGCTGGGATGCGGGGGATCAAGGTGGCGTGGACCACCGACAGGCCCTGCCGCTCGGCCCGGGTGGCCATCTGGTCGAGGTTGAAGACGGTGGTCTCGGGGGAGATCTGCAGCGAGATGTCGTTGCTGCCCTCCATGAGCAGCAGCACCTCGTGCCCTGGGAGCAGCGTGTCAATGCGGGCGAGTCCCTCGGGGGTGCTCTCGCCGCCAATCCCGGCGTTGGTGACCATGGCGTCGATGCCGGCCTCCTGAAGCATCTCTTGCAGGCGGGCTGGATAGCCACAGTCCTCGCGGCACTGGCAGGAGCAGTCGTCGAAGCCGACCCCGAGCGTTATGCTGTCGCCGAAGGCGAGGTAGCCCACCGCGGCGCCCGCTGGAGCTACCGCGGCCAGGGCGCTCGCCGCCAGCGTGGCAATCCCCCACCAGGCCCCCAGGCGAGGGCAAGCTGCGCGGACAGCGAACGCGCCGCCGCGGCGCGGCCGACCTCCTTGCAGGGTACGAGAATCTCCCCGACACTCCGCTACCCTCCGGATCCATCGTCCTCCGAGAGGGGGGAGGCGAAGCCTTGTTGGACGGTCTGGCGCAATCATCGTCGCGTATACTAGCGTCTGTACGCCAAGACGGCTTCACCCACCCCCCTCGACTCGTGCGCATCCGTTCCGCGACGACCGCCGCGGCGATCTCGCTGGCTACCTTGCTGGGCCTTTCGCTGGGATCGGCCGCGCTGCTCGACCTCTACGAGCTGGTGCGCCCGCCGTTCTACCGCGAGAGCTACAGCAGCGCCGCGGTGTTCGCCGGAGATCGGGAGGCCGCGCGCGTGCACTTTCGCGAGTTCCATCGCCTCGAAGTGGCCTACCAGCCGTTCGTGGCTTGGCGCTACCAACCCTTCACCGGCAGGACGATCACTATTGCCGCAAACGGGTTGCGCCACACCCCGCAGGCTGCCGTCCGTGGGGCGCCGGTGCTGCGCGTGTTCGGCGGCTCCACGGTGTGGGGCATGGGGTCGGCCGACGGCGACACGCTTCCCGCTGCTCTGGCGCACGAGCTCGGCAGCGGCTGGCAGGTGGTCAACCACGGCCAGATCGGCTACACCTCCCGGCAGGACGTCGACGCGCTGCTGTCGTCACTGAGCCGCGAGGAGCCGCTCACCGCCGCCCTCTTCTACGGCGGGGTCAACGATATCGCCGCCCAGTGCCGGGCGGACGTCTCGCTCCCTGGCCACATGGACGAGCCGACCTTCCGCCAGCGCCTCGCGCCGCGCCGCTGGTGGCTGCCGCGGCTGTTCCTGGAGCCGCCGGCGGGCGTGCTGGCGCTGGTACGACACAAGTTGGGCCACGATCAGGAGGCGCCCTGGATCTGCGACCGCGACCCGGCACGGGCCGCGGCGGTAGCGGAGGAGATCCTCCGCGTCTGGCGGCTCGCCCACGTCCTGGTTCAGGAGGCCGGCGGGGATTTCGTCGCCGCGATCCAGCCGGTGGCATACTTCGGCCATCCGGAGCACGAGGGGGTGGAGATGGGCGGCTACCCTGGCATGCGGGCGCAGTTCGAGACCGTCTACCCGCTGCTCAGGCAGCGGATTGCGGCGGCCGGCGACCCCTGGATCGTCGATCTGACGGGCGCGCTCGACGGCGGGCCGGTGGCCTACTTCGACTTCTGTCACGTGGGGCCGGCGGGCAACCGGCGAGTGGCCGCGGCCCTCTCGCGGGAGGTGCTCGACCGGGACCTGCTGCCCACGCCCGAGCCAACCACACGCCCATCTCCGAGCCCGTGACGGCGCCTGCTGGCGGCAGCCGAGGCGGCGAGTCGGCCGACGCGTCGACCGCCCGGCCCCTCACCGGCGTCGCGATGCTCGGTCGCGTCAGCCGTCCCACAGGATGCCGAGGTGGGTCGCGGGCCGCATTGCTGCTGCTGCTCGCTTGGCTCCTGCTGGCGGTGACGAGTGTGCGGCACAAGAGCCTCACCTACGATGAGCCGCACCACGTCGCCTACGGCCTGCAGCTGCTGCACGGTGATGCCGACCGCTTCGACGACAGCAAGATGCCGGTGTCGGCGCTCAACGCGTTGCCCCTGCGGATGGCGGAGGCGCTGCCCGACGGGGGGCTGCGACGGGCGCTCTCGACGCCCTTGGCCAAGCGCTGGGCGACCATCCTCGCCGGCGCTTTGCTGGGGCTGCTGCTGTGGCAGTGGGCGCGGCAGCTCTACGGCGCTTTTGCCGGAGTGCTGGCGCTCGCCCTCTACGTCTTCGAGCCCAACCTGCTGGCCCACGCGCGGCTGGCCACCACCGACCTGTACGCTACCCTCACCACCACGTTGGTGCTCTACTGCGCCTGGCGGGTGTCGCGCGGCGGCGGCTGGCGCTGGGGCGCGGCCACCGCCTTGGCGCTGGGGCTGGCGCTGGTGGCCAAGTACAGCGGCGTCTTCCTGCTGCCCCTGCTGGGCCTGCTCGGGCTGCTGCGCTGGGGCCCGCTGGCGCTCGAGGCCCTGCGCCGCCGCGACCGCGAGCGGCTGCGCCGCCAGACCCTACGCGCCACCGGCGCCATCGCCCTGCTCGGCGTGGGCTCACTGCTGGTGGTCAACGCCGCCTTCCTCTTCCGCCGCACCGGCACGCCGCTGTCCAAGTACCCGTTCCGCTCGGCGACGTTCCAGGACCTGCAGGCGCAGGCGGGCGCGCTGGCCGAGCTGCCCCTGCCGGTGCCCTATCCCTGGCTCGAGGGGCTGGACTGGGTGCGCCTCCGCGAGCAGACCGGCGACGGCTACGGCATGCGGTACCTGCGCGGCGAGCTGCGCGAGGCCGGCGGCTTCCGCGGCTACTATCTTTGGACGTGGCTGCTCAAGGTGCCGCTCGCCACCCAGCTGCTGGTGCTCGCCGCGCTGGTGGCCTGGCTCACCCGCCGGCGCCGCTTCGCCTTCCGCCGCGACGAGGCCTTCCTGCTCGTGCCGGTGGCCTTCTTCTGGGTCTACCTGAACCTCCTGTTCGGCGCCCAGATGGGCATCCGCTTCCTGCTCATCTCCTTCCCGCCGCTGCTGGTGTTCACAAGCAGCCTGGCCGCCCAGCCACCCCGCCTGCCGCGCCCCGCCCGCCTCGCGCTTGCCGGGGGCGTCGCGGCCGCCGCCGCCTCGGTGCTCGCCTACTTCCCCCACTACATCTCCTACTTCAACGAGCTCGTCCCCCGCGGCGAGGGCTGGCGCTACCTCGCCGACTCCAACCTCGACTGGGGGCAGAACCACTGGTACCTGCAGCGCTGGCTCGCCCAGCACCCGGACGCTCTGCTCAACCCCTACCGCCCGCGCGCCGGGACCGTCGTAGTGGCGGTCAACAACTTCACCGGCATCACTCGCGACACACGCTTCCGCTGGCTGCGCGAAAGCGGCCTCGAACCGGTGGGCCACATCGCCCATTCCTTCCTGGTCTTCGAGGTGCCGCCGGAGGTCGCCGACCACGCCGCCGGGATGGCGCCACGCGGGCCCTGGGTCGAGTCGCCGGGGTTGCCGGGGTTCCGCGCCAAGGTGCGGATCACGCAGCGCGGGCAGCCGCCGCTGTGGGGGGCGCCGGTCGCCCACTGTCCGGCGCGCACCCTATGCGTCGCCGGCGCGCTCGAGGACGTGCCCGAGGTCCTGGTGCGGGTGGTCCAGGCCTCACGCGGCCGCCACCGGCTGTCGATCATCCGCTTCACGCCGGCGCGGGTCGAGGCGTGGATCGAGCACCGGGCCACCGGCGAGGTGACGGCCTACGAGCTGCCGGCGGTCCCCCCCGCTTCGAGGGTGCTCACCGGGCTGGTGGACCGCGCCGCCTTCATGCCGTAGCAGCCGACGAGGCTCCGCCTGGGACCGCCGAGCCACTCGAGAGCGTCGCCCACCGACGCGCCCACGAGCCCGGCCGCCGCTCGCGCCGAGTCCCCCGGGCGCGTGCTATCCTGCGCGGCCCATGGGCATCGCGCGCGGCACCATCCGGTTGCTCCTCGAGGAGCACCGGCGCCACCCCTTCACCGGCTGCTCGATCCTGCAGCTGGGCCGCTCCACCGTCTACTGCACTCGGCGCGAGCTCGCGCGCTGGGCCGCCTGGCACGACGTGCGGCTCGCGCCGGTGGCCGAGCCCCGGCTCTCCCACGACCCTCGCCTGGCGCGCCAGGGCTGCCTCGACGACCGCACCTTCTTCTCGTCGCTCGGCTTCGCGGAGGTGCGCAGCTGCGACATCGCCGACTGGGAGGGTGCCGACTACCTCTTCGACCTCAACCGGCCGGCCCCCGAGGAGCTGCATGGGCGCTTCGACGTGGTGTTCGAGACCGGTACCTCGGTGCAGGTCTTCGACCTCCCCGAGCTGCTCCACAACGTTCATCGGCTGCTGGCCCCCGGGGGGCGCGCCATCCACGCCGCGGTGCCCAGCAACAACCACGTCGACCTGGGCTTCTACATGGCCTGCCCGACGCTGTTCGCGGACTACTACGCCGCCAACGGCTACTCGCTGGACGCGCAGTACCTGTGCGAGTACGTCCCCTACTGGCACGCCGCGCGCCTCCACAGCGAGCCGTGGAAGATCTACCGCTACACCCCGGGCAGCCTGGACGCGGCGAGCTACGGCCGCTTCGGCGGCCGGCAGGTGGCGGTGTTCGCGGTGGCCACCAAGGCCGAGGGGGCCACGGGCGGCGTGGTGCCGCAGCTCGGCCAGTATCGACGCAGCTGGGAGCGGTACGCCGACCGCGCCGCTCACCCGGCGGCCCCCGCCGGCGAGCTGGCCCGGGTCGGCCGCCTCGAGGGCCTGCTGCGCCGCCACCCCGCGCTGGCGCGGGCGACCCGGCCGGCCAAGTGGCTGGTCGAGCGCCTGCACCGCCTGCGCCCGGGGCCGATGCCCCCGCTGGTGGCGAGGTACTGAGGGGCCCCGACGCCGGGTCGCAGCGGGGAGGGCATGAGCAGGGAGCCCGAACACCCCACCGGCCCGCCCCCCGCCGGGGTGGGCGGGCTGCCCCCCGCCTGGCGGCGGCGCCTGCGGCTGCTCCGCCCGGGCGTGCTGCGGCGCGAGTCGATCCGGGTGGCGCGCAAGCTGCTGCGCCGCGCGCGCCGGATCGAACGGCGGGTGGTCCGCCTGGAACCCGCCGGCGGGGCGCGCGGGGAGGCCCTCTTCTCCTTCGTCGTCGACCCCTTCTGCCTCCCCCCCGGCGCCGAGCCGTCCCTCGACCACACCCACGACTGGGAGTCGCTGCAGATGGCCCGCACCCTGGTGGAGCTCGGCTTCGCCGTCGACGCCATCCACTGGACCCACCCCCTGCCGCCGCGCCGCACCTACGACCTGTTCGTCGACGTGCGGCTCAACATGGAGCGCTTGGCGCCGTCGCTGCCGCCCGGCTGCCTGAAGGTGCTGCACATCGAGACCGCGCACTGGCGGTTCCACAACGCCGCGCAGCGGGCGCGGCTGGAGGAGCTGCGCCGCCGGCGCGGGATCGAGCTGCCGCCCCATCGGCTGCTGGAGGAGAACCGCGCCATCGAGGTGGCGGACTGCGCCACCATCCTCGGCAACGAGCTCACCGCCTCGACCTACGCCTTCGCCGGCAAGCCGCTGCACCGGGTGCCGATCTCCAACCCCATCCTCTACCCCTCTCCGGCGGGGAAGGACTTCGCGGCCTGCCGGCGCCGCTTCCTGTGGCTGGGCAGCGACGGCTTCGTGCACAAGGGCCTCGACCTGGTGCTGGAGGCGTTCGCCGGGCTGCCGGGCTACGAGCTCACGGTCTGCGGCCCCTTCTTTCGCGAACCCCGCTTCGAGATCGCCTTCTGGAGCGAGCTCCACCACACCCCCAACATCCGGACGCTCGGCTGGGTCGACGTGGCCAGCGAGCAGTTCCGCCGCCTGGCGACAGCGACCCTGGCAATGGTGTACCCCTCCTGCTCCGAGGGGGGCGGCGGCAGCCTGATCACCGCCATGCACGCGGGGCTGATCCCGCTCGCCACCCGCGAAGCCAGCGTCGATCTCGAACCGGGATTCGGCGTGCTGCTGGAGGACCCGACGGTGGAGGGGATCCAGGCGGCGGTGCGCCGCCTCGCAGACCTGCCGGCCGAGCGGCTGGAGGCGATGGCGGTGGCTGCTTGGCGGCACGTCCGCACCCAACACACCCGCGAGCGGTTCGCGGCCGGCTACCGGCGGGCGATGCGCGAGATTCTCGCCGGGGCCGGGTTTCGCGGAGGCGTGGGGGAATAGCGGCGCCGTGACCGCGCCCACTCGGCCCGTGCGCCGCGGCCCGTGCGAACAGTACGGCGCGGTGTACCTCTCGCCGCACCTCGACGACGCCGTGCTCTCGTGCGGCGGCCAGATCCACCGCCGGGTCACCGACGGGGAAGCGGTGCTGGTGGCGACGGTGGGGACGGCCGACGAGCCGCCGCGCCCGTGGCCGCCGCTGGTCGCCAAGGTGCACCGCACCTGGGGATTACCCTCCCGGGTCGCGGCTGCTCGGCGCGCCGAGGACGCCGCCGCCTGCGGGCTGCTGGGGGCCGACTGGCTCCATCTCGGCCTGCCGGACGCGATCTACCGGCGGAGGCGAGACGGAGGCGCTCTCTATCCGACCCTGCGCTCGCTCTTCGCCGGCGCAGCTCCCGAGGACAGTGGTTTCGCCCAGGTCATCGTCGCCGCGCTCGAGCGACGGCTCCCGCCGCACCGTCAGCTTCTCGCACCGCTCGGCGTGGGAGGTCACGTCGACCACCTGCTCACCCGCCAGGCGGCCGAGCTGCTGGCCGCTGCTACCGTCAGTCTGTACGAGGACTTTCCCTACGCCGCCGAGCGCTGGCGGCGGCGCAATTGGCAGCACCTGGCGGGACCCGACCGGGTGCCTGGCGTGGTTCCCCTGCGGGCTGAGGACCTGGAGGCCCGCTTGCGCGCCGCTCTGGCTTACACCTCACAGCTGCGCCCGCTCTTCGGGACCGCGGAAACCCTCCGTCGGCGCCTCGAGCGGCACGTCCGCCGGGTCGGCGGGGAAGTCCTCTGGCGGCAAGCTTGAGGGTGCCGGAGCCGCGACCCGGGACTCGTACGAGCGTCGGCGCAGAGCGCCACCCTCGAGCGGCCAGCCGGAGCGGACTACGCCGGCCGGCGAACGCGTGACCTCTCTCATTCCAGTGGGGATCGTCGGCGAACACCAGCGGAAAGAGCTCCGTCTGCCGAAAGACCGGCAGCAAGTCGATCACTCGAAGCGAGCGCCTGCGGCCCCTTCGTCGAAGTAGCGGATGGAAGTAGTTAGCCCGCCCTTCTCACCACGCTGACTTATCGAGAGGTTTTCATATTTCTTGGCGACCGGCATCAGGGCTGGTTCGCTCTCGAGCAGCAGCAGTGGCTCGAGGTGGGTTCGCCGAAGGAATTTGGACCGTTCGGCGGGATCAGATCGAAGTGTTAGAGACACCTCCTCCAGGAAGGCGTCTGCGACGGCCAATCCAGAGCTGCAGTTGCTACAGAGTTGCTGGCCCGGCTCGGATGAGTCGCTGGCAGCCGAGGAGGAAGAGCTCCTGGTAGGGGTGGCTCGACGAGAGCGAGCAGGTGATCCGGCGCACGCTGATGCGGATGCGGGCGCCGATCTTGAGCAGCTTGAGCCGGATGGTGTCGCAGCGAGCGCGGGCGAGGCTGGTACCCACCAGGGCGATACGCCGCACCTCGTCCAGCAGTAGATAGGCCACCGAGGACAGCCACAGGCGGAGCTGATTGACCCGCATCAGCCGCGCCGAGGTACGGTCGGCAAACAGGTACAGCTGCTGCTCCTTGATGCGATTCTCCATCTCGCCGCGGGCGCAGTAGAGCTGCTCGTAGACCATGGCGGCAGCGACCTCGCCGATTGCCAGCGAGGTGACGACGAAACGCGGATTGGGCCCGCGCTCCAGGATTTCGGCCTTGCCCACGACTCGTCGGCTACGACTCCACGAGTCGAGGGTGCGATAGCGGATCTCCTGGTAGACCCGCGCCGGCTCCCCGGTTTCGGCGCAGATCGCCTCGGCAGCCTCCATCCCGGGCTCGAGGGCCTCCTCGAGGCGGGAGTTGCGTGCCAGGCCAAAGACATAGTCGACGCCATGCTGCTCGCACCACCCCATCAGCGCCTCGCGAGCAAACCCCGAGTCCCCGCGCAGCACGATCGCCACGTCGGGCCAGCGAGCCCGGATCTGGCTGACGATGCGCTCGACCTCCTCCACGGCACCGGCCGAGGCATCGATGTTGGATCGGCGCAACCGCGCGCACAGCAGATGCGAGCCGCAGAAGACGTACAGCGGCAGATAGCAGTAGTGGCCGTAGTAGCCGTGGAAGAAGCGCCCCTCCTGAGCCCCATGCAGAGGATCGTCGGTGGCGTCGAGGTCGAGCACGATCTGCTCGGGTGGCTCGGAGTGAGCGGCGAGAAACGCGTCGACGAAGAAGGCATCTACTGCCGCAGGATCCACAGCGATGCGGCGGTAGCGATCGTCCTCGGCCTCGCCCGACACACCCCATTCGAGGCGATTGAGGGTGCTCTTGCCCGCCAACGGCCGGCCTCGATCCTCGCTACGTCGGCGATCGCCACCAGTCGGATCGGCCTTGCCCACCAGCGCCGCCAGCAGCGGCTCGCGCCGCAACTCGTCGTGATCGACCAGATCCTCGTAGCCCAGAGCCAGCGCAAAGACGCGCTGCCGGAGTAACTGCTCGACCGTGTGCTCGCGCCGCTGCGGATGGCGATGGTCCACGAAACACTCGGCGAAGCGGCCCACCAGCTGACGCACCCGATCGGCCTGGTGAAGCAGCACCGCGCCACCGTCCGAGGAGATCTCGCCACCGTCGAAGCGAGCCACCAGCTCCCGACGCCCCGGAAAGCCTTGCAAGACGAGCTGCGGAAGATTACAGTCTGTCATTGAGGGCTGCTCCTCATCTGTGCGGTTAAATGGTTGTGGACAAACCACTTATAGCACAGATGGCAGCCCTTTTTTCACTTTTGGTGAGAAATCCGGGCTAG
>DATKEH010000232.1:0-8052 GCA_035546355.1 Thermoanaerobaculia bacterium
CGAAGCGGCCGCCGGGGTTGACGTAGATGACCCCGTCGGCCCCCAGCAGGCGCAGCAGCTCGCCGTAGACGACCTCCGGGGCGATGCCGTGCCCGGGAGCGAAGAGCGTCCCGGACCAGGTGGGGTGGGCGAGCAGCAGCAACCCCGAGGTCTCGGCCAGCCAGCGCAGCGTGTCCAGGCCGAGGACGAACGGATTGACCATGGCGCCGCGCAGGCCCAGCCGGCGCAGGAGCTCCAACCGCGCGGCGAGCGTCTCCACCGGGCCGCTCAGGTGGGGGAAGTAGAGCGTGTGGGTGCCCGCCTCGACGCGCGCCGCCGCCACCGCCTCGGCGCAGCGCACCACCCGCTCGGCGAACGGCGCCGACGCCTGGTCGGCGAGCCCGTGGTCGTCCTTGACCAGGTCGGCGCCGCCGCGGGTGAAGCGCCGGGCGAGGTCGGCCAGCTCTTCGCCGGTGAGCCCGATCGGCTTGAGCGCCGTGCACAGCATCGCCCGCCCGGCCGCCTGCGGCAGCAGCGCCCGCAGCCCCGCGATGCCGAAGGCGGGGCCAGGAAGGGCATCGACCAGCCCCTGCGGCCACTCCACCGCCACCACCCGCACGCCGGGGAACAGCGACACGTTGCCGTAGAGCAGGTTGAGCAGCTGCGGCACGCCGGTGCCGACGGCGGCCAAGGGGTAGCCGATCGTCGCCCGCCACAGCCGCTTGTCGACCCGCTCCATGCCGTCCAGTCGGCCGACGTGCGTGCGCTGCAGCGCCGCCGGGAAGGTGCCCGGCGGCAGCTCGACGGTGGCCTCCAGCGCGATGGCGCGGGCGCGCTCGAAGGCGTCCTCGTCGCCGGCGCAGGAGAGCTCGTAGGTCAGGACGAGACGCGGCTCGTCGGCGGCGGCGTCGCTGGCGGGCGAGACGTCGAGGTCGGCGATCGGGTGGCTCCCCCTACACCCCGAAGTACTTGGCGTCGGGGTGGTGGAACACCAGCGCCGAGACCGACGCCTCGGGGTCCATCATGTCGCCGTCGGTGAGCTCGACGCCGATCTCCTCGGGGGCGAGGGCGGCGAACAGCTGCCGCTGCCCGCCGAGGTCGGGGCAGGCGGGGTAGCCGAAGCTGTAGCGGCGGCCGCGGTAGCGGGCGGCGAAGCGCTGCTGCGGCGTCGTCTCGGGCGGGTCGGGGAAGCCCCACTGCTCGCGCAGGCGCATGTGCAGCCACTCGGCGGCGGCTTCGGCGGTCTCCAGGGCCAGTGCCGCCCAGGCGTGGCTCTTCAGGTACTCGCCGGCCTCCTTCAGGGCGTCGGCACGCTCGCGCACCCCGGCGCCGGCGGTGGTGACGAACAGCGCCACGTGGTCGCCCGGCAGCACGTAGTCGGCGATGCACAGCCCCTCGCCGGCGCGCTGGCGCGGCAGCTCCCAGCATGCCGCCACGCGGCCGTTGCCGGGCTCGTGCAGCAGCAGGCGTTCGCCCTCCACCGCCGCCGGGAAGAACCGCCACGCGGCGCGCGCCGTCATCGCCCCCTGCCGCGCCAGGGCCATCGCCTCCTCCACCGCCGCGTGCACCAGCTGGTACTTGGCGTCGCCCGCCGCCGCCAGCTTGCCCACCACGCCCTTGAGCCCGAAGTACTTGCTGTAGAGCATCTGGCGGTTCAGCTGCCCCCACACCTGGTCGAGGTCGAGGGTGGCGACGTGGCGCTCGAGGTCGGGAGGCGGCGGCGCGACGAGGTCGCGGCGCACCGCCGGCGCCGGCGCCGGAAGGGGAGCGGCGGCCACCTGCTCCCTCCCCTCGTCCTCGCGGTCGGCGGCGGCGGCCGTCGCCACCTCGGCCGCGAACGCCTCGCGCTTGGCGGCGTCGCACAGCCGGTCGACCAGCTCGAGCCCGTGCATGGCGTCCCTGGCGTAGGTGCACAGCGCGCCGTAGGCGGGGGCGATCTTCTTGTGGGTGAAGCGGCGGGTCAGCGCCGCGCCGCCGACCAGCAGCGGGGTGTCGATGCCCACCGCCCGCAGGTCCTCGGCGGTGAGCACCATCTGCTGGGCGCTCTTGACCAGCAGCCCGGAGAGCCCGATGACGTCCGGACGGTGCTCGCGGACCGCCTGGATCAGCCGCTCCGAGGGCACCTTGATCCCCAGGTTGACCACCTGGAAGCCGTTGTTGGCGAGGATGATCTCCACCAGGTTCTTGCCGATGTCGTGCACGTCCCCCTTGACCGTGGCGAGGATCACCCGGCCGCGGCCGTTGCCCTGCTGGCGTTCCATGTGCGGCTCGAGAAAGGCCACCGCCGCCTTCATCACCTCGGCGCTCTGCAGCACCTCGGCGACGATCAGCTGGTTGCCGTTGAACAGCCGCCCGACCTCCTCCATCCCGGCCATCAGCGGCCCGTTGATGACCTCCAGCGGTTCGCGCCAGCGCGGGTCGGCGAGCGCCGCCGCGAGGTCCTCCTCGAGCCCCACCTTGCTGCCCTCGACGACGGCGCGCGCCAGGCGTTGGTCGAGCGGCAGCTCGGCGCGCGGCCGGCGCCCGGCGGTGGCGCTGCGGCCGCGGAAGTGCTCGGCGAAGGCGGCCACCGCCTCCTCGGCCTCGGCGACGTCGCCGGGGCGCAGGGCGAGGAAGCGCTCCGCCAGCGCCCGCTCCTCCTCGGGGATCTCGGCGTAGCGGGCGAGCTTCTCGGAGTTGACGATGGCCGCGTCCAGGCCCGCCTTCGTGCAGTGGTAGAGGAAGACCGAGTTGAGCACCTCGCGCCCCGCCGGCGGCAGGCCGAAGCTGACGTTGGAGATGCCGAGGATGGTGCGGGCGTGCGGGATCTCCGCCTCGATCGCCGCCACCGCCTCGACGGTGGCGCGTGCCGAGCCGACGTAGGTCTCGTCGCCGGTGCCGCAGGGGAAGACCAGCGGGTCGATCCACAGGTCCTCGGGGCGCATCCCGAAGTCGCCGACGAGGATGTCCACCGAGCGTCGCGCCACCGCCAGCTTGCGCTCGGCCGACACCGCCATCCCCTCCTCGTCGATGCAGCCGACCACCAGCGCTGCGCCGAAGCGGCGGGCCAGCGGCGCCACCTGCTGGAAGCGGGCGAGGCCGTCCTCGAGGTTGACCGAGTTGAGCACCGCCTTGCCCTGGCACCAGGTGAGCGCCCGCGCCATCACCGCGGCGTCGGTCGAGTCGATCATCAGCGGCGCCTTGACCAGCCGCGTCAGGCGGTCGAGGAAGGCCTCGACGTCGCGCACCTCGTCGCGGTCGGGGTCCTGCAGGCAGACGTCGAGGATCTGGCCGCCGCCGCGCACCTGGGCGCGGCCGATCTCGGCGGCCTGCTCCCACTCGCCCGCCTGCACCAGCTCCTTGAAGCGGCGGCTGCCCAGCACGTTGGTGCGCTCGCCGACCAGCAGCGGCCGGTTGTCGTCGGTGAGCTCGACCGCCTCGATCCCCGACACCAGGCAGCGGTGGTGATCGGGGACCTGCCGCGGGCGCTTCCCCGGCGCCAGCGCGGCGAGCGCCGCGACGTGCTCCGGGGCGGTGCCGCAGCAGCCGCCCACCAGGTTGAGCCAGCCCTGGTCGAGGTACTCGCCGAGCACGCGGGCGAACACCTCCGGCCCCTCGTGGTAGCGCCCCTCCTCGTCGGGCAGCCCGGCGTTGGGCACGCAGGCGACGCGGGTGCGCAGCAGCTCGGAGAGCGTGCGCACGTGGTCGCGCATCAGCTCCGGGCCGGTGGCGCAGTTGAGGCCGACGTAGAGCAGCTCGGCGTGCAGCAGCGCCACCGCCAGCGCCTCGGCGTCCTGGCCGGCGAGCATCGTGCCGGTGACCTCGATGGTGGCCGACACCGCCACCGGCAGCCCCCACCCCGCCTGCGCGAAGGCCCGCTCGATCCCCACCAGCCCGGCCTTGACGTTGCGGGTGTCCTGCGCCGTCTCCAGCAGCAGGTAGTCGGCGCCACCCGCCATCAGCCCCAGCGCCTGCACCCGGAAGTGCTCGCCGAGCTCCTCGAAGCCGACGCCGCCGGTGACCGAGATCGCCTTGGTGGTGGGGCCCATCGAGCCGCAGACGAAGCGCCGCCGCCCCGGGGCGTCGTGGCGGGCGCAGGCGGCGCGCGCGATCGCCGCGGCCCGCTCGTTCAGCTCGAAGGCGCGCTCGGCCAGTCCGTACTCGGCCAGCACCAGCGGCGTGCCGCCGAAGGTGTCGGTCTCGACGACGTCGGCGCCGGCGGCGAGGTAGACCTCGTGCAGCCGGTCGACGGCGTCCGGGCGCGTCGCCACCAACACCTCGTTGCACCCCTCGAGCTCGGGGCCGCCGAAGTCGTCCGCCGTGAGCTGCATCCCCTGTAGCGCGGTGCCGGTGGCGCCGTCGAGCACCAGCACCCGCTCGGCGAGCGCGGCGTGCAGCGCCGCGGTGCGCTCTTCGCGGTCGGGCGGACAGGAGACGTCGCCGCTCGCCGCGCCGGGGGTGTCCGTCGTCTCGTTCTCGCCCATGAAAAAACCCGCTCCGTGCAGTGCATCCAGGAGCGGGCTCGCCAGCCGGACAGTTGGTTGCCGCCGCCCGGCCCGTGGCCCGGTCGGCGACCGCATCCCCGCCTCCCGGTCGGGAGCGCGGGAGGGCACCTTGGGTGTCCGTCCCAGGTTGCCGAGCCCGGCGTGCCTGCCGGGCCGCTCCGAATGCGGGTAGAGCGTAGCGGACAGCCGGGCCGGACGTCAACCCGAGAGCGGGCGCGGGCCGGCACGGAGGCCGGCCCCTACGACGAGTGAGGGTTGCGATCGGTCGTAGGGGCGGCCCTCCGCGGCCGCCCGTGGGCAGGCGAGCCGGGGGTCACAGCCGCAACCCCTCCAGCACCCGCTTGACCGACCGGGCGCTCTGCATGATGTAGAAGTGCACCGACGGCACGCCGCGGTCGAGCAGCTCCTGGACCTGCTGCGCCGCCCACTCGACGCCGACGTCGACCACCCGTTCGGGCGGCACCTTCTCCGCCTCGTCGGCCAGGGCGGAGGGGATCTCGCAGTAGAAGTTGCGCGGGATCGAGCGCAGCTGGGCGAGGCTGGAGAGCACCTTGAGGCCGGGGACGATCGGCACCTCGATCCCCTCCTGGCGGCAGAGCTCCAGGTAGCGGAAGTAGTGGCTGTTGTCGAAGAACATCTGGGTGACCACGTAATCGGCGCCGGCCTCGACCTTCTCCTGGGTGCGCCGCACGTCGGTCAGCAGGTTGGGGCACTCGAAGTGCTTCTCGGGGTAGCCCGCGACGCCGATGCAGAAGTCCGAGGGGTCGGCGTCGAGCAGCTCCTCCTCCAGGTAGCGCCCCTGGTTCATCGCCGCCACCTGGCGCACCAGCTCGACGGCGTAGCGGTTGGCGCTGCGGCCGTGCTGCAGCGGTTTCTGGTAGCCGTTGTCGTCGCCGCGCACGGTGAGCACGTTGTCGATGCCGAGGTAGCGCAGCTCGATCAGAAAGTCCTCGGTCTCCTCGCGGGTGAACCCCGAGCAGAGCACGTGCGGCACCGCGTCGATCTGGTACTTGTTCTGGATCAGGGCGCAGACGCCGAGGGTGCCGGGGCGTTTGCGCTTGACCTTCTTTTCCAGCCCCTGCGGAGTCTCCTCGTAGACCACTTGCGCGGCGTGGCTGGTGATGTCGATGAACGGCGGCCGGTAGGCCACCAGCTCGTCGATCAGCTCGAGCAGGCTGCGCACGTCGCCGCCGCGCAGCGGTGGGATCAGCTCGAAGCTGATCAGCGGCCCGTCGGCCCGGGCGAGGTGCTCGGTGACTTTCATCGGATGGCTGGAAATTATAGACGGCCCTGGCTTTCGAGGGCGTTCCTCACCACCGGAGGGGGGACGGTGCCCGGTGTCCCGTCCGTCGCCGTCACCCGCCGCGATCGGGATCCAGGTCGGGCTCCTCCTCCTCGCCGGCAGCCCCGTCCTCTTCGGGCTCCGCCGGCTGCTCCTCACCGGCGCTGTCCTCGGTCTCGCCGCTCTCGCCATCCGGATCGGAGTCTGCCGGCGGCCGCTCGGCCGGCACATCGGCCGTCGGCTCCGGCGAAGGTGTGGATGGCGCCTCTTCCACGCCGCCGGGTGCGGGGCCCTCGGTCGGAGGGGGCGGAGCGGGCCGATCGGTCGCTGCCGAGGTGCCCTCCCCGGCGTCGGGTTGCCGAGGAGCGGCCGCTCCGCTGCCCCTGGCGACCGCCGGCCTCGGCGCCGGCTCGTCCGCCGTCGGCTGCTGCGGCGCCACGGCCTGCAGCGCGGCGAGCAGCTCCTGAGGCTCGATGCGCGGCAAGGGGCGGTCCCGCTCGGCGAGCTCGAGCGTGACGCGGAAGCCGAGACGGGCCGCGGCGACCCCCACCGGCAGCAGCGGTTCGGGGCGCTCGCGTACCACCGCCGGCGGATCTCCGGGAAAGCGCTCCACCGCCGGCGGCGGGGCCGCCAGCCGCTCCGGCACCGCCGTCCGCCCAGCCAGCAGCACCAGGCTCGGGGCACCGGCGCCCGCCAGCGACCAGGCGGGGGAGCGCATCAGCCAGTCGGCCGGGCTCGGGGGCAGCAGCACGCGCCGCCCCAGGCCGGCGGCGGCCTCGGCGACCAGCGCCGCGATCGGCGAGTCAGGCGCCGCCACCATCGGCGCCTGGTCGAGGGCGTGCCCCGGGCCGTCGTCGGCGAAGGCGACCACCGCCGCCACCCCCGTAGCCTCCACCACCGGGTGCTCGAGGAGGTGGCGGGCGCCGCGGCGGCCGGCTTCCCCAGGAGCCACGAAGGCGAACAGGACGGAGCGGAGGGGTGGCGCCGGCAGCGCCTGCAGAGCGCGTGCGACGGCCAGCGCCTGCGCTGCGCCGAGCACCGCCGCGGCGGGTCGTTCCGCGGCCCCTTCGGGAGCGGGCGGCGCATCCCCCTCCTCGACCGGCGGCGCCACCGCCGGATGCGTGGCGAGCACCACCACCACGGGCGCGGTCTCCTGGCGCCCGGCCCGCAGGGCGACCAGGTTGCTGCCGCGGCTCGTCGCCACCGTCCGCTCGAGCACCAGGTGGCTCGCGACGTCCAGCACCAGGGGCTCGAACCCGGGGCGGGCGGCGAGCTGCAGGAAGTACTCGAGGGAGGTCTCGAGCAGCTCGCGCAGCAAGGTCTGCGCGGCACCCTCGGTCAGCGCCGCGACGACCGGCAGGCCGCTGCCGGACGCCAGCTCGCGTACCGCCGCCTCTCCCGGGAACCCGTCCTCCGCCGGCGAGGGGAGCAGCAGGACCCCCGCCGCGTCGACGGCCGCGGCGCGGCGCACCAGCGCGCGGCGCAGCCCCTCGTCGTCGACACTCGCCAGCAGCAGCTTGCCGGCCAGGTACTCTCCTGCGGCGGGAAGAGCCCGGCCGACGAACACCATCTCGGCGCCGCGCAGCCGCACCCGCCGCGCCTCGACGCCACTGGCGACGGCGAGCTCCTCCGCCCCCAACGCGACCTGGCGGTCCTGGCGCCGAAATACCCAGCCGCCGACCGGCGCCACTGCGGCGTGCCGCTCGACGAAGACGCGGCCCCAGCGATCCCCCGAGCCGGCGGGTGCGAGACCGAGGCGGCGCAGCTCCCGCTGCAGTGCCTGCGCAGAGCTCCCGCGGCCCACGCTTTCGGCGTACTCGTCCAACAGGCGCGCGTCGATGACCTCCGCGACCGCCTCCGCCCGGGCGAGCAGATCGACCTGTGGCGGCGGCAGGCCGGCGGGATCGTCGCTGCCGCAGCCACCGCCCAGACACGCCAGCGACAGCGCCGCGGTGGCGAGAGAGCGGCGGAAGGGGCGGCGGGACGACACCACGGAGAACTCTAGCCTGCATCCTGCAGGCCAGCTCGCGACCCACGCTCCGCGGGTCGGCTCGGCGGACGCGTGCTCGCCCGTCGGATAGTCTCCGGCCGTGCAACAGCGCTCCGTCGACTGGCGTCTGCGGCGCCACCTCGGGGACGGCGCGCTCGCGGTGGCGGCCTGGTACGCGGCGGTGCTGCTGCGGGTGCACGTTCCCCTGCCCTTCACCGAAGGGCTGCTGCCTGCCGACAGGGTAGCGCTCGCCCACCCGGTGAGCCTGCTGGTGGTGGCGCTGCAGCTGCTGTCGCTGTACTTCCTCGGCTTCTACG
>DATKEH010000233.1:0-23295 GCA_035546355.1 Thermoanaerobaculia bacterium
CTACGGCGCTGCGGCCCGCACCCACTCGCCATAGCGCAGCGGCTCGCCGCGCTCCCACGGACGGTAGGCGTTGGCGAAGTCGATGCGCTCGCCGAGCGGCGGGTGGCTGGCGCGCAGCAGCCGGAAGACCCAGCCCGGGCGCGGGTTGGAGAGGTTCTCGGTCTGCAGGGCGACGAAGGCGGTCGCCGCCGGTCGGCTCGCCTGCGTCAGCTCGAGGGCGAAGACGTCGGCCTGGTGCTCCTGGTGGCGCGAGTAGGCGAGGGCAAAGGGGGAGAGCAGCAGCCCGTAGAGGTTGAGCAGCAGGGCGAGCAGCGGCAGGGAGGCGGGGTCGGCGAGGCGCGTGAAGCCGAAGCGCGCCCCCCAGCGCCGCAGCATGCCGCCGCTGGTGCGATGGATCAGCCACAGCCCGAGCAGCACCACCGCCCCCGACAGCAGCACGCCGCGGGTGACGTGGCCGAGGACGTAGTGGCCGAGCTCGTGCGCCATGACGAACAGCACCTCGTCGTCGTCCAGGCGCGCCAGCAGGGTGTCCCACAGCACGATGCGGTGGGTGCCGGCGAAGCCGGTGACGTAGGCGTTCACCCGCTTGGTATCGACGCTCTTGGCGACCTCGTACACGCGGTCGGCGTCCATGCCCACACGGTCGGCGAGGGCGAGGATCTTCGCCTCCAGCCGCTGGTCCTGCATCGGCCCGAAGTCGTTGAACAGCGGTGCGATCCAGATCGGCGACACCAGCATGACGAAGCACAGGAAGGGAACGGCGGCCAGCCCGGTGTAGAGCCACCAGCGCCGCGGGCTCCTGGCCAGCAGCAGGTAGGGCATCCACAGGAAGGAGGCAGCGATCAGGCTCACGCCCAACGCCTTGGCCGAATCGGTCGCCCACTTGACCAGGGTCTTGTTGGACAGGCCGTAGGCGTGCTGCCGGGCGAAGCCGGCGAGCGACAGGGGGACGTCGACCAGATAGGTGATGGTCGTGTAGGCGGCGACGAAGAGCAGCAGCGTGAGGAGCCAACGGCCGCGAGCATGCCGCGCCGCCCAGTCGCGCAGGCGCGCCGAGAGACCGCTGAACAGGATGACCGCGGGCACGGCGAGCCCCCACAGCACGGCCACCGTCCACAGCAGGTTGCCGCTGCGGTAGTACGAGAGCGCCTCGGTGCTGGGCTCGGGGACGGAGACCGGGCCCTCGGCGGCGTGTCCGGCCGTCGCCTCCGGGGGTGGCGGCGGGTCGGGGCGCATCGGGGCTCGGGCCGGAGAGGAGTCGGCTGCCCACGCCGCGGCGGCGATGGCGGCGATTCCGGCCAGCGCGGCGGCGAGAACGACGGCGCGGCGAGGCATCGCGGAAGTCTAGCGGCAGCAGGCGTGTCGGGGTGGGCGCGCGCTACCCGTCGAGCATCGCCAGTCGGCGCAGCAGGCGGCGGCCGCGCAGCCTACTGCCGCTGCCGGGCGCAGGCGCCTTCAGTCGCCGTGCGGCCCCGACCACTCGAAGCGGCAGGGGAGCAGCTCCTCGAGCCGGCTCTCGACCCGCTCGCCGGCGGGGTTGACCAGCAGGATGGGCATCTCGCGGGCGAACTCGGCGAGGCTCTCCAGGCACATACCGCAGGGCGGGGAGGGGGGTGAGGTGCCGGTGACCACCACCGCGGCCTGCGGCAGGGTCCTGCCCAGCGCCACGGCGGTGGTGACGGCGTTGCGCTCGGCGCAGACGGTCAACCCGAAGGAGCGGTTCTCGACGTTGCAGCCGGCGACCACCGAGCCGTCCTCCATCAGCAGGGCGGCGCCGACGGGAAAGCGGCTGTAGGGCGCGTAGGCGCGCTGCTGGGCGGCCAGCGCGGCCTCCACCAGCGGCTCCCAATCGATCGGCGGGCTCATGGTGCCCGCATTATCGCTCAGAGCGAGCCACGGCGCCGGGCGGCCGCGGAGGGCCGCCCCTACGACAGCAGCTCTTCGACCGCGGTGCGCTCCTCGCGCAGCTCGCGGTCGGTCAAGTCCATGCGCTGGCGGCTGAAGGGGTCGACCTCGAGCCCCTGGACGATCTCCCAGCGGCCGTCGCGGCAGGTGCAGGGGTAGGAGTAGACGACCCCCTCGGCGATGCCGTAGCTGCCGTCGGAGGGCACCGCCATGCTCACCCAGTCGCCCTCCGCTGTGCCCCGCACCCAGTCGCGGACGTGGTCGAGGGCGGACGAGGCCGCCGACGCCGCCGAAGAGGCGCCGCGCGCCGCGATGATCGCCGCCCCGCGCTGCTGCACGGTGGGGATGAAGGTCTGGCGGTACCACTCCTCGTCGACCCGCTCGCGGGCCGGCGACCCGCCGATGGTGCAGTGGCCGATGTCGGGGTACTGCGTCGCCGAGTGGTTGCCCCAGATCGCCACCCTGCGGATGGCGGTCACGTGCTCGCCGGTCTTCTCGGCGAGCTGCGACAGGGCGCGGTTGTGGTCCAGGCGGGTCATGGCGGTGAACTGCCGCCGGTCGAGGTCGGGGGCGTTGGCGGCGGCGATCAGACAGTTGGTGTTGGCCGGGTTGCCGACCACCAGCACCCGCACGTCGCGCGCGGCGTGGTCGTTGATCGCCCGCCCCTGCGGCGCGAAGATCTTGCCGTTGGCGCCCAGCAGGTCCTTGCGTTCCATCCCCGGGCCGCGAGGCCTGGCGCCCACCAGCAGGCAGTAGTCGGCCGCGGCGAACCCCTCGGCGAGGTCGGTGGTGGCGACCACCCCCTGCAGCAGCGGGAAGGCGCAGTCGTTGAGCTCCATGACCACGCCGGCGAGGGCGTCGAGGGCGGGGGGGATCTCGAGCAGCTGCAGGATCACCGGCTGGGCGGGGCCCAGCAGGTCGCCGGCGGCGATGCGGAAGGTCAGGGCGTAGCCGATGTTGCCGGCGGCCCCGGTGACGGCCACGCGCGCGGGTCGCTTCATGGCTCGGGTGCTCCCTCGGTAGGAACCCGCGGCCGCTGCCGGCGCCCACGGGTCGATGGGATGGTGGGGCGGCGGCCCGCCCCGGCGGCAACGGCCCGATCTTACCGTCGGCGGGGCCGCTCTGGCGCCCACCCGCGGGGGCGGGAGAGGTCGCCGGAGCGCGTGATATAACCGCGCCGCGCCCCCCGCCGGGACCTTCCCAGCACGCCGAGAGGAGGATGGCCGTGAACACCCGCGACAGCCGTTGGAGCCCGCCCGCCGGCGGGGAAGAGATCGCCTACCGGGAGGGGCGGCTGCACGTTCCCGGCCGGCCGATCGTCCCCTTCATCGAGGGGGACGGCATCGGCCCAGACATCTGGCGGGCCACCCAGGTGGTGCTGGACGGCGCGGTGCGCGCGACCTACGGCGGCGCCAAGCAGATCGCCTGGATGGAGGTGCTGGCGGGCGAGAAGGCGCACCAGCAGACCGGGGAGTGGCTCCCCGACGCCACCTTCGAGGCCATCCGCCACTACCGCGTCGGCATCAAGGGCCCGCTCACCACGCCGGTCGGCGGCGGCTTCCGCAGTCTCAACGTCACCCTGCGGCAGGTGCTCGACCTCTACGCCTGCGTACGACCGGTCAAGCACTACCCGGGAGTGCCGAGCCCGGTCAAAGAGCCGCACAAGGTGGACATGGTGATCTACCGCGAGAACACCGAGGACGTCTACGCCGGCATCGAGTGGAAACAGGGCAGCGACGAGGCGCGCCGCCTGATCGCCTTCCTACGCGACGAGCTCGGCAAGGAGGTGCGCGAGGACAGCGGCATCGGCATCAAGCCGGTCTCCCTCTTTGGCAGCAAGCGGCTGGTGCGCAAGGCGATCGAGCACGCCCTGGCGCAGGGGCGGGGCAGCGTGACCCTGGTGCACAAGGGCAACATCATGAAGTTCACCGAGGGCGCCTTCCGCGACTGGGGGTACGAGCTGGCGCGCGAGGAGTTCGCCGCGCAGACGCTCAGCGAGGAGGCGCTGTGGGCGGAGCACGGCGGGCGCGCCCCGCAGGGGCGGGTGATCGTCAAGGACCGCATCGCCGACGCCATGTTCCAGCAGGTGCTGCTGCGGCCCGACGAGTACGACGTCATCGCCACCACCAACCTCAACGGCGACTACCTCTCCGACGCGCTGGCGGCGCAGGTCGGCGGGCTGGGGATGGCGCCCGGCAGCAACGAGGGGGACGGCCTGGCGGTCTTCGAGGCCACCCACGGCACGGCGCCCAAGTACGCCGGCCAGGACAAGGTGAACCCGGGCTCGCTGATCCTGTCCGGCGTGATGCTGCTCGACTGGCTGGGCTGGACGGAGGCGGCGCGGGCGGTGCGCGACGCCCTCGGCCGTACCGTCGAGCAGAAGAAGGTCACCTACGATCTCGAGCGGCAGATGGAGGGCGCCACGCTGCTCGCGACGTCCCAGTTCGCCGAGGCGATCGTGGCGAATCTGTAGCCGACGGCGGTCGGAGCGCCGCCGTGAACTTCCCCGGCGCTTTCCCGTAGAGTACGCCGGAGCCTCCGGACACGGCTCCGCTGACTCCCATGTCGACACGGCAGATCTTCGCCTGGCTGATCGCGGCGGCGGTGGCGGCGGTGGCGATCCCGCTCCTCGTCCCGCGCGCCTTCCCGCTGTTCCCGATGGGCTGGGAGGTGACCGCAGCGGAGGCGCGGGCGATCGCGCTGGAGCGCATCCGCGGGCTCGGGGAGCTGCCCGCCGATCCCTACGTCGTGGTCTTCCGCGACGGCGATTTCTCGCTCGAGCGCCGGCTCCTCGAGCGCTTCGCGGCGGGTGACGGGGAGCCGCCGGAGCTGCTGCGGCGCCGGCTCTTCGGGTGGGAGGTGCGGGTCTATGCGGCCGACGCTCCGGCGCCCGAATGGACCTGGCGCGTGCGCGTCTCGCCCGGCGGCGAGGTGTCGATGCTGCGCTTCGACCTGCCCGCGCGTCAGGGCGGGGAGGGGGAGGCGCCGGAACCGGCCGCGGCGCGGGCGCGGGCCGGCGACTTCCTCCGTCAGTCCGGATTCGACCCCGGGGCGTTCGCCGAGCCGCAGGTGCGCGCCGAGCAGCTGGCCCGGCGCACCGACCTGTCGCTGCGCTATCCGGCCCGCGAGGCGAGCGACGGGCTGCCGCCGTGGGGAGTCGAGGTGCGGTTCGTCGGCGACCGTCTCGCCGGCTACCAGACCTGGATGGAGGCGCCGGAGGGGCGCGAGGACGCCAGCCCCTTCGAGCAGTACCTGCTGCTCTACTTCGGCGCCAACATCCTGCTGTTCCTCCTCATCGGAGTGCTGGGCGTGCTCTTCGTGCGGCGCTACCACCACGGCGAGGTGGGGGTGAACCGTGCCCTGCAGATCTTCCTGCTGGTGCTCGGCAGCGGATTGCTGGCGCTGGCGCTGACCGCCGTTCCCGCCGCCGAGACGATGATGCAGGGGATCCTGGCGCGTTCCGCGAGCACCTGGCTGGGGCTGGTCCTGCGGGCGGTGTTCGGGGCGCTGCCGCTGGCCGTGCTCGCGGCGCTCGCCTGGGCGGTGGGCGAGTCGGTGGCGCACGAGCGGTGGGGCGGCAAGCTGGCCTCGTTCGACGCCCTCTTCCACGGCGCGTGGCGCAGCGTCACGGTGGCTCGGGCCAGCCTGCGCGGCCTGGCGCTGGGCCTGCTGCTGCTCGCCGCCCTCCTGGGCTTGGCGCTGGTGTCCCGGGGCTGGGGCGCGTTCACGCTGGCCTCGGCGGTGGTCGACATGCAGCTCAACCCGGGGGGCTGGAGCGGCCTGGCGCAGGTCGGGCGGCTGGGGCTGGAGCTTCCCGCGCTGCTGGTGGTCTGCCTGTTCTTCAACGCCGTCTTCCGGCGGCGGCTGGGTGTCTGGATGGGGGGCTCGCTGACGGTCCTCGTCGGCATGTTCCTGCTGCTGCCGGCGATCCTCCCGGTGCCCGTCCTGCAGGGGCTCCCCGCCTGGCTGCTGTGGACGGCGGTGCCGGTGCTGGCCTTCTGGCGCTGGGACCTGCTGACCTCGCTGCTCACCGGCCTGACCGCCGTCGGGGTGCTCGCAGTGCTGCCGCTGGTGCTGGCCGCGGATCCCCGGTTGCAGCTGCAGGGCTGGGTGCCGCTGCTGGCGCTCGCCCTGCCGTTGCTGATCAGCGCCCGGCAGCTCCACGGCGGCCGCGAGTTCGTCTACCACTACGAAGAGGTGCCGCCCCACGTGCGCCGCATCGCCGAGCGCGAGCGGCAGCGGGTCGAGCTCGAGACCGCCCGCGAGATCCAGAGCGCCATCCTGCCGCTGCTGCCGTCGCGGCTCGCCGGCTTCGAGATCGCCCACGCCTACGAGCCGGCGACCGAAGTGGGCGGCGACTTCTACGACGTGCTCGCCCTCGAGGACGGCCGGCTGGCGGTGGCGGTGGGCGACGTCGCCGGCCACGGCGTTTCGAGCGGCCTGGTGATGTCGATGGTCAAGTCGGCCCTGGCGGTGCAGGTGACGTTCGACCCGGAAGTGCACGCCGTCTTCGGCACGCTCAACCGCATGGTCTTCCAGAGCGCCCGGCGGCGGATGTTGGCGACCCTCTCCTACGCCCTGCTCGACCGCGAGCGCCGCGAGCTGGTCTACGCCAGCGCCGGCCACATCCTCCCCTACCGAGTGACCGCCGAGGGGAGGGTGTACGAGCTCGAAGGGGGGGCCTATCCCCTCGGGGTGCGGCCGACCTTCGCGCCGGCGGTGCGGCGCGAACGGATGGAGCCGGGGGATTACCTGGTGCTGCTGAGCGACGGCCTGGTGGAGGCGACACCCGAGCAGAACGACGAGCCGTTCGGCTTCGAGCGCCTCGAGGAGAGTCTGGCGCGCCACGCCGGCGGCACGCCGGAGGCGCTGATGCGCGGGCTGCTGGCCGACCTCGAAGACCACACCGGCGGCCGCCCACGGGAGGACGACGTCACGGTGGTGGCGGTGCGGCTGCCGGTCCTCTAGGGGCGGCCCTGCGGGGCGGCCGCCAGGCGCCGCCGGCGGACGTCGGCTACTCCGCCCGCGGGTCCTCCAGGGCTCCGTCCTCCTCGTCGCCGCCCGCGCACCACACCCGCACGCGGTGCCAGGCGTTGTTCATGTACCCCTTGAAGTTCCACAGCTGCGCCGGGTCTTCCGGCTGGGTGAGGGCGGCCGAGTCCCAGGCGCGGCAGGCCAGCTCGTGGGCGCCGCCCGGCAGCTCCACCTCGGCCTCCCACAGGCTCCACACCCCGGGCGGCGCCGGCTCGTGCCGCGCCGTCCCCCAGCTCCTGCCGTGGTCCGCCGTCACCTCCACCCGCTCGACCGTGCGATCGCCGCCGGCCATGGCGTAGCCGCGCAGGCGCACCGGCCCGGCCGCCAGCTCCTGGCCATCGACGGGATCGCAGATCACGGAGGTGAGCGACAGCTCGCCGAGCATCAGGCCCTGGCTCCATTCGGCGGTCTCGGGCGCGGCCGAGGAGGGGAACAGCCGGTACGAGCGCTGCTGGTAGTAGTTGTCCGAGGGCTCGAGCTGCACCCGCACCCGGCACAGCCATTTGACGCTGCGCGCCGCGACGTAGCCGGGCACCACGACGCGCAGCGGGTGGCCGTGCTCGGCAGGCAGCGGCTCGCCGTTCATCTCCCAGGCCAGCAGCACGTCGGGGTCGAGCGCCTTGGCCAGGGGGACCGAGCCGCCGAAGCCGAACGCCTCCTCGCCCTTGACCACCCGGTCGAGCCCGAGGAAGGCGACATGGCGGGCGCCGTCGAGCAGCCCCGCTCCCCGCAACACCTCGGCCAGCGGGGTGCCGCGCCAGACGGCGGTGCCGAGGGCGCTGCCTCCCCACGGCACCTCCCCGGGGATCGCGGCGACCCGCACCAGCTCGTCGCGCCGGTTGCCGGCGCACTGCAGCGTCGCCGTCACCTCGACCGTCGGGAACATCGCCTGGAGGTCGGGCAGGCGCAGGCGCAGCGGCCGCTCGACCATCCCCTCGACCTCGAGGCGGTAGTCGGCGGCGTCGAGGGCCGGGATCGGCGCGTGGTTGCGCACGTAGAACAGCTCGGTGGGGGTGACCGCTCGCTCGGCGACCCGCGCCAACGGCGGCTGGCCGTTGAGCGGCTCGTTCTGCAGGACCTGGAAGTCGGGGTGCTTGCGCGGGTCGGGCACGGCGGTTCCTCCTCGGACGGCGCGGTCGCCGGCCCGAGAGGCTATCGCGGGGCGGCATGGGTTGCCAGCCGCAGGCGGAGTCGCCGCGGTCGGGGAAGTGCCGGCGGCGGCGCTGGGCTGATAGACTCGCGGCCCGCGGGGCGGAGTCCGAGGGTCCCTTCGCGACCCCCCGCCGACCTGCCGTTCGCGCCCGGGCCAGGCGTCGCCCGGAATGCCATCTCGAGAGGGGTTCCCGTGAAGATCCACGAGTATCAGGCCAAGGAGATCCTGCGCCGCTACGGCGTGCCGACCCCCCGCGGGCGGGTCACCGACGCCGCCGCCGAGGCGGGGCGCATCTGCGAGGAGCTGGGCGGGCGCTGCGTCGTCAAGGCGCAGATCCACGCCGGCGGCCGCGGCAAGGGGGGCGGCGTCAAGCTCGCCGGCTCGCCGCAGGAGGCGGAGGAGAGGGCCCGGCAGATCCTCGGCATGCGGCTGGTGACGCCGCAGACCGGCCCCGAGGGGCAGCAGGTGCGGCGGGTGCTGGTCGAGGAGGCGCTGGAGATCGCCGCCGAGCTCTACCTGGGGATCACCCTCGACCGGGCGCTCGGCGAGCCGGTGATCATGGCCTCGCGGGCCGGCGGCATGGAGATCGAGGAGGTGGCGGCGCGCGACCCGGGCGCCATCGTCCGCCAGCCGTTCGACCCCCACCTCGGGCTGCTCCCCTTCCAGGCGCGGGCGGTGGTACGCCGGCTGGAGCTGGCGGGCAAGACCGGGCGACAGGCGGAGAAGCTGCTCTCGGCGCTGGCGCGCGCCTACCTCGGGATGGACGCCTCGCTGGTCGAGATCAACCCGCTGCTGATCACCGCCCAGGGGGAGGCGCTGGCCCTCGACGCCAAGATGAGCTTCGACGACAACGCGCTGTTCCGCCACCCCGACGTCGAGGAGATGCGCGACCTGGCCGAGGAGAACCCGCTGGAGGTCGAGGCCAGCGAGCATCACCTCAACTACATCAAGCTCGACGGCAACATCGCCTGCATGGTCAACGGCGCCGGCCTCGCCATGGCGACCATGGACATCATCAAGCTGCACGGCGGCGAGCCGGCGAACTTCCTCGACGTCGGCGGCTCGGCCAGCCAGGAGGCGGTACAGAGCGCCTTCCGCATCCTGATCTCCGACGAGGCGGTGCAGGCGGTGCTGATCAACATCTTCGGCGGCATCGCCCGCACCGACCGCATCGCCCGCGGCGTGGTGGCGGCCATCGAGGAGCTGGGTACCGTCGAGGTGCCGGTGGTGGTGCGCCTGGAGGGTACCAACGTCGAGGAGGGGCGGCGCATCCTGCGCCAGGCGTCCTTCCGCTTCGTCGTCGCCGACGACATGGCGGATGCGGCGCGCCGGGTGGTGGCGGCGGCCGGCGGGGAGGAGGCCTGAGATGGCGATCTGGGTCGATGACGACACCCGCCTGGTGGTGCAGGGGATCACCGGCAAGGAGGGTGCCTTCCACGCCCTGGGGTGCCGCGACTACGGCACCGCCGTGGTGGCCGGGGTGACGCCGGGCAAGGGGGGGCAGGAGGTGGAGGGGATCCCGGTGTTCGACTCGGTGGCCGAGGCGCGGGAAGCCACTGGCTGCAACGCCTCGATGATCTTCGTGCCGCCGCCGTTCGCCGCCGACGCCGTCATGGAGGCGGCCGACGCCGGCGTCGAGCTGGTGGTGTGCATCACCGAGGGGATCCCGGTCCACGACATGCTGCAGGTCAAGGCCTTCCTGCGCGACCGCCCCACCCGGCTGGTCGGCCCCAACTGCCCCGGCGTCATCTCGCCCGGGATGGCCAAGGTCGGCATCATGCCGGGGCACATCCACCAGCGCGGCGGCGTCGGCGTCGTCTCGCGCTCCGGCACCCTCACCTACGAGGCGGTGTGGCAGCTCTCCAACGTCGGCCTCGGCCAGTCGACCTGCGTCGGCATCGGCGGCGATCCGGTCAACGGCACGGACTTCATCGACGTGCTGTCGGCGTTCAAGGACGATCCGCAGACCGAGGCGGTGGTGCTGATCGGCGAGATCGGCGGCACGGCGGAGGAGGAGGCCGCCGCCTGGGTGGCGGAGAGCTTCGACCGGCCGGTGGTCGGCTTCATCGCCGGCCGCACCGCCCCGCCGGGGCGGCGTATGGGGCACGCCGGTGCCATCGTGGCGGGTGGCAAGGGCACCGCCGCCGAGAAGATGGCCGCCCTGGCGGCGGCGGGAATCCTGGTGGTCGAGTCGCCGGCGGCGATGGGCGAGACGGTGAAGAGGGCGCTCGCCAGGTGACCCTTCCCTTCACCCGCCCCGCCGGCGGCGGCTGGCTGGCGCTGCTCGGCGGCGGCGAATTCTCCTTCGGCGAGACCCTCGACGCCGACCGCGCCTGGCTGGAGAAGACGCCTCCCGGGCCGATCGGCTTCGTCCCCGCCGCCAGCGGCTCGGTGGACTACCCGCGCCACTTCGCCACCTACCTGCAGCAGACCTTCGGCCGCGAGGTCGAGGCGCTGCCGGTGTACCGGGCGCGCGACGCGCGGCGCCAGAAGCACGCTGGGCGGGTGGGCGAGCTGGCCGGCGTCTACCTCGGAGGCGGCGTCACCGACCATCTGCTCGAGGCTCTCGCCGCCGCACCGCTGGTCGACGCCCTGCTCGAGAGGCTGCGGGCCGGCGGCGTGGTGGTCGCCATCGCCGCCGCCGGCCAGGCCCTCGGCACCGTCGCCCGCAGCCTGTTCGGCGGCGCCCTGGTGCCGGGTCTGGGGTGGCTGCCGGGTGGCGTGGTCGAGCCGAGCTTCCAGCCCGGGCACGATCGCCGGCTGCGCCAGATGATGGCCTTCGGCGGCGTCTCCTGGGGCGTCGGCATCCCGGCAGGCGGTGCGCTGCTGCTGGGCCCGGACGGCGCCGCCGAGACGGTGGGGCCGCTGTTCCTGCTGACGGACGCCGACGGCGACCTGCAGGTGCTGGAGTGAGCCCCCGACTCGTCCCCAGGGATCCCTGAAGGAGGTTTCTCGTGATCCAAGAGACACTGGCGATCGTCAAGCCCGATGCCTTCGGCGCCGGCAAGGCCGGCCGCATCCTCGCCCAGCTCGAGGGGGAGGGGTTCCGCATCCTCGGCGCCCGCGTGCTGCACCTGTCGCGGCAGCAGGCGGGGGAGTTCTACGCGGTGCACCGCGAGCGGCCGTTCTACGACAGCCTGGTGCGGTTCATGACCAGCGGCCCCTGCATGCCCCTGGCCCTCGAGCGCGAGGACGCGGTGGCCCACCTGCGCCGGGTGATGGGCGCGACCGACCCGGCCAAGGCGGATCCGGGCACCCTGCGTGCGCAGCACGCCGAGTCGATCGAACGCAACGCGATCCACGGCAGCGACTCGCCGGAGAACGCGGAGAAGGAGCTGGCGTTCTTCTTCGGCTACGCCGACCGCATCGCGGCGCGGTAGGATCGAGCCGCCATGGTGTTTCGTGCCCCCCGGGCTGCCCCCCAGAGCCGCGTCGCCAGCGAGCGCCGGGGGTCGGTGGTGGGGCGGTTCTGCCACGGTTGCGGGTCGATCTACCCCTTGCAGCGCCGCCTCCACAGCGGCGATCCGATTTACGGTCGCGACCACATCGCCTCGCCCTGCGCCTACGAGGGCTACGGCTTCGAGCCGGGGGAAGCATGGTGGGAGCCGGCGGTGATCGTGCTGGCGCCGCCTGCCGAGCCAGCAGCTACGGCAGCCGCACCGACGGCGGGCTGAGCAGCGGCTGGCCGCCAACGCGGGAGGCCGGTCGCGGCGCAACCCGCGGGGCCGGTAGCCGTACCTCATGGGTGGGAGCCCGGTGCTCCCCTGGTCGGAGTCGTCGGTTAAGCTCTCGCGCCCGGGGGCGCGCAGCGCGCCGCCGGCAGCGTCGCGAGCCATGGTGCCCCGCTAGCCTCCTCGCCGGGCGCCTCCTCTCCCTCTGGCATCGGGAGGTCCGTCTTTGCCGAGCCATCAGCCTTTCCCCGCCTCTCCGGCCGCCGCCGCCCCGCCGCCAGCGGCGCAGGGGCGCGGGCCGGGGGCGGCAGCCGTCCCGGTCTGCGCCCTCTGGATCGTCCTGATCGCGCTGCTGCCGCGGCCCGCCGTCGCCCAGGGCGGCCAGGGGCCGGCGCCGGTCCGCTACACCGAGGCGCTGCGCCAGCAGGTGGCCGGGCAGCTCCAGCTGACCGGCACGGTGGAGGCGGTCGACAGCTCGGTGGTGGCCGCCGAGGTCGCCGGCCTGGTCGCCGCCTTTCCGGCCCGCGAGGGCACGTGGGTGCGCGCCGGCGAGCCCCTGCTGCGCCTCGAGACGCAGCCCATCGCGCTGCGCCTGGAGGTGGCGCGCGGGGAGCTGTCCGAGGCGCAGGCCCGCCTGGAGCAGGCCGAGCTGCGCCTCGCCCGCCAGCGGGAGCTGCAGCAGTCCGGCGTGGTGAGCACCCAGACTCTCGACGACGCGATCTACGAGCACCAGGCCTGGCAGGGGCGGGCCCAGCGGCTGACGGCCGAGGTCGCCGCGCTGGAGCGCGACCTCGGGCGCGCCACCGTGCGCGCTCCCTTCGCCGGGGTGGTGGTCGCCGAGCACACCCAGAAGGGCGAATGGCTGGCGGTGGGCGACCCGGTGGTGGACCTGATCTCGCTGCAGACGCTCGAGGTGCGCGTCGAGGTGCCGGAGCGCCACTATGCCGAGGTGCGGGTGGGTGGCCGCGCCAGGGTGGTCTTCGACTCGCTGAACGGCCTCGCCCTCGCGGGTGAGGTGCATGCGGTGGTGCCGCGAGCCGACGCCCGGGCGCGCACCTTTCCGGTCAAGGTGCGGTTCGGCGACCGAGAGGGGCGCGTCGGGGCGGGGATGCTGGCCCGGGTAGCGCTGCCGTTCGCCAGCGCCTCGGCGGTGCTGGTGCCCAAGGACGCCGTGGTCAGCCAGGGGCCGGAGCGCTTCGTCTGGGTGATCCGCGACGGCGGCGCGGTCGAGCGGGTCGATGTCCAGCCCGGCCGCGCCACCGGCGCCTGGGTGGTGGTCGCGGGAGGGGTCGCCGCCGGCGACAGGGTGGTGACGCGTGGCAACGAGCGGCTGCAGCCCGGGATGAAGGTGGCGGGGCAGCCGCAGGAGTACCCGGCGCCATGAAGCTGGTCCACGAAGCGATCCGCCTGCCCGTCACCACCGCGGTGGGCGCCATCCTGCTGGCCCTGTTCGGGGTCATCGGCCTCTACCGTCTGCCGGTGCAGCTGTCGCCGACCATCGAGGAGCCCGAGGTCGGCGTCACCACGATCTGGCCGGGTGCCAGCCCGCACGAGATCGAGCGCGAGATCGTCGACAAGCAGGAGGAGCAGCTCAAGGGCCTAGAGGGGCTGGTGCGGATGGACAGCTCGAGCGCCGACAGCGTCGGCAGCCTGACGCTGGTCTTTCAGACCGGCACCGACGTCGACGCCGCCCTGCTCAAGGTGTCCAACCGCCTCGAGCAGGTGCCCAGCTACCCCGCCGACGTCGACAAGCCGGTCATCCGCAGCGTCGGCGCCGACGCCTCTCCCATCGCCTGGTTCATCCTGCTGCCCAGACGCGAAGACGGCTACCGCGGCGACATCTGGACCCTGCGGACCTTCATCGAGGAGGACGTCAAGCCCGAGATCGAGCGAGTGCCGGGAGTGGGGGCCTTCAACGTCTTCGGCGGCCGCGAGGAGGAGATGCAGGTGGTGGTCGACCCCGCGGCGCTGGCCGCGCGGCAGATCACCCTGCCGGAGCTGATGGCGGCGCTCGACCGCGAGAACCGCAACATCAGCGGCGGTGACTTCTTCGAGGGCAAGCGGCGCTACGTGGTGCGGGCGATCGGGGAGTACACCTCGCCGGAGCAGATCGAGCAGGTGGTGGTGGCGGTGCGCAACGGCGTGCCGATCCGCGTCGGCGACGTCGGGCGCGCCCAGCTCGGCCACGCCAGGCCGGGGGCGATGGGCTACTTCATGGGAGAGCCGTCGATCGCCTTCAACGTGGTGCGTTCGGCGGGCGCCAACGTGCTGGCGGTGATGGCGGGGGTCCAGAGGGCGATGCTGGAGGTCGAGGAGGACCTGCTGGCGCCGCGGGGGCTCACCTTCGTGCAGGTCTACGACGAGACCGACTACATCCGCGGCGCCATCGACCTGGTGCAGCAGAGCCTGATGCTGGGCGGCGTGCTGGCGATCCTCATGCTGCTGGTCTTTCTGCGCAGCCGCACCAGCACCCTGGTGATCGCCGTGGCCATCCCGATCAGCGTCGTCGGCACCTTCCTGATGATGTGGTGGTTCGGCCGCACCCTCAACGTCATCAGCCTCGCCGGGCTCGCCTTCGCCGTCGGCATGGTGGTCGACAACTCCATCGTCGTGCTGGAGAACATCTACCGCCACCGGCAGCTGGGCAAGAGCCGGCGGCAGGCGGCCTACGACGGCACCACCGAGGTGTGGGGAGCGGTGTTGGCCTCGACGCTGACCACCATCGCCGTGTTCCTGCCGGTGCTGTTCGTCCAGGAGGAGGCAGGGCAGCTGTTTCGCGACATCGCCATCGCCATCAGCTGCGCCGTAGGTCTGTCGCTGATCGTGGCGATGACCATCATCCCCAGCCTGTCGGCGAAGATCCTCGGCGCCGCCGCGCCGGCGGGGGAGGACGAAGAGGACGACGAGCTGGGCGGCGAGTACGGCAGCCATCGCCCTGGGAGCTTCAAGAACCTGTGGGGGTTCGTTCCCCAGGCGCAGCGGTTCAACGAATGGGTCGCCAGCACCGTGTACCGCATCTGCGGCTCGACGCCACGGCGGCTGGCGGTGGTCCTCGGCTTCACGGTGGCCGCACTCGGGCTCTCCTGGCTGCTGATGCCCAAGGCGGAGTACCTGCCCACCGGCAACCTCAACTTCGTGTTCGGCATGATCCTGCCGTCTCCAGGCCAGAGCATGGACGAGAACGCCGAGCTGCAGCACCTCTACGTCGAGAAGCTGCGCCCGCTGTGGGAGGCGTCGGGGGAGGAGGCCGACGGCCTGCCCGGCGGCGGCGTCATGGGCTACTTCTTCGTCGCCCTCAACGACCGGGTCTTCATGGGGGCGAGGTCGCGCGACGAGCAGCGGGCGCGCGAGCTGCTGCCGGTGTTCTGGGAGGTCAACTCGCAGATCCCCGGCGCCATCGCCTTCGCCACTCAGCCCGGGCTGTTCCAGCGCGGCCTGGGGGAGGGGCGAACCATCGACGTCGAGGTCACCGGACCGGACCTGCCGCGGCTGGTCGACCTCGGTGGCGAGATCTTCGGGCGGCTGCCCGGCGTGCTGCCCGGCGCGCAGGCGATCCCCATCCCCAGCCTCGACCTCGGCAACCCGGAGGTGCAGGTGCGCACCGACCGGCGGCGGGCGGCGGAGGTCGGGCTGTCGCACCGCGATCTCGGCATGGCGGTCGACGCGCTGGTCGACGGAGCCAAGGCGAGCGAGTACCGCCACCAGGGCAAGGAGATCGACCTGCGGGTGATCGCCGAGCAGGGGGAGCTGTCCCGGCGCACCCACCTCATCGAGCAGCTGCCGCTGGCGGCGCCCAGCGGCGAGCTGGTGACGGTCGGCTCGGTGGCCGAGGTGGTGGTGGACAGCGGGCCGGCCCAGATCGCCCATCGCGAGCGGCAGCGCGCCATCACCATCCAGGTGACGCCTGCCGAGGAGATGCCGCTGCAGGAGGCGATGGAGCGCATCGCCAGCGACATCCTGGCGCCGATGCGGGAGGAGGGGAGGCTGGGAGGTCTCTACCGCGCCCGCATGGCGGGCACCGCCGACAAGCTCACCCAGACCGGGCGGGCGCTGATGTGGAACTTCCTGCTGGCGGTGGTCATCACCTACCTGCTGATGGCGGCGCTGTTCGAGAGCTTCCTCTACCCCCTGGTGATCCTCTTCAGCGTGCCGCTCGCCGCCCTCGGCGGCTTCCTCGGCCTCGGGGTGGTCAACCTGTTCACCCACCAGGCGCTCGACGTCCTCACCATGCTGGGGTTCATCATCCTGGTAGGCACGGTGGTCAACAACGCGATCCTCATCGTGCACCAGACCCTCAACCACATGCGTGAGGAGGAGATGCCGTCGCGCGAGGCCATCCGCGAGGCCACCGCCAATCGCATCCGCCCCATCTTCATGAGCGTCGGCACCAGCGTCTGCGGCATGCTGCCGCTGGTGCTGTTCCCGGGCCCGGGCTCGGAGCTCTATCGCGGCCTGGGGAGCGTGGTGATCGGCGGCTTGCTGGTGTCGACCCTGTTCACGCTCTTCCTGGTGCCGGCGCTGCTCAGCCTGGTGCTCGAGGCCCGGGAGCGGCTCGCCGCGCGCTGGCGGGGCCTGCGCGAGGCCGAGTCGGCCGAAGCGCCGGTGTAGGGGGGCGGCTAGCGTTGGCCCAGGTAGAGCGCGAACTGGCGCCGCGGGTCGGCGTGCTCCTCGAGGAGGCGGAAGCCGGAGGCGGCGAACAGCTGGCGCACCCGCTCGGCATCGTACTTGGCGCTGATCTCGGTGTGGATCTCCTCGCCCGCGGCGAGCTCTAGCACTTCGCCGGTGAACCCCAGCCGCACCCGCTGAGGCGCCACGGCGACCAGGCGCATCTCGATCCATCGCGAAGCGGGGTCGTAGAACGCCCGATGGGCGAAGCAGGCGGGGTCGAAGTCAGCCTCCAGCAGCCGGTTCACCACCCGCAGGATGTTGCGGTTGAACTCGGCGGTGACCCCACCGGCGTCATCGTAGGCTGCCTCCAGCACGCCCCGATCCTTGATCAGGTCGACGCCGAGGAGGAGGAAGTCGCCCGCGGCCATGGCACGGGCGAGGCGCGCCAGGAAGGCCGGCGCCTCGCGCTCGGGGTGCAGGTTGCCGATGGTGCCCCCGAGGAACAGCGTCAGCCGCGGGCCGGGCGGAGCAACCGGCGGCAGCGGCGCCGCATCCTCGGTGAAGTCGCCGACGATGGCGTGCACCGCCAGGCCGGGGTAGGCAACAGCGATCTCCTCCGCCACCGACCGCAGCATCTCCTCGCTGACGTCGATCGGCACGTAGCTCGTCAGCGTGCGCTGCTGCCACAGCGCATCGAGCAGCAGCCGGGTCTTGCTCGCCGACCCCGGACCCAGCTCCACCAGCTGCCGCGCCGCGGTGCGCCGGGTGATCGCCTCGGCTGCCGCCGCCAGGATCTCCCGCTCGGTGCGCGTCTGGTAGTACTCGGGGAGCTCGGTGATCTCCTCGAACAGTAGCGAGCCGCGCTCGTCGTAGAGGAACTTCGAGGGGATGGAGCGCGGCTGGCGACGCAGACCCGAGAGGAGCAGCTCCCGGTCGGGCTCCTCGCCGTGGGGGGCCCCACGAACCTCCACTACCGGCTCCCTGGGCGGCGGCAGGCCCCCTGCTCTGGGCTCGGCGGCGCCGCCGGCCGAGCCGGTGCCCTCAGGAGGCGCCACGGGCGCAGCGAATCCCGGCGAAGATCTGGCGGCGGATGGGGTAGTCCCAGTTGCGTAAGGTGCCGCGCGCCACCGCCGGGCGCGTCGCCCAGGAGCCGCCGCGCAGCACCTTGTACTGGTCGCCGAAGAAGATCTCGGAGTACTCGGCGTAGGGGTAGGCGGCGAAACCGGGGTAGGCGCGGAAGTCGCTCGCGGTCCACTCCCAGACGTCGCCGAGCGTCTGCTCGACGCCGTAGGCGCTGGCGCCCTTGGGGAAGGCGCCGATCGGCGCCGGCTGAAAGGCCAGCTGGTCGACGTTGGCCCGGTCGGTGTTCGGCGGCTGGTCTCCCCACGGGTACCGCCGTGCGCGCCCGAGCCGCGGGTCCCACAGCGCCGCCTTCTCCCATTCCGCCTCGGTCGGCAGCCGCTTGCCGGCCCAGCGGGCGTAGGCATCCGCTTCCCAGTAGCAGACGTGGACCACGGGCACGTCGGTGGGCAGCGGCAGTACGCGGTCCATGAACCGCACCCGCCATCCGCCGCCCGCTCGAGACCAGTTACCGGGCGCCTCGACGCCCTCCTCCCGGAGCCACGCCCAGCCGGCGTCGCTCCACGGCTCGCGGCGGCGATAGCCCTCGTCCTCGACGAAGGCGAGATACTCGCCGTGGGTGACCGGGAAGCGGTCGATCCAGAGCTCGGCGACGTCGACCTCGTGGCTCCGCAGCTCGTTGTCGTAGGCGAAGCCCTCGCCGGTGGCGCCCATCGCGAACCGGCCGGCGGGGATGCGGATCATGCCGGGCTCGACCGGGCGCGGCGGCGGCAGGCCACGGCGGCGGGGCGGCGCGTAGGGCGCCGACTCCAGGACCTGCATCGCCTGCAGCAGCGTCTCCTGGTGCTGCTCCTCGTGCTCGGCCACCATCTCGAAGACGTAGCCGCCGGACAGCAGGCGCGGGTCACCGCCGTCGGCGCCCGAGGCGAGCACCTCCAGGGTCTCGGCGCGCACCCGCTGCAGGTAGTCGAGGAGCTGGGCGGGCTCCGGCAGCGGCAGTCCCTCGCGGGTGGGCCGTGGGTTGCTGACCGGGTCGAACATCCGCTGGTAGCCGTCGACCAGCGGCGGCCGCCCGGCCAGGCGCTGGCCGATCCAGGTCTCCTCGAAGAGCCCGACGTGGCCCAGGTCCCAGACCATGGGCGAGAGGATGGGGACGTGCTGGCGGCGCAGCGTCGGCCAGTCGAGGACGCCGACCAGCTCCAGGGTGCGTGCGCGGACCTCGGCCAGGCGCCGCGCGACGACGTCGCGCTCGAGGGTCGCAGGGCTTTCCAGGGTGGTGCTCATCGCCGCCTCCGTCGCCGGCCTTTCTATCACGGCGTCCGGGCCCGGGTGGGGAGGCCCTTACAGGCGGGCGGCGAGCGACCGCAGCTCCGCGGCCGGCCGCTGGAGCTCGAGCCGGAGGCAGCGCCGGCCGGCTCCCTGCAGGGCGAGGAGGTCGCCCGCCGCCTGCGCCGCGGCGAGCGTGGCGAAGCCGTAGCCCCGCCCGGGCAGCGGCAGGTCCTCCTGGCGGGCCGGCAGCAGCAGGACGTGCACCCCTCCGGCGATACCGCCTTTGTGCAATTGCCCGGTCGAGTGCAGGTAGCGCGGGCCGTAACCGAAGGTCGAGGGGATGCCGCGCCGCAGCAGGGCGGCGCGCATCTCGGTCACCGCCGCCTCCAACTCTTCGCCGGCATCGAGGTAGGCGAGGAGGGCGACGTACTCCGGGCGCCCGCCCGCGAGCTCCGCGGGCAGGTCCAGCGGCGCCTCGATCCGCGGCAACGCGCCCTCGCTCTCGTACCGGGCGAGCAGCGCCTTGGTGCGGTCCTTGGCGGCCTGGACGTCGGGTTGATCGAACGGGTGGACCCCCAGCAGGTGCCCGGCGACGGCGGTGGCGAGCTGCCAGACGAAGAGCTCGCGCCCGAGGCCGTAGGAATCCTCGAGGCGGAGCTCGAACAGCGGCTGCCGCGCCTCGCGCAGGGCGGCGAGGCGGGCGGCGGCCTCTCGGTCGCCGTCCCCGAGCCGCAGGGCGACGAAGATCCGATCCCCGCCGTAGGCGTCGGCGCCCACCCACGGCTCGCCGACCACCGGGAGGATGCCGGTGCCGTCCTTGCCGGTGCTCTCGGCGAGCAGCTGCTCGGCCCACAGGCCGAACGCCGCGAGCCGCGGCGGGGTCAACAGCGTCAGCTTCGGCCGCCCCAGGCGCGCGCCGGCGGCGAGGAAGGCGGCGAGGCGGGCGGCCGGGTTGTTCGCCGCCGCGATCTCGGGCCCGCAGTCGCCGGCGGCGGCGAGGGCGCGGTCGAGCAGCAGGCCGATGTCCGCGCCGGCGAGGGCGGCGGGGAAGAGCCCGAAGCAGGAGAGGACGCTGAACCGGCCGCCGATGTCGGCCGGATTCAGCAGCAGGAAGCGAAAGTCGAGCTCGCGCGCCAGCTGCTCGAGGGGCGTGCCGGGGTCGGTGACCGCGGCGAAGCGCTCGCCGGGCTCGTGGACCTCGACGGCGGTCTCGGCCCAGAAGTAGTCGCACAGCGCCTGCACCTCGGCGGTCGTGCCGGACTTGCTCGCCACCACGAACAGCGCCTGCGCCGGATCGACCGCGGCGCGTACCCGCCGCACCCAGTCCGGCACCGTGCTGTCGAGCACGTGCAGGCGCGGCATGCCCGGGGCGAGGTCGAGGCAGCGGGCGAGGGCCTCGGCGCCGAGGCTGGAGCCGCCCATCCCCAGCAGCACCACGTCGCGCACCCCGGCGTCCCGCGCCTCGGCGGCGTGGCGATGCAGATCCGCGACCTGCCGCGCCATCGTCGCCGGGGCGTCGAGCCAGCCGAGCCGATCGGCGATCTCGGTGGGGTCGGGGCGCCAGACGGTGTGGTCGCGCTGCCAGATGCGGGGCAGGATGCGGTCGCGCTCGAGCTGCTCGAGGGCCTGGTCGAACGCGTCGTCGAACGTATCCGTCACCGGACGGCAATCTACCAGAGAGATCGGCGGGATCCGCCTCCGTCTGGGCCGCCGCGGAGAGGCCCCGCCCGTGGGAGAATGCCGGGCGAGGAGGGCGATCCATGCCGAGCCAGCGCATCCACTTTCCCGGTGCCGACGGGCAGCGCCTCGCAGCGCGCGTCGAGACCCCCCACCAGACGCCGCGGACCTGGGCCCTCCTCGCCCACTGCTTCACCTGCAGCAAGGACTTGAAGGCGCTGACGCGGGTCAGCCGCGCCCTGGCCGACGAGGGGATCGGGGTGCTGCGGTTCGACTTCACCGGGTTGGGCGAGAGCGAAGGGGAGTTCGCGGCGACCAACTTCTCGTCCAACCTCGACGACCTGGTGGCGGCGGCCGACTTCATGCGCCGCGAGCTGCTGGCTCCCGAGATCCTGGTGGGTCACAGCCTGGGCGGCGCCGCGGTGCTCGCCGCCGCTCACCGCATCCCCGAGTCGCGGGCGGTGGCCACCCTCGGCGCCCCCAGCGAGCCGAGCCACCTGCTGGTGCACTTCGAGCCCTCCCGCGAGGCCATCGAGCAGCAGGGCGAGGCCGAGGTCGAGCTGGCGGGCCGCCGGTTCCGGGTACGCCGTCAGCTGCTGGCCGATCTCGAGGAGCACCGGCTGGCGGGGCGAATCCGCGAGCTCGGGCGGCCGCTGCTGATCTTCCATTCGCCGGTCGACCAGGTGGTGGGTGTCGAGCACGCGCGACGGATCTTCGAGGCGGCGCGCCACCCCAAGAGCTTCGTCTCCCTGGACGGCGCCGACCACCTGCTGCTCGACGATCCGGCCGACGCCCTGTTCGTCGGCCAGGTGCTGGCGGCGTGGGCGGCGCGCTACGTCTGTGGTACCGCCGAGAAGCGAGCGCAGGAGCCGCCGCAAGGGGAGGTGTGGGTGGAAGGCGGTGAGCAGGGCTTCACCAACTCGGTGCGGGTTCGCCGGCACCACCTGCTGGCCGACGAGCCGCGGGACTTCGGCGGCGCCGACGCCGGCCCCAGCCCCTACGAGTACGTCCTGGCGGGCCTCGGCGCCTGCACCTCGATCACCCTGCGCCTCTACGCCGACCGCAAGGGCTGGCCGCTGCACGGGGTGCGGGTGCGGCTCGAGCATTCCCGCATCCACGCCGAGGATTGCGCCGAGTGCGAGACGAAAGAGGGGATGCTCGACCGGGTGAACCGGGTGATCCGGGTCGACGGGCCGCTCGACAAGGAGCAGCGCCAGCGCCTGTTCGAGATCGCCAACCGCTGCCCGGTCCACCGCACGCTGACTTCCGAGGTGCACGTGGTCAGCGTCCTCGAGGCGGGAGAGGAGGAGGCTCCCTCGCCGACGACGTAGGCGCGGGATCCGCCCCTATAGAATCAGCCGGTGAGCGATCTCGCCGAGCCTCGTGTCCTGGCCCGGCCCGAGCACCCGATCTCCCGTCAGAACATCTCGCCCAACGCCCTCAAGGTGCTCTACCGGCTGCACCAGAGGGGCTACAAGGCGTACCTGGTCGGCGGCAGCGTGCGGGACCTGATGCTCGGCCGCGAGCCCAAGGACTTCGACGTCGGCACCGACGCCAGGCCACCGGAGATGCGGCGCCTGTTCCGCAATTCGCGCATCATCGGCCGCCGCTTCCGGCTGGTCCACGTGGTGTTCCAGGGCGAGGTGGTCGAGGTGGCGACCTTCCGCGGCGAACCGGATCCCGCCCAGCAGGGGGACGATGACGTCCTGATCACCAGCGACAACGTCTACGGCACGCCGCGCCAGGACGCCTTCCGCCGCGACTTCACGATCAACGCCCTGTTCTACGACATCGCCGACTTCTCGGTGATCGACTACGTGGGCGGTGTCGAAGACCTCGAGCGGCGGGTGGTACGGATCATCGGCGATCCGGACGTGCGCCTGCAGGAGGACCCGGTGCGCATGATGCGCGCCTGCGAGTACGCGGGGCGGCTGGGCTTCGCCATCGAGCCGGCGACGCAGGAGGCCATCCAGCGGCACCGGCAGAAGATCGAGCTGGCCGCCCCGGCGCGGGTGACCGAGGAGGTGCTGGAGCTGCTGCGCTGCGGGCGGGCCGGCGCGGCGCTGCAGTGGATGCTCGAGCTGGGGCTGCTGGAGGTGCTGCTGCCGGAGGCGTATGCGATGATCGGCGCCGGCGCCTCGGAAGCCAGCGACTTCTCTCGGCTGCTCCCCACCATCGACCAGGCGGTGCAGGAGGGCCGCAGGCTCAGTGACGCCACCCTCCTCGGGGTGCTGCTGCTGCCGCAGATCCTGCAGCGCCGGGACGACGTCGAGGCGCTCGACCAGCGGCCGATGAGCCGCGCCGCCATCCGCCAGCTGGTGGAGGAGATGGCCGAGCCGTTCATCCGCCGCTTCGCCCTGTCGAAGAACCGGACCACCCAGCTGCTGCACGCCCTGGTCGGCTTCCAGCGGCTGCTCGAGCCGCAGTGGACGCCGCGGGCGCGCGTGCAGATGGCCCATCGCCCCTACTTCGACGACGCCCTGGACCTGTTCGGCCTGCTGGTGGCGGCCACCGGCGAGGGGCAGAGAGCCCTGGAGCAGTGGCGTTCCGCGGCGGCGCGCCGTGGTGCGCCGCAAGCGGCGGAGGGGCGTCGACCCGGGGCGCGGCGGCGACGGCGGCGGCCCAGACGCCGCCGTCGCGCGGGCGGCGGAGGGTAGCCCCCGCCATCCCACGCCGCGGGGCGGGCCGCGGCCGAGGTCGCTGTGATAGCTTGCCGCAGGCGCGACGGCCTTCTGGCGGCAGCCGCCGCCGGCCCCGAAGAGCCATGTCCTGGATACTGGGCTTCTATCGCTCGACCCTGGGCAAGAAGTGGGTGATGGCGATCACCGGCTTCGTGCTCTTCGGCTTCGTGCTCACCCACATGCTGGGCAACCTCAAGGTCTACTCGGGGCCGGAGGC
>DATKEH010000234.1:0-5528 GCA_035546355.1 Thermoanaerobaculia bacterium
CGCGCTCGCGCCGGATCGGCGGCGCCCGACAGCACCGACCAGCTCTGGGATATCGAATCGATCCGGCATTCATCGCTGCGCGCCGAGCCGAGCGGGTTGCCATCGTCGAACCAGGCGCGCAGATACCAGTTGCCGTCCCACGCATGCGCATCCAGATTCTCACGCAGCTGCCTCGCGTGCTCCGAGCAGTAAGTCGCAAACTCCACGTCGCCACGCGCACGGGCGACGTCGGTGAAGCGAACCAGTACGTCGAACAGGAAGAAGCCGAGCCACACACTTTCGCCCCGGCCGGCGTCGCCGACGCGATTCATGCCGTCGTTCCAGTCGCCGCTGCCGATCAGCGGCAGGCCATGGGTACCGACTCCGAGGCTGCGGTCGATGGCGGCGAGACAGTGCTCGAAGAGGGTGGCCTCGGTGGCCGAGATACGCGGCTGCTGATACGCCTCGTCGACGTCGGGCGCCAGTGGCGGCGCCTCGAGGAAGGGCTCCATCACGTCGAGTACGCCCGCGTCGCCGGTGGTGCCGACGTAGTGGGCGGCGACGAAGGGGAGCCAGAGGAGGTCGTCGGAGCAGCGCGTGCGCGTGCCCTCCCCGGCCGGTTCGTGCCACCAGTGCTGGACGTCTCCTTCGAGGAACTGGCGCCCGGCGGCGCGCAGCAGGTGCTCGCGGGCGAGCTCGGGGCGCGCGTGCAGCAGCGCCAGCACGTCCTGGAGCTGGTCCCGGAAGCCGAACGCACCTCCCGGCTGCGAGTAACCGGAGCGCGCCCACAGGCGGCAGGAGAGGTCCTGGTAGAGCAGCCAGCCGTTCATCATCAGGTCGAAGGAGTCATCGGGGGTCTGCACCCGCAGTGCGCCGAGCGTCTCCTCCCACTGACGGCATACTGCGGCGAGCGACGCGCGGGCGGCCGCGACACTGCCGTGGCGCACGCAGAGAGCGCGCGCCTCCTCGCGATCGGCGCCCTGCCCGAGGAGGAAGACGAGCTCCCGGCTCTCCCCCGGCGCGAGGGTCACCACCACCTGCAGCGCGGCGCAGGGATCGAGCCCGGCTCCGAAGCGCTCGGCGAGCTGGCGGCGGCCGAGCGCAGCAGGCGCGGCGAGGGAGCCGTTGCGGCCCAGGAACAGGGTGCGGTCGCCAGTGGCCGAGCGCACCGGCTCGCTGCTGTGCGCGAAGGCGATGCGTGCCGCGAAGACGCCGTTGTAGGGGTTGCGGGCGAGCACCGCCCCGGTGGCCGCGTCGCGCTCGGTGACGACGTGGGTCTGCTGCCCGGCGCGTGGCGGTCCCAGCACCCACTCGTCGTAGGCGTAGACGGCGAGCGTGCGCCCGCGACCACTTTCGTTGGTCAGCGAGAGGAGTGAGACCTTCACCGGGTCGGTGGCGTCGACGAAGACGTCGAGGCGGTGGCGGATGCCCTGCGCCAAGCGCTCGAAGGTGGTGACGCCGGCGCCGTGGCGCACGACGCAGCGGCCGCCGTCCGCGGCACGGGGCAGCGGTCCGGGGGTCGGCGACCACACGGCGCCGGTCTCCTCGTCGCGCAGCAGCAAGGCCTCGGCGGTGGGGTCGCTCACCGGGTCGTTGGCGTGCGGGGTAAGCCGGTTCTCGCGGCTGTTGCCGGACCAGGTGTGCGCCGCGCCGGCGGCGGTGACGATGGTGCCGAAGCGCGGGTTGGCGATGACGTTGACCCAGGGCAGCGGCGTCTCGCGGTCGCCCTCGAGCTGGATCACGTACTCGCGGCCGTCGGCGCTGAAGCCGCCGAGGCCGTTGGCGAGCTGCAGCGGCGGCGCGGGATCGGCGCCGCTCGCCGGCAGGTCGCCTTCGTCGCCCTGCCGCGACGGGGCGAACGCCTCCGGCTCGAGAGTGGGTGGCGAGGCATCGGGTCGCGCGAGCTGGTGGGCAAGGTCGCCCTGGCCGCCGTTGAGCACGGCGCCGGCGACGCTCATCAGCAGGATGCGTTCGGCCTCGGATAGGCGCTCGCTGCGCAGCAGATAGGCGCCCCCCGGGCGGTGCTTCCAGGAGCTCCACGGCCCGTCGTCGAGCAGCGTCTCGAGCGCTGCGTGCATCTCGTCGAGGTAGCCGAGCGGGTGCTCGTTGAGGATCACCAGGTCGGCGGCGAGCCCCTTGAGGCGCCAGTACTCCTGGGCCTGCAGCAGCTGCCGCACCAGCGCCAGGTCGTCGCTCTCGAGCACGCGCACCAGCAGGATCGGCAGGTCGCCGGAGAGCGAGTGCGGCCACAGCCCTTCCTGGCCGAGCTCGTTGCGCGCCCGCACCGTCGCCGGCGCGCGCAGCGTGAAATCGGTGTAGAGAACGCGCGAGGCGAGCCGCTCGAAGAGCAGCGCCTCGTCCGCGGTGATGCCGAGGTGGCGGCGGCCGCTCACCGCGTTGACGAAGGCGAGCGCGAAGGTGCGGCCGATCGCGCTCGGGTCGTGGTACTTGTGCGCCAGGGCGAGGGCGGCGTCGCGGCTGTCGGCCACGCCGGTGGCGAAGGCGAGGCGCACCGAAGCGCCGGGAGCGAGGCGCAAGCGCTGGCGCAGGCTGGCGATCGGGTCGAGCACGCAGCCGGTGGTGCCGCCGAGAGAGCGGCCGTCGAGCGCCTGCGGCAGCGCCGCGTCGCGGCCGCGACCGAGGAAGCGCGCGCGGTCACTTTCGTGCTCGACGGGTCCCTGCGGCCGCCCATCGAGCGCCAGCACGTGCACCGCCCACAGCTCTCCTTCGGCGGCGGCGCGGGGGCGCCGCCGGAAGAGCAGCGCGGCGGAATCCGCCACGTACTCGCTCTCCACGAACAGCTTGGCGAAGGCGGGGTGCGCGAGGTCGTCGGCCGGGGGCGCCAGCACGATCTCGGCGTAGCTCGTCACCTCGATCTCGCGCGGCCGGTCGGTATGGTTGGTCACCACCAGCCGGCGCACCTCGAGGTCGTCCTCGGTCGAGACGGCGATGTCGAGACGGGTGACGATTCCGTAGTCGCGACGCCGGAAGGTCGCCTTCTCCGGCTGGAAGGTCGCCAGGTACTCCTCCGCCTCGCGCCCCACCGGCTGGTGCGTGGCGCCCCAGATGGCGCCACTGCGCACGTCGCGCAGGTAGAGGTACTGGCCGCCGGGGTCGCGGGTGGCGTCCTGGCGGTGGCGGGTCACCGCGCGGCCGCGGCAGAAGCTGGCGCCGCCCCCGGCGTTGGTGACCACCGTCGTGTAGTTGCCGTTGGAGAGGAACTGCGCGTGTGGGTGGCGGGTGTGCGGCGAACGCAGCCGGCGCACTCCGCCCGCAGCCGCCGGCGCCGCCACCCGGCTCTCCTCGACGGGCCGCGGCCGGGTGATCGGCGCCGCGTGGGGCACCCGCTCCTGCAGCAGCAGCTCGGTGGCCCGCACCCGCGGGTCGCTGTGGAAGCGCTCGACCATCCGCTGGTCGAGCAGCGCGTTGGCGAGGGCGACGAGCGTCATCCCCTGGTGGTGCGCCAAGAAGGAGCGCACGACCGCGCCGTGGGCGCGCCGCCGCGGCTCGTCGGCCTCGCGATCGCCGTGGGTGAAGTCGATCGCCTCGTGAAACCCGTAGCGGCCCTCCATGCCGAGGGCGGCGAGGCGCCGCAGGTTGCGCGCCGCCGCGGTGGGCTCGAGCATGGCGGCGAGCGCGGTGGCGTAGGGTGCCACCACCAGCTCGTCGCCGAGGCCGCGCTTGAGCCCGAGGCCGGGCACTCCGAACGCCTTGTACTGGTAGTTGCCCTCCCGGTCGGTGACGTTGAACCCCGACTCGGAGATGCCCCAGGGCGCCCCCTGGTCGGCGCCGAAGCGGATCTGGGCGCGCAGCGCCAGGCGGCAGCTCTGGTCGAGAAGCGTCTCCGGGTAGCCGCGCATCACCAGCAGCGGCATCAGGTACTCGAACAGCGTGGCGCTCCACGACAGCAGGGTGGGCGCGCCGTCGACGCTGGTGACCAGGCGGCCGAGGTGGAACCAGTGCGTCTGCGGCACGTCCCCCTTGGCGATGGCGATGAAGCTGGCGAGGCGGGATTCGGAGGCCAGCAGGTCGTAGTAGGAGAGGTCGGGGCGGCCGGGACCCTCGGCGTCGGCGAGGCGGTAACCGATGGTGAAGATCTTGCGCTGGGTGTCGAACAGGAACCCGAAGCGCATGCCGTCGGCGAAGGCGGTGGCGCGCCTGGCGAGCGCGTCGAGCGTCGGTGCCCGAGCCGGGTCGACCTCGTCGCGCTGGCGCGCCAGCTCGTGCAGCCCCGCCGCCAGCGTCATCAGCGAGCCAGCGAGGTTGCCGCTGTCGACGGTCGAGACGTAGCGCGGCGGCAGCGGCGCCAGGGTCCGGGTGTCGTACCAGTTGAGCAGGTGCCCCTGGTAGCGCTCGAGGCTCTCGATCGTGGTCAGCGCCGCGTCGGTGCGGGCGATCAGCTCGTCGGTGGCGATGAACCCGAAATCGTGCGCGGCGAGCGTCGCCAGCAAGCCCATGCCGATGTTGGTGGGGGAGGTGCGGTGGTCGATACGCGGCTCCGGCAGCTCCTGCAGGTTGTCGGGCGGCAGCCCGTGGTCCTCGGGCCCGGCGAGCTCGGCGAAGTAGCCCCAGGTCCGGCGCGCCACCTGCTCGAGGTAGCGGCGGTCCTCGGCGCCGAGCTCGGCCCGCTGCGGCGCCGTCGGCCGGCTCAGCAGCCAGGCGATCGCCGGCGCCGACAGCCACAGCGCCAACACCGGCAGCGCGACCGGCAGCGCCGCGGGGCGCTGCGTCGCCACCAGGGCGATGCCGAGGAGCGCGGCCGCCGGGCTGGCGATCATCGCGCGGGCGAAGGTGCGCAGCCCCCGGCGGGCCATCTGCGCGGCGCTCGTCGCCGCCGTCTCCCACTCCAGGAGGCGCCGCCGGGTCACCAGCATGCGGGCCAGCGTGAGGCCGATGGCGTGGGCCATCTCCGTCGCCTCGCTGGCGAGGAAGGTCAGCTGCAGGACGGCCCGCGCCAGCGCCGTCTCGACCTCGCCGCCGACGCGGCGCAGGAAGGCGGCCCAGGTCTGCCGCTGCCGCGGGCCGGCGAGGGCCGCCAGCAGCAGCGGCAGCACCGGGAAGGCGAGCGCGGCGAGCACCGCCGCGGTCCACGCCGCCGGGCTGCCGGGCAGCAGCGTCCACGCCAGCAGCAGGAGCGCCGCCGTCCCCGGCGCCACCAGGCTGCGGCGCAGGTTGTCGAAGATCTTCCAGCGCGCGATGAGGGGCAGCCGGTTGCGCTCGAGACCGGTGCCGCGGGTGCGTACCCAGGGGAAGAGCCAGCGCAGGATCTGCCAGTCGCCGCGCACCCAGCGGTGGCGTCGCTGGGCGTGGGTGAGCACGCTTGCCGGGTAGTCGTCGACCAGCTCGACGTCGGAGACCAGCGCCGTGCGGGCGTAGATCCCCTCGAAGAGATCGTGCGAGAGAAGGGCGTACTCGGGGACCCGGTCGTGGAGCGCGGCGGTGAAGGCGTCGACGTCGTAGAGGCCCTTGCCGGTGAAGATCCCCTCGCCGAAGAGATCCTGGTAGGTGTCCGACACCGCCGTCGTGTAGGGATCGACTCCGGTGTGGCC
>DATKEH010000235.1:0-3215 GCA_035546355.1 Thermoanaerobaculia bacterium
CTGGTGGGCGACCGCCCCTACCTGGTGGTCGGCACCTTCCGCGGCGTCGGCCCGGCGGCCAACAAGCTGCTGCGGGTCTTCCCGCTGGCAGCCGGCGGCGAGGGCGCCGGCACGCAGCCGCTGGTGGCCCTGCAGCTGCCCTCCAAGATGTGGCACGAGGTGCGGCCGCTGGTCGCCGACGCCGACGGCGACGGGCACCCCGACCTGCTGGTGGCGGCCAACGAGGGGCTCGCCGGGCGCCACGTGACGGTCGCCCTGTTCCGCGGCAGCGGCGGCGGCGCCCTCGCGCGCCAGCCGGCGGTGGTCAACGTCGAGCTCGGCGACGGCGCCTGGCGCCACGGCGACGTCACCGGCGACGGCCGGCCCGACCTGGTCACCCTCCGCCGCGGGCGGCTGGCGATCTACGCCGCCGGCGCCGACGGCCTGCCGGCGAAGTCTCCCACCCGCGTCCTCGAGCTCGGCGAGGCGCCGGAGCCCCGGCGCGAGGAAACCACGGTGTCGGTGAGCGTGAGCACGGAGGGCGGCGAGGCCGAGGTGACTCGCAGCCGCGACAGCGGGGGTGCTTCCGGCTGGGGCCTGCTCGACGTCGACGGCGACGGCACCCAGGAGGTGCTGCGCTGGTCGCCGGCGGACGGCGGCCGCATCCTGCTCACCGTCGTCGCCCTCTGAGCGGCGCGACCGCTTCGCCGCCGCGCACTACCCGGCGGTGCTGTCGGGTCGGCCCGGCGTCGAGGTGGTGGTCAACCGCATCGAAGTCGCGCGCTGACGCTCCGTCCCCGCCCGGGCCGGCGCGGAGGCCGGCCCCTACGACGGTCCGTGAGTCGCGACGGCCGGCCCCTACGGCGGCTGGAGGGCCACCACCGGTCGTAGGGGCGGGGCTCCGTCCCCGCCCGGCCGCGGCTCAATCCACCCGCTTCCAGGTGGAGGTGCGGCCGAACAGCGGAATGCCGACGTAGCCGCGCAGCTCCAGCGTGTCGGGACCCTTCAGCGTCATCTGCCCCCGGTAGGTCTTGCCGTTGGCCGGGTCGTAGACGGTGCCGCCGGTCCATTTGCCGTCGGTGTAGCGGAAGCCGACGAGGATCCGCAGCCCCACGATCGGCCGCTCGCGCAGCTTCGGGTCGGGGTTCTCGAGGTCGACCTTGGGCTGCCCCGGGCGCGGCCCCTCCGGCGGGAAGTTCGGCTCCTCCAGCGACACGATCTCCCCCACGAATTTCGCCCCCTGCTGGCGGACCTTCACGTGCGCCCGCCCGCCCTGGTCCCCCTCCTCGGTGAGCCAGGTGCCGAGGATGGCGTCGGGCTGTTCGGCGAAGGCGGCGGCGGGCAGCAGGGCGAGAGCGGCGAGGGCGGCGAGGAGGGCGGGGCGTCGCATACCCCTATCCTAATCCCCCTGCAGCCGGGCGCGATACTCGCTGAAGATGCCGAGCTCGGCGTGGCGCTCGGGCTGTGCGAAGCCCGCTGCCGCGAGCTCGCCGAGGATCGTCGCCGGCGGCACGCAGCCTTCGATGGTGTCCCAGTAGTACTCGAGCAGCTCCTGCCGGTGTCGACCGCCCCGCCCCAACCGCACCGCCAGCGGCACCAGGTGGCGCAGGTAGAGCTTCAGACAGCCCCCGGCGAGGCGCGACGGCGGCGGGGTGATCTCGAGGATCAGCAGCCTGCCGCCGGGTCGTAGCACGCGGTGGAACTCGCGAAACGTCTGCCGCAGGTCGGGGACGTGCCGCAGGGCGAACCCCATGGCGAGGAAGTCGAAGCTCTGGTCGGCGAAGGGGAGCGCCTCGGCCACGGCTCGCGTCACCAGGCCTCCGTCCCGCTGCCGCGACTGGCGCAGCATCCCGAAGCTCGGATCGAGACCGATCACCGGCGCGCCGTCGCCCGCCAGGCCGCGGGCGGGCTGCGTCGAGATACCCGTCCCGCAGGCGACGTCGAGCACCCGCATGCCGGCCGCCAGCCCGGCGCGCTCGAGGGCCTGGCGCCGGTACCAGCGGCCCGAGCCGAAGCTCAGGAGCTGGGTCATCCAGTCGTAGGCGGGAGCCGTGGCGTCGAACCACCTCGCCAGCCGTTGGCGCCGTTCCTGCTCGCTGCGGTAGTACCGCGTGAGCGGCGGGTGGGGCCGTAGCGGCGTCGCGGCGTCGCGGCGCGACGAGACGGAGGGCGGGGAGCTCGGCGCGGCCATCGCAGCCCGGCGAGTCTACTCCACCCCCCGCGGCCCTGCGCGCACCGGCCCCGCGCGCGACCGAGACGGGAAAACGCGGCGCCATGCCCGTCTAGAGGGTAGAGAGGCAGCAAGCGACGATCCCGCGGCCCGCGCCGGGCCGCGCTGGCAGGGAGAGAGCCGTGCCCCCACCGGACGACCCCCGCGTCCCTCTGGTCCAGTCCTCCGACCGCGAGCTCGCCGCCGAGGACCGCCCGCGCCGCGGCGGCCACCTCGAGGACGGCATCGCGCTGTGCCTGTCGGGCGGCGGCTACCGCGCCATGCTCTTCCACCTCGGCGCGCTGTGGTACCTCAACGAGCGCGGCTTCCTCTCGCGCATCGAGCGCTTCTCGAGCGTCTCCGGGGGCTCGATCACCGCCGCCGCCCTGGGCATGCACTGGCGGGCGCTCGAGTTCGACGCCGCCGGCGTCGCCAGGGGCTTCCCGCGCGTGGTGCAGGCGGTGCGCGGCATGGCCGGCACCACCATCGACCGCGACGCCATCCTCGGCGGCATCCTCAGCCCCGCCTCGGTGGGGGAGCGGCTCACCGCGCTCTACCGCAAGCACCTGTTCGGCGACGCCACCCTGCAGGATCTGCCGGCGCGGCCGCGCTTCGTGATCAACGCCACCAACGTGCAGTCGGGCGCCCTGTTTCGCTTCTCGCGCCCCTACGTCTGGGACTACCGGGTCGGCCGCATCGACCGGCCGCGGCTGCCGCTGGCGGCCGCCGTCGCCGCCTCCTCGGCCTTCCCGCCGGTGCTGTCGCCGATCCGCCTCGACCTGCCGGCGGGCGCCTTCGCCGCCGGCAGCGGCGACGACCTGCAGCGGCCCCCGTTCACCCGCCACGTGGTGCTCACCGACGGCGGGGTCTACGACAACCTCGGCATCGAGACGGCCTGGAAGCGCTACAGCACCATCCTGGTCAGCGACGCCGGCGGCAAGCTCGCGCCCGAGCCCGACCCCAAGGCCGACTGGGTGCAGCACAGCGTGCGCGTCATGGGGCTGATCGACAACCAGGTGCGCAGCCT
>DATKEH010000236.1:0-23243 GCA_035546355.1 Thermoanaerobaculia bacterium
TCAGAGCCGCCGCCCGAAGATCACCTTGCCGTCGCCGGGGCGGTAGAAGTCCGCCAGCTCGGCCTCCACCCGGTAGCCGCAGCGGAGGTAGAACTGGCGGGTCGGCCGGTAGAGGTCGAGCGAGGAGGTCTCGATGAACACCCGCCGGCCGCCGGCGGCGGCGATGCGCTCTTCGCTGGCGGCGAGCAGGCGACGGCCCAGCCCCTGGCCGCGCCGCTCGGAGTCGACGGCGATCCAGTAGAGGTCCCAGCTGCCTTCGGTTCCCGGGATCTCGCCGAAGCAGGTGTAGCCGACGACGGTTCCCCCCTCCTCGGCCACCACGAAGCAGTAGCCGCTGGCCTCCGCGCGCTCGAGGGCCTCCGCCACCAGCTCGACGGCGATCTCCACCTCCGCCGGGCGGAAGAAGCCGCTGCCGCTGACGATGCGGCGCACCGCCTCCTCGTCGCCGCGACGTACCTGGTGGCGCAGCGTCGGCGCTGCGGCGCTCATCGGGGCGACCGGCCGCGCGCCCCGGTGGCGGGGTGCAGCGCTCCTTCGGCCAGCCCGAGGAAGAAGTTGCGCGCGTTGCTGCCGAGCGAGCGCACGCGGTAGCCGCCCTCCTGTACCACCAGGGTCGGCAACCGCAGGGCGCCGACGGCGCGGCCGTTGGCGGCGAGGTCGCCGGCGTCCAGCGACCAGGTGCCGGTGGGGTCGGCCTTGGCGGTGTCGAGCCCCAGCGCCACCACCAGGAAACGGGGCGCGAACTCCCGGATCCTCTCCAGCGCCTTGCCCAGGGCCTTGCGGTAGCCCTTGCCGTCGAGCCGCTCGGGCTGCGGCAGGTTGAGGTTGTAGCCCTTTCCCTTGCCCGCGCCGATCTCCTCGGCGAAGCCGCTGAAGTAGGGGTAGGCGAACGAGGGGTCGCCGTGGATCGAGACGGTGAGGACGTCGCGGCGCTCCCAGAAGATGTCCTGCTGTCCGTTGCCGTGGTGGTAGTCGAGGTCGAGGATCGCCACCGGGCCCTCGCCGCAGAGGTGCGCGGCGGCGATGGCGGCGGTCGCGAAGTAGCAGAAGCCGCCGAAGCTGCGGCGCTCGGCATGGTGCCCCGGGGGCCGCACCAGGGCGTACGCCAGCCGCTCGCCGGCGAGCAGCGCGTCGGCGGCGGTGAGCGCGCAGTCCACGGCCCGCCTGGCGGCGAGCCAGGCGTTGCGGTGCAGCGGCGTGAAGGTGTCGATGCAGTAGTAGCCGGCCCGCACCGCCAGGTCCCTGGGGGGCCGCGTGGCGTTGCGCAGCGGGAAGACGTAGGGGTAGACCGACTTGCCTTCCTCCAGGCTGGCGCAGACGCGCTTCAGGTAGTCGACGTAGCCGTCGTCGTGCACCGCGCGGATGTGACGCTCGGCGTGCCGCTTGGGCTCGATGCGGCGGAACATCCCGGTGGGCTCGATGCCGGCGAGGATCGACTGCACCCGCGCCGGCGCCTCGACGTAGCCACGCTCCCGCACGTGGTGGATCTGATGGCGGTCGTTCACCACCAGCACGATGCGCTCGTGGGCGAGCCGTTCGGGGTGGGCCTCGACCGTCGCCGGGCCGGCGAGATAGCGGCACTCCCGCAGGCGCACCGGATCGTCGCCGAACGACCGCACCACGCGGTCCACGTACTCGGGCGGGCAGAGGTGCGCGTACTTGCGTTCGAGGATGGCCCGCACCACCTTGCGCGCCGTCGCCCGGGGCAGCGGCGAGCCGCTGCCGAGGTCGTCGAAGACCAGGTGGGGCAGGCAGGTGTCGCCGGCCTCGACCGGGGCTTCGTACTCGGTGCCGACGATGGGGCGGGCGCCGAAGCGCTCGTAGAAGCGCAGCCGGGCGCGGTTGGCGGCGAGATCTCCACCCGGGCACGCCTGGGGGTCGTCGGGGAGGGACTCGAGGAACACGCCGACGCATCCCAGCGCGGCGGCGACGTCGCGCACCCGCTCGTAGAGGGCCCCGCCGACGCCGCTGCCGCCGAAACGGGCGCCGGCGGCGATGTAGTCGAGGAAGCAGAAGTCGAGGTCCGGGGCGTGCGAGACCAGGGCGAACCCCTTGACCCTGCCGCGCTCGTCGTCGGCCACCAGCAGCATGGCGCGCAACCCGGTGGCGACGGGGTCGCGCAACCGCTGCGGCAGCGCGTCCACCTCCCGTGCGGGGACGCCGGGGAGGCGCGAGCGCAGGATCTCCTGCACCTGCTCGATCTCCCGCCGATCGATGGGCAGCACCGCGTCATGGATCTCGCGGATGCGGAACATAGGAGGATGGTAGTGCAGCTGCGGGCTGCAGGGCGTCGGCGAGGATGCGGGCGACGGCCTCGCGGAAGGGGTGGCCGGCGCGCTCCAGGGCGGCGGCGAATCCGGCGCCGGGGGCGAGGCAGGGGTTGGTGTTGACCTCCAGGACCCAGGGCTCACCCGCGGCGTCGACGCGGAAATCCACCCGCGCGTAGCCGCGCAGCCCGAAGACCGCCCACAGCCGCCGTGCCAGTCTCTCGAGCGTCCCCAGCAGCGCCTCGTCGGCGGCCGCCAGCCCGAAGCGGCGCACCGTGTGGGTGGCCTCGAAGGAGGCCTCGTCCCACTTCGCCCGATATCCCACCACCCGCGGCCTGCCGGGCTGCCACCCCTCGAAGACGATCTCCGCCGGCGGCAGCACCTCGGGCGTTCCCTCGGCGGAGGCGAGCAGCGAGAGGTTGATCTCGCGCCCCTCGACGTAGCGCTCGACGAACCCCGCGCCTCCCAGCCGCGGCAGGCGTTCGGCCAGCGCCACGGCGGCGGCGGCGGCCGACGGGTGGCGCAACACCGAACCCTCGTCCAGGCCGAGCGAGGCGTGCTCCCACACCGACTTGACGATCCAGTCCCCCTCGCCGAGGGTGCGAGCCGATGCGAGGTCGGCTGCGGTACGCCACTCCGGCGTCGCGATCCCCTCGCGAGCCATCACCTGTTTGGCCAGCAGCTTGTTGCCGGTCAGCACCTGCGCCTCCGCAGGGGCGCCGCTGTAGGGGACGGCGAGGTGGTCGAGCAGCGATGGCACCACGTGCACCAGCCGCCCCGCGCCCGCCAGCTGCTCCACCAGGTTGAAGACGCAGTCGGGGCGGCGGCGCGACAGCTCGCCGGCGAGGCGGGCCAGGTCGAGGTCGACCGGCCGGCGGCGCGAGGAGTGGGCGAGGTCGGCGAGTGCCGCCGCCACCGCCTCGGCCTGGTCCAGGACGTCGACCTCGTCGGGGCGCGCGGCATCCCCGACGTGGTCGTGGAGGATCAGCAGCCGCACGGCTCACTCGCCGCCGGTCGCGGCGGCGGCTGGCGAGCGCGGCGTGAGGCGCGCCCGCGCCGAATCGACGATGCGGCCGAGCAGCTCCTGGTACGGCATGCCGGCGAGGCGGCAGAGGATCGGCAGGTCCCCCTTGACCGGGTCGAGGCCCGGCAGCGGGTTGACCTCGAGGAAGGCGAGCCGGCCGGCGGCGTCGGCGCGCAGGTCGACGCGGCCGCCATCGCGGCAGCCGAGGCCTCGCCACACCGCCAGCGCCAGCGCGCGCGCCTCCTCCGCCGCGGCGCCTTCGGCCAGCGCGTAGCGGCAGCGCTCCTCCCACTGGTCCTTGTTGGCCCAGCTGTAGATGCCCTCCTCGGCGCCCGGCAGGAGGGTGACCTCCATGGCCGCCACCGCCTCGGCGCGGGCGCCGCTGCCCAGCACGCCCACCGTCAGCTCGCGCCCCGGCAGGTAGGTCTCGACCAGCAGGCCGGCGGGGAAGCGGGGGAGCTGGCGGCGGCACTCGGCGAGGAGCTCGGCGCGGCCCGTCACCCGCGAGGCGGCGCTGATCCCCTTGCTGGTGCCCTCGGCCACCGGCTTGACGAAGAGGGGGAAGGGCAGCTCCACGGCTTCGGCGTCGGCGAGCGCGGTGACGACGGCGAAGGCGGGGGTGGGCACGCCCATGTCGCGCACCAGGCGCTTGGTCATCCCCTTGTGCAGGGTGAGGGCGCAGACCAGCGGATCCGAGAATACGTAGGGCACCTCGTAGGCGTCGAGCAGCGCCGGCACCTGCGCCTCGCGACCGACGCCGGCGAAGCCCTCGGCGATGTTGAACACCAGCTCCCAGCGCTCGCCCGCCACCAGCCGCTCGGCGAGCCGGTGGACGTTGCCGATGCGGTCGACGTCGTACCCCAGCGCGCCCAAGGCGCCGGCGATGGCATCCAGGGTCTCGACGCCGTCGAGCTCCGCCGTCTCCTCCTCGTCCCAGCCGAGCGCCAGGTAGTCCTGGCGCAGGTCGTAGGTCATGCCCAGGCGCATGCGGGCCCTCCGGGTGGCGAAGTGGGTGCGGTGAGTCGGAGCTGGCGTTGGAGCATGGGAGGACTTTACACGCATCGGGTCGGCGAGGGCGGACGCCGCGGAGCCCTCGGCGGCGCCGGTTGGAATTTCGGAAGTTACTCGAGCCAAAGAGGTAACGGATCCCTTCAGGTTCCGCGACGAGCCGTCGCCACGGCCTGGCGAGCAGCTTGCAAAGGTGCTGACGCCATGGAGACCGCCGCCGCCAGCGACACGGCCTCGCCCGCGACCGCGGATGGGCCCAGACGCGGCCCCGCGAGGGGGCTTCCCGCCGGCAGGTTTTTGCTGTACCTTGATGTCCATGGATCCGTCGATCCATCCCCGCCTGACCCGACCCTGATGGAACCCCCTCCTAGCGGCTCCGAGGAGCCGCTACCGCCGCCCATCCGGGTAACCAACCGCGCGAGGTAGAGCATGAGCCTGCCGCTGGCCATGTCGGCCCCGGTGTATCGCCGGGGCGCCCCCGACCCTTACGACTCCCACCTCAAGCCGCCGGTGGGGCCGGAGGCTCTCGCCTGGCGGGAGCTGCGTCGCGACCCCTTCTGGCAGGCGATCCCCGCCTGGCGGGAAATCGACGAGGCGACGTTCCTCGACCACCTGTGGCAGGAGCGCAACGCGGTGACCAGCCCGGCGAAGCTGATGGGCGTGGTGCGCGAGCTGGTCGACGAGCGGTTCTTGCACGACGCCGAGGAGGGCTTTCGCCGCGCCCCGATGTCGGTGCGGGTGACCCCCTACGTGCTGTCGCTGATCGACTGGAACGATCCCTACGCCGATCCCCTGCGGCGCCAGTTCATCCCGGTGGCGTCGCAGCTCGAGCCGGACCACCCGATGCTCAGCCTCGACTCGCTGCACGAACAGGCCGACGCGCCGGTCCCCGGCCTCACCCACCGCTACCCGGACAAGGCGCTGTTCCTGGCGCTGGACAGCTGCCCCGTCTACTGCCGCTTCTGCACCCGCAGCTATTCGGTGGGCCTCGACACGCAGGGCGTGTCGAAGGTCAAGATGGGCTTCGACCGCGAGCGCTGGGAGGCCGCCTTCCGCTACATCGCCGAGCGCCCCGAGCTCGAGGACGTGGTGGTCAGCGGCGGCGACGCCTACCGCCTCAAGCCCGAGCAGCTGGCGGAGATCGGCAATCGCCTGCTCGACATCCCGCACGTGCGGCGCTTCCGCTTCGCCACCAAGGGCGCCGCCATCCTGCCGATGAAGCTGCTCTCCGATGCGGCCTGGGTCGACGCGCTGGGCCGGGTGGTGGATCGCGGCCGGGCGATGGGCAAGGCGGTGGCGGTGCACACGCACTTCAACCACCCCAACGAGATCACCGGCATCACCAGCGACGCCCTGCAGGCGCTCTTCTCCCGCGGCATCACGGTGCGCAACCAGAGCGTCCTGCAGCGCGGCGTCAACGACGACCCGGGCACCATGATCGCGCTCAACCGCCGGCTGGGCTGGATCAACGTGCAACCCTACTACGTCTACATGCACGACCTGGTCAAGGGCACCGAGGACCTGCGCACGCCGCTGTGGCGCGGCGTCGCCCTGGAGAAGCAGACGCGCGGCGCCACCGCCGGCTACAACACCCCGACGTTCGTCGTCGACGCCCCCGGCGGCGGTGGCAAGCGCAACATCCACAGCTTCGAGCACTACGACAAGAAGACCGGTGTCTCGGTGTACGCCGCTCCCGCGGTCAGGCCCGGTGAGCTGTTCCTCTACGTCGACCCGCTCGCCAGCCTGGCGCCGGCCGTCCAGCGCGACTGGCACGAGGAGCGGCGGCGGCGCGAGATGACGCGCGACGCGCTGGCCACCGCCCGGCGCAAGCTCGGCAAGCTGCGGTAGGAGTGTGCGCGGTCGTGCCGCGCACGCGCCTGGCCGTGCGGCCCCCGCGCAGCGTGTAGCCTGGGCGCTTCAGTACTCGATGCGGATCCTGGTGCTCGCGCCTTCCGCTTCGACCCGCACTCGCACTTCCCGCGCCTCACGGCGCCAGCGGCGGTCGGCCGGGTCCGGGCCCAGCGGGCTCCAGCCGGCGGCGCGCAGGCGGCGCGTGTAGCGCTCCCGCACCTGCGAGGCCGGCTCCGCTACCAGGAAGGCGACCCACGGCGGCCCCTCGGCCGCCTGATCCACCAGCGTGGCCCCGGGGTAGACCGGCAGCCCGCCGGGGAAGCCCTCCGGCAGCACGCCGGCGAAGGCCTGGCGCCGGCGGCGCTCCTGCGGATCCTGCTCCGGGTCGACCAGGACGTCGGGGGGGGGGGCGACCTCCTCGGTGACCAGCTCGCTCTCGCCGGGGTCCGTCGCCCCGTCTCGCGGCCGGCACCCCGGGGCCACCGCGAGGAGGGCGGCGATCGCCAGCAGGGGGAGCGGGCGGTGGAAAGAGGGTGGCGGAGAGCGCGTCACGGCGGCGCCGGCACGCTACCACAGCCGCCCGCGAGGCTCGCCACCCTCATTCGATCCCCAGCTCGGCCGGCAGGTCGCCGAGATCGGCGAGGTCTCCCTGGTCGCCGCCCCGCACCAGCCACAATGCGCCCATCCCCAGCGCCTGAGCGCCCTCGACGTCGCCCCGGCGGCTGTCCCCGACGTGCAGCACCCGCGCCGGCGGCATCCCGAGGTCGTGGAGCATCTCCTCGAAGATCGCCGGATGCGGCTTCTCGACCCCGACGCGGCTCGACCAGACGACGCTGTCGAAGTGCTCGGCCAGGCCGAGCCCGGCGAGCAGGCGCGGCAGCCGCTCGTCGAAGTTGCTGACCACGGCGAGCCGCAGCCCCGCCTCGCGCAGCACCCCGAGGGCCGGCTCGACGTCGGCGAACACCTGCCACGAATCGGGCCGGGCGAAGCGGTCGAAGAGCTCGGCCGAGACGAAGGGGCTCGGTGCGGGCAGCTCGAGCAGCAAGGCGACCCGCGCCACCAGGTCGCGCCAGAACCCCCGCGGGCCCTCGGGGTGGCTGCTGAAGCGGTCCTCGCCGAGGCGGACGCCGATCGACTTCTCGGACCACGCCTGCCGCACTGCCTGCTCGATCTCCGGCGGCGCCGCCTCGAGCCCGTGCCGTTGGAAGACCTCGGCGTAGATCGACCCCAGCCGCGGCAGGCCGAGCAGCGTGCCGGTGACGTCGAAGCTGACCGCCGCCAGCCGTGCGAGGGCGTGCGGCCCGTCGCGGGGAGTGAACCCGCTCCCGGTAGCCGGCCAGGTGGTGGGATGGCGCTGCCGGGACACCCGCCCAGCCTACTCGCGACGGCGCAGCGAGCGCAGCCGGTCGGCCGTTCGCTGGGCCGCCCACACCAGAGCCCCCGTGGCGGTGGCGATGACCGCCGCCAGCTCCCACGGATAGCCGCGCGCGTGACGGAAGTAGAGCAGCGCCAGGGCGGCGACGACGAGGGCGACAGCCAGCCTTCGCCCCCTCATCGGCGCCAGCTCTCCACCCGATGCCGCAGCACTCCGACGCCGGCGACTTCCACCTCCAGCGTGGCGCCGTCGGTCAACGGGCCGACGCCGGCCGGCGTCCCGGTGAGCACCACGTCTCCGGGCTCCAGGGTGATGAACCGCGAGACGTAGCTCAGCAGCTCCACCGGCGCCCAGGCCATGTCCGCCACCCGGCCGCGCTGGCGCTCGCGGCCGTCGACCCGCGTCACCACCTCGAGCCCCGCGACCTCGTCGCCGAGGCGGATGGCGGGGCCGAGCGGGCAGAAGCTGTCGAAGGACTTGGCGCGGGCGAAGGTGCGGTCGCGGCGCTGCAAGTCGCGGGCGGTGACGTCGCAGGCGCAGCAGACGCCGAACAGCCCGGCGCGCGCCGCCGCGGGCTCGGCGCGGCGCAACGTGGCCCCCACCACCAGCGCCAACTCCCCCTCGAAATCGACCTGTTCGCTCTCCGGCGGCAGCACGATCGGCTCGCCCGGCCCGATCACCGCCGACGGCGCCTTGAGGAACAGCAGCGGCTCCTGCGGCATCGGGTTGCCCAGCTCGGCGGCGTGCTGGCGGTAGTTGCGCCCGACGCCGACGATCTTGCCCGGCAGCACCGGAACGAGCGGCCGCACGGCCTGCGGCGGGACCTCGCTCCCCCACTCCCACTCGCCGGCCAGGGTGCTCCAGGGATCGGAGAGCAGCAGCCGCAGCGCCTCGGGCCCGTGGCCGGCGGCGTAGAAGCCCTCCGGAGCGAGCCGGTAGAGCAGCACGGGGGCATCCTACCGCCGCAGCAGCCAGAGAAAGAACGGCCCCCCGAGCAGCGCCGTGACCACCCCCACCGGCAGCTCGGCAGGAGCGAGCAGGGTGCGGGCGCCGAGGTCGCAAAGGGCGAGGAAGGCGCCGCCGCCGAGCAGGCAGGCGGGTACCAGCAGGCCGTGCTCGGACCCCACCAGCCGCCGCAGCATGTGAGGCACCATCAGGCCGACGAAGCCGATCGGCCCGGCCACCGCAACCAGCGAGCCCACCGCCAGGCAGGTGGCGAGCAGCAGGGTGTGCCGCAGGCGCGCGACGTCGGCGCCGCGCGCCGCGGCGATCTCCTCGCCGGCCAGCAGCAGGTCGAGCTCCCAGCGCCGGGCGGCGAGCAGAGCCGCCAGCAGCAGCGACCACGGCAGCACCCACAGCACCTCGCGGTAGCCCACCACCGACAGCCCGCCCAGCAGCCAGCGCACCATGCGCAGCGTCTCGGTGGCGTCCGAGAGGTACTGCAGGAAGAGGATCAGCGCCTGGCAGGTCAGCGCCACCGCCACTCCGGCGAGCAGCAGGCGCCCGGTCTCGGTGCCATGCCCGCGCCGGCCCAGGGCGATCACCAGGGCGGTGGCGCCCACCGCCCCGGCGAAGCTCGCGGGCGCCAGCAGGGGCAGGCCGGGCAGCTCGCCGGCGAAGGTGAAGACCAGCGCCGCCCCGAGCGCGCCGCCGCTCGCCACGCCCAGCGTGTAGGGCTCGGCGAGCGGATTGCGGAACAGGGTCTGCAGCGCCAGGCCGGCGAGCGCCAGGGTGCCGCCGGCGGCGAGGGCCAGCAGCACCCGTGGCAGGCGCAGGTGCCAGAGGATGGCGGCGCCCGTGGGGTCGGCGCCGGTCAGCGCCCCCCAGGGCAGAGGCTGCGTTCCCAGCAGCGGCGCCAGCACCGCGACGGCCAGCCAGACGGCGGCGACGGCGAGCAGGGCGCGAACGCCTCGCGACCGCCGGGATGGGCGCGGCGGCGTCACAGCTCGAGCCACACCCGGGTGGCGCCGCCCGCGCGGTCGACGCGGAAGGGAGCCCCGTAGAGGCGGCCGAGACGCTCGCGGGTGAGCACCTCGGCGGGAGTCCCCACCGACAGCAGGCGGCCGCCGTCGAGGCAGGCGACCCGGTCGGCCACCGCGCCAGCGACGTTGAGATCGTGGGTGGCGAGCACCAGGGTGAGGCCGCGGTCGCGCCGCAGCTGCCGCAGCAGGGTGACGATCTGACGCTGGTGGCGGGGATCGAGGTGGGTGGTCGGCTCGTCGAGCAGCCACAGCGGCGCCTCCTGGGCCAGGGCGGCGGCGAGGTGCGCGCGCTGTCGCTCGCCGCCGGAGAGCTCCCCCAGGGGGCGGTCCGCCAGAGCGTCGAGGCCGGTGCGGGAGATCGCCTCTGCCACCGCCGTCCGATCCTCCTCCCCCGCTGCCGCCAGCAGGCCGGCGAGGTGGGCGTAGCGCCCGAGCAGCACGTAGCGCGCCACGGTGAGCGGCAGCTCGTCGGGCGCCTGCTGCGGCAGGTAGGCCAGCCGGCGAGCCAACAGCCGCCGCGGCAGCGCGGCGAGTGGCTCTCCGCCGAGGCGGACCTCGCCGTCGGCGGCCGGCGGCAGGCCGGCGAGCGCCCGCAGCAGGGTGGTCTTGCCGGCGCCGTTGGGCCCCACCACGACGAGGGCCTCGCCGGCGGACACCTCCAGGTCCAGCGGCTCCAGCAGCCGTCTCCCGGCGACGGTGACGCCGAGGGCGCGGGCGACCAGCAGGGTCACCGAGCGAGAGCCTCGCGCAGCTCGCGGTAGAGGCGGGGGAGGCGCGGGCCCGGCACCATCACGTGCGAGCCCGAGATCACCTCGACGCGCGCGTCGCGCAGCCCCGGGACCCGCTGCCAGTCCCGGCTCAGCGCTGCCGCGGCCGCGGGATGGAGCGGCCGGCTCTGCAGCTCGACGATGACCTCGGGCCGGCGGCGGAGGAGCTCTTCGAGACTCGCCTGGGGGTAGGGCAATGCCGCGTCGGCGAGGGCGTTGCGCGCTCCCAGTCGCGCGAGGAGCTGGTCGTAGAAGGTCCCGGGTCCGGCGGCGAGGATGCGCCCCAGCTCCCCCTGCGGGCGGTCGAGGACCAGCAGCACCAGCGGCGTTCCCGGCACCGGGTCGGGAGCGAGGTCCCGCCGCCACTGCCGGCGGAGCTCCCTGGCGGCGTCGGTGGCCGCACAGCGCGCGCCGAGGGCGGCGGCGGCGGCCGGCACGTCCTCGACCGCATCGCTCGCCACCTCGAGGACCGGCACCCCCAGCCGCTGCAGCTGCCCGCCCAGCTCCCGCTGGCTCGGCAACAGCACGGCGAGGTCCGGCCGTAGCGCCACCAGGGTCTCCAGCCGCGGGTCGAACAGACCCCCCAGGCGGGGGAGAGCGGCGGCCGCGGGCGGCCAGGTGGCGTAGTCGCTGACTCCCACCACGCGCTCCCCCAGCCCGAGCGCGAAGAGCAGCTCGACGGCGCTCGGGGAGAGGGCGACGACGCGCTGGCAGGAGACCGGCGGGGGCGGGGCGGCGATGCCGCCGCCGGCGGCGAGCGCCAGCGCCAGCGTCACGCCCGCCGCGCGGGCGGCGGGCCGCCGCCAGGCGGACCGAAGTGGCGCGGCGGCCCGGATGCGATCGGCGGCGGCGATCACCGCGTCACCGACACCCCGGCGACGAGGGTCCGCCCCGGCGCGGGGACGCCGAGGGCGGGCTGGTACCGTTGGTCGGCGAGGTTCTCCACCCGCGCGTAGGGGGCGAGCCAGGATCGCGCCTGCCAGCGGGCGGCCAGGTCGAGCCGCTGATAGGAGGGGTTGTCGGTGCGGGCACCGGTGACGGGATCGACATCGGGCCGCGTGCCGACGTGCTGGGCATGGAGGGACCAGGTCCAGGCCGCCGGGCGCAGCGTCACCAAGAGGTAGGCGCTCTCCTCCGGCCGCCGCAGGAGAGGCTGGCCGGTGTCGCGGCTCTCGGCCTCCAGCCGGCTGCCGCCGAGCTCGATCCGCCCCCGGGACAGGGTGCGCGCCACCGACCCCTCGACGCCGCGGCTGCGGGCGCGGCCGACGTTGACGTTGCGCAGGGTGGCGAAGTCGAAGTCGATCAGGTCCTCGAGCTCGGTGGAGAAGCCGGTCAGCCCGAAGCGCCAGGCGCCGGGGGTGGCCTCGACCGCCACTTCCAGGCTCTCGCTGCGCTCGGGCCGCAGGTCGGGGTTGCCGAACAGCGGGAAGAACAGCTCGCCCAGCGACGGGGCGCGGAACCCCTCGCCGTAGCTCCCTCGCAGCCGCAGCTGCCGGCCGACCGCCACCACCGCGCCCAGCCGCGGGCTGGTGTGCCCGCCGTAGACGTCGTTGTCGTCGTGGCGTACCCCCAGCTCGGCACCCCAGCGCTCGCCTTCGAGGTGCAGCTGCGAGAAGCCCGCCCAGGTGCGCTGCTCGGCTGCCGCCAGGTTGCGGCCGAAGTTGGAGCGGTCCGACACCTCCAGCCGCTCGCCTTCGGCCCCGGCTGCCCACCAGCCGCCGCCGGACAGCTGGCGCCGCACCACGGCGCGCCCGCGGTCGGCGCGGGAGTCGGTGTCCTGAGCGACGAAGCCGAAGGGGTCGTCGGGATCGCGGAAGGCGTTGTCGTAGCGCACCTGCGACAGCAGGCTCTCCAGGCTCCAGGCGCCGGCGACCGCGCTGGCCGGCAGCGCCCAGTCGGTCTCCTCCCAGGCGATCCGGCGCTGCGGTCCGTCGAAGATGCCGCTCGGCGGGATGCCGGTCTGCGAGTCGTTCCAGCGCCCCAGCAGCCCGACCTCGGTGGACGGGGTGACGCTCCAGCCGAGCCGGGCGGCGAGCTCACGCCCCTCGTAGTCGTCGTTGGGCAGCTCGCTGCCGCCCTCGCGCCGGTGCCCGGAGAGATCGAGACCCAGGCGCTCTCCCGGCCAGCCGGCGGCCAGGGCGAGGCGGGCATAGCCGTGCTCGCCGCCTTCGGCGTCCAGCCGCACTCCCTGCCGCGACCCGGTCAACACCTGCACCACGCCGCCGGCGGCGCTGCTGCCGTACAGCGCGCTGAACGGGCCCGGCACCACCTCGACGCGCGCCACCCCCTCGGTGGGCAGGAACGCCCAGTTGAAGCCGCCGAAGTAGGGGTCGTTGAGCGGGATGCCGTTCCACAGCACCAGCACCTGGTCCGACTCGGTGCCGCGCACGAAGACCGAGGTCTGTTGCCCGGGGGAGCCGGCGGGGACCGCGTGCAGGCCGGGCACGGCAGAGAACAGCTGCGCCACCGAGGGGGCCTGGCGAGCGGCGATGGCGGCGGCGTCCACCAACCGCACGGTAGCCGAGACGTCGCTCCGCTCCTCCTCCTCGAGGGTGGCGGTGACGACGATCTCCTCCTCCACCGCCGGTTCGGCGGCGGGGGAGGTCTGGGCGGTGAGCCAGCCGGGCAGCAGACCGGCCGCCAGGGCGAAGGTCGATGCGATGCGGCACATGGGACGCTCCTGCGGTCGTGCTCCTCCCCATGGGAGAGGAGCGGCAGGTGCGTGCCCCCTGGGCCGGCACCATGGGCTCGTCCCCTCACACCCCGGAGGAGGAGCTGGTGGATGGCGGCGTGGCAGGTTTCCTGGCTCCCGGAGTCGCCTACTCCCGGGCCTTCCCATGACGCTTCCGCGCAGCGGCGGGCGTCACAGTGGCGTCGTCCGGTTTCGTTCCGGTTACAGTGGCGGGGGCCGCGCCGGCCTTGCACCGGCTTCCCTCTTCTCCGTCAGGGACGGAGCACCACGTCGCCGCGTTGCGGTCTCAAAGAGCTGAGGAAGCGTAGCCCGGTCGGGGCCCAGGACAGCGGTCGCCGTGGCGGCCGCGGACCCCCGCTACTCGCCGCCGTCGTCGATCGGCACCGGCGCCGGTGCCGGCGCCGGAATCGGCGGTGGCGGCGGCAGGAACGGCGCGGTCGACGGCGACGGCACGCCACCGCCGAACCCGGCTCCCCACACCGGGATCCCGCCCCCCACCTCGTCGGGCTCGACGAACTGCTCCATGTCGTAGGAGCGAGAGAGGAACTGCGTCAGCGCATCCGAGCCGGCGCGAGCCTCGGCGGCGGCCCGCTCGGCCTCGGTCGGCATGTCGTTGGGCAGGATCCCCATGTCCACCGTGGTGGTGTCGATGACCCGGCCGAAGCCGCGGCTCTCGGCCTCGCTGGTGATCGCCGCCACCAGCGACTTCGGCAGCGCCACCACGTTGCCGGTCTCGCTCGAGAAGACGATCATCGACGGGTCCCAGGCCGCCTCCTTGGGCTGGTAGCGGGTCTCGAAAGCGGTGCCGTTGAGCAGCTCGACGTGGTAGGTGCCGGCGCCCGCCGGCAGCGCCACGAGCGCGGCGACGAGGAACCCGAGCGTGGCGGTACGCAGCCTCGGTGACATGCGGTCGTCCTCCTGGGCCTGGCCCGAATGGAGATTCACGCGCCAGTATAGCAAACCATGCGCCCGACAGGATTCGAACCTGTGCCCTTCGGCTCCGGAGGCTATGCCCGGCGCCTGAGACGCCGGCGCTTACGACACGCCGAGACCCGAATGGTGAGCCCCGCCTGTACGCCCCCACCAAGCTCAATTGCCTGATCGAGCAACCGCAGATCGAGGGGATGGTCGCGGTGGAGAGGGCGGCGCGGCGACGGTCTTCTTAGCCAGCGCAGGGCCCCCTTCTCCCCTGTTAGACGGGCGCGTGGGGCGATTTTACCGTTCTCATCCCCGCCACCCGCCCCGCCACCCGCCGCAGCGCCTTCATCGGCAGATACCGCCGCTGGTAGCCCATGGTGGTGCGCAGGTCCTCGTGGCCGACCATGGCCGCCACCGCGTAGGGGCTCTCGCCGGCGTCGAGCAGCCACGAGATGAGCGCGTTGCGGGCGCCGCCGATGTACTCGAGCGGCGGGTCGATCTTGGCGGCGGTGGCGGCGCGCCGGAAGCGCTTGCGCAGCGTCGAAGCGGTCACCTTCCGCCCCTGCACGTGGTAGAGCAGGCCGCTCACCGCCGGCGGCCGCGAGCGGCGCCAGGCGCGGAAGTGCTCGACCAGGTCCTCCCCGAAGGGGATCACCTGCACCTTGCCGGTCTTCTGCGCCACAAAGCGCAGCAGCCCCTCCTCGAGGTCAATCTGGTCCTCGCGGGTGGCGAAGATGTCGCTCGGCCGCATGCCGGTGGCGATCGCGTGCTCGGCGACGGTGCGCTCGAGCGAGCCCACGGGCATCGCATCCAGGAAGGCGAACACCTGCTCGGGCTCGAGCACCCGCTTGCCGCCGTGGCTGCGCGGCAGGTTGCGGGGGATCGACCAGCGCCGCTCGACGCCCGCCCAGCGGTAGATGCGCGACAGCAGCCCGAGGTCCTTCCGCACCATCACCTTGGTCGGCACCCGCGTCGCCTTCTTCCCCAGCTTGCGCCCCACCCGCCAGCCGATGTAGCGCGCGACCAGGCCGTCGTCGACCTCGTCGGCGCACAGCCCGGGCAGGCGCAGCTCCTGCGTCACCCACTGCACGACGCCGGCGGTGCGCTGGTGATAGGAGAGGAGCGTGCCGTCGGCCAGCGTCTTCGCCCGCACCCGCAGCTCGTGCGCCTCGAGGAAGTCGCGGATGATGGCCACCAGCGCCGGCCGCGCCCGGATCAGCCCCGGCAGCCCATGCTTGCGCAGCTTGGCGTCGAGCTCGACGGCGTCGCGGAACTGCACCGCCTGCTCGAGGGTGGCGAAGGTCTCCTTCACCCGCTTGCCGTTGATGCGCACGCGGGCCTGCCAGTTGCCGGATGGGAGGCGGGTGATGTTCTTGTTGGTACCCACGATCACTCCACCTCGACGCGCACGCGGCCGCTGTAGGTTCCCTCGCCGCTGAGGCCCCAGGCGAAATGGTGGCTGTAGGCGACATCACCATGCGCGGGCACATCGAGGCGCTGTTCGGCCGCCTCGACCAGTTGGCCATCGCGCAGCAGCTCGACGGTCAGGATTCCGTAGGCGTCGACGTCGGATCTGTTCCAGAGCCGCCCCGTCACTAGGACGGCATCGCCGAGGATCTGCACCTGCGGCGCACCCAGCGTAGAGACCCGCGCCTTCTCGGCCCGCGGCGCCGGTGGTGCCCGCCATGGCCGGCCGGCGGCCTGCTGGTTGAGTTCGTCGACGCAGCGCTGCACCCCGGCGCGGTGGCGCTCGACGTCGCGGCCGCAGCTCGCGAGCGCTGTCTGCAGCCGGCGGTTCTCGGCCCCCAGCTGCTCAGCCAGCCGCCGCCAGGTCTCGACGTCGCCCGAAACCGGCTCGACAGCCGCCGCAGCGGGCTCGATTTCGGCCGATCTCGCCGCGGGCGGGGGAAGGGCCGGGGATGCCTCCGCGGCCGCTACAGGGGCCTCTGGCGCGATCTGCGGGGGATCGCCCACGCAGGCGGCGAGGAGGAGGGCGGCCAGGGCGGCCGCCCTCCTGGTCGTTGCCGGGTTCTTACCCGGGATAGGCCCGGGGGTCACCTCGCCCCCACCATCGGCAGGTTGCGGTGGCAGTGCTTGCAGACGTTGGCCTCCGGCTTCACCCACTCGGCGCAGTGGGGGCACTTCACCTGCCGCTCCTTGCTGCTCGCGACGCCGCTGGCGAAGAACAGCAGCAAGGCCAACGGCCCCAGTAGCGCACCGCCGAGGCCGAACGCCACCATGTTGTGGCCCTTGCTGTAGGCCGCACCGATCCCGATGATGGCGCCCAGCGCCGGCCAGAATAGGCACTCCATCGCTCACCCCTCCCCTTGTAGGACGTTTACTGGATCATACCACTCCGGTGAGTAGCCGTCTGACGACCAGAGTGACGGCCTCCGAAATCCGATCCACTTCAGCCGGATCCGACAGCGATTCGGTGAGCTGGGCGAGGTAGACCTGGGTGGCCGGCTGCGCCCCCTACGCGATCGACATCACCGCCGACCTGCAGCTCGACCAGAACGACGGCGCCGGCGCGCCGGCGGCGCTGGCCGCCGGCGAGGCCTACGAGGCCGCCATCCTGCTCACCACCACCGGCGCCACGGTGCTCAAGGGCGTCAAGGCGGCGATCGGCTCCACCGTCAAGCCCACCGTCCCCGCAGACGCCAAGCTGCGCCGCTGGGTCACCGTCGAATACGACGCCGGCGGCACCTCCATCATCGCCGCGGGAGATCTCGCCGGCGACGAGCTCAACGACCGCCTCTACGCCCGCGCCGGCGCCGGCCTCGAGGCCCTGGTCGACCCCGGCGACGCCCTCTACGGCGGCACCTGGCGCTTCTGGGGCCGCCGCAACCCGCTCGTCCTCACCGACGCCGCCGACAACTACCTCTGGGAGCTGGCCAACGGCAACTGGACCGTCACCACCGACCTCACCCCGCCCGACACCACCTCGATGATCACCTGGCGCTTCCCGACCGCCGGCGGCGTCGTCACCGAGGCCGACATCGAGGACCTCCGCACCTACCTCGGCAAGACCGAGATCCTGCGCATCGGCGGCCCCCTCCCCACCAACGTCGGCGACCCCCTCGGCGACGACCTCGTCGTCGAGCACCTCGAGCTGCACTGGGAGCTGACGGCCTTCCGCGTCGCCGACAACGGCGGCGGCACCGCCGGCGCCACCGCCGTCGACATCCTGGTCAACGGCGTCACCGCCTACCCCAACTCCGCCACCGAAGACAACCGCCCCAGCGTCGCTTTCGACGCCGCCGCGCTCGTCGACCGCGACTCCGTCCACGCCACCACCATCCTGCGCCGCGGCGACGTCGTCTCCGCTCAGCTCGCCGCCCGCCCCACCGGCGGCGACCCCGCGCGCGTCGAGATCCTGCTGGTCTGCAGAGTGCCATGACCAACCCCCCCGCACGCCCCTGGTTGATGGCGGTCCTGATGTTGGCCTCCATCGCCCTCGTCGCCTTCGGCGCCCTCGCCCAGACCGTCCTGGTGCCAGCCGAGGTCACGCCGGGGGTCTCGGCCTGGGCCTACATTCGAGGCCTCTCCCTCTTCATCGGCCTCGCCGCCGCGGTGGGCGTCGTCAAGCTGGCCGTCGCCTGGCGCGACGGCGGGCTCACCGCCGCCTGGGCGGTGACGACGTTCTTGATGACGCTGATCGTGGGGTTCGCCGCGACCGCCATCGCCGTCGAGTACTTCGAGAGCGCCGGCTACCGGATCACCGCGGTCATCGCCAGCGCGCTCGGCGCGGAGAAGCTCTGGGAGCTGACGCTGCTGGCGTGGGACAGGGTCCGCCCCGCCCACCTCCTCAGCACCCTGCGCGGAGGGAAGCCCTGATGCCCGACTACCGTACCCTCTGGCATAGCTGCAACGACGACCCCTGGTCGCAGGGTCTGCTGCATCCCGCGCTCAAGATCTGCTCCCTCGCCGGCTCCTTTGTCCTCGGGTTCGCCGGCGCCACCCTCTTACTCGGCATGGGCGCCCACGACGTCCTCGCCCCCGTCGTCTCGGTGGTGGGCACGGCGCTCCTCTGGGGCCTGCTCGTCGCCGCCATCCGCTATCTCCGCGGCGCCGAGCCCGAGCGGCGGGCGCACCGGCGCCGCTACCGCCTCGGTGTGTACATCCTCTTCGCCAGCTGCTCGACCAAGCTGGTGGTGCTGGTGGGGATGCTGCAGCTCCGCGGCGGCGGGATGGTCGCCGTGCCGGTCGGCGCCATGGAGGCCCTCACCTTCGCCTACCACCTCGCCTACCTCCTGCTCGTCATCGGCGTCGCCTGGCTGCTGCTGGGCGTGATCGGCGGCGCCCGGCGCACCATGCGCTTCAAGACCGGCGAATACCCCACGCGAGCCGCGCCGTGATTTCGCCCGCCGCGGTCGCCGCCAACCAGGATTTCGCCGGTGGCATCACCGACGACCGCATCCTCGACTCCATCCTGCTGCACGAGGGGTGGCCCCGGTACACCAACAACCCCAACGACCGCGGCGGGCCAACCAAGGGCGGAATTACGCTGGCGACGCTCAACCACTGGCGCGGCGTGCCGACGTCGACTGACGACCTGCGCCGCCTCGGCGAGGACGAGGCGCGGCTGATCTACTCACGCCGCTACATCGAGGGCGAGCGCTTCCACCTCATCACCGACCCGCTGCTCCGCTGGCATGTCGTGGACTGCGGCGTGCTCCACGGGCCGGCCCGGGCCGCACGGTGGTTGCAACAGGCCGCCGGCGGTGACCTGGTGGCGGATGGGGTGATCGGGCCGCGCAGCCTCAAGGCGATCAACGGCGGCGACGCCCACCGCATCGCCGTGCGGCTTGGCTGCATTCGCATCCGCTTCCTCGGCGAGCTGATAAACGATAACGCCAAGGCGCGCCGGCGCGGCGAGACGACCCGTGACCAGGCGACCTTCGCCGAGGGGTGGATGGTGCGCGCAACGAGCTTCCTGGATCTGGAGGCAGCCCGCCAGACGCAGGAGGTATGACCATCGTGCCCCTCTGGCTCGAGCCCTGCGACCTCATCTTCACCGCCAACCCGACGGGCCGCTTCGGCCGGCTCATCCGCTGGCGCACCCGCGCCCCCGTCAACCACGTCGCCGGCGTCACCCGCCCGGGCACCCTCTACACCGCCGAGATCCTCGAAGCCCTCCACCCGCGCGCCAAGCGCTGGCCCCTCGGCGAGGCCTACGCCGGCGAGCCCGACCTGGTCGAGATCTACCGCCCCCTCAACCTCACCCTCGGCGACCGTGAGGCCATCGTCCGCTTCGCGCTCGAGTACGAGGGCCGCAAGTACGGCTGGGGCAAGATCGCCCTGCACGCCTTCGGCGTGCCCGAGTGGGCGGGCGTCGAGCGCTGGCCCATCTGCTCCTGGATCTGGGCTCAGGCCTACTTCCGCCGCGGCTACACCTTCGGCGCCACCCGCGCCGACCAGGCCGACCCGGCCCGCATGCGCGCCTTCGTCCACGACACCCTCGGCGACCGCTACGCCTGCCTCCGCGAGCTCGCCCCGGTGCCCGCTCTCGAGGCGGCCTGAGCTCGGGGCCCGGGCGGGGCCAGAAGAGCCTTCGCTCCGTGCGCACCAGGGGGCCAGTTGGAGACCCGGAGGTATCCGGATTCGTCCCGGAATTTGCGCGGAAACCATAAAATCGGCCCCTCCCGGGCGAGAAGTATCTGGGCCGCAAATCATTGCACTGTAGTGGGTTAGGGTGGTGCGCCCGACAGGATTCGAACCTGTGACCTTCGGCTCCGGAGGCCGACGCTCTATCCAGCTGAGCTACGGGCGCTCGAGATCGTCGATGGAAGGATCCGTCCTGATGGGGTGAGCGAAGGGGATCGAACCCTCAACCACTGGAGCCACAGTCCAGCGCTCTACCATTGAGCTACGCTCACCACGCGTCCGCTTCCGTCGCTCCCGCCATCCCCGAATCCGTGGCCTGCCTGGAGGGATTCGAACCCCCGACCCGCGGCTTAGAAGGCCGCCGCTCTATCCAGCTGAGCTACAGGCAGCCTGACTCTCATCTGACGCTACCGCGTGCCGTGTGGTCGATTCGGGGCGCCCAGATTCGAACTGGGGACCCCCTGCGCCCAAGGCAGGTGCGCTACCAGGCTGCGCCACGCCCCGACAGAAGCGCGGGCAAGTGTAGCAGAAAGCCCCCACCAACAAAGCGCCCCCCGGAGCGGGGGGCGCGACGGGAGACGGGGGAAAGCGGAGCTCACCAGGTGAAGGTGACGCTCCCCAGGGCGCGGCGTCCGAGGATGTCGCCGCCGAACGACTGGTAGTGCTCGTCGTCGAACAGGTTGCTGACGTTGACGCCGACCTTGACGTTGGGGGTGACGCGGTAGTTGGCCACCAGGTCGACGGTCTCGTAGGAGGGAACCGGGCCGGCGAAGACGCCCGCCGCCCACTCGAAGTCGTCGACCCAGCGCGCGCCCAGCGAGGCGTCGAAGCGGTCGCCGAGGTACCCCAGGGTGAAGGCGGCCTGGTGCTCCGGCGCGTTGGGCAGCACCCGATCGCCCAGCGCCGCCTCCTTGAGCTCGAAGTCGAACCAGCTGTAGCTGACGCCCAGGTTCCAGCGGTTGTCGAGGTAGTGGGTGACTCCGAAGTCGATGCCCTGGGTGTCCGCCGAGCCGGCGTTGGCGTAGGAGAAGACGAGCGCCGGGGCGCCGTTGGCGAGGTTGGTGAGGCCGACGAAGTTGGGCCCCAGGGCTGCCCGGAGGAAGGCCAGCACCCCGGCCTGGGCCTGCGGCGGCAGCGGCACCGTGAACTGGTAGAAGGGGAACGCGGGGTTGACGCCGGGCAGCAGGTCGGTGACGAAGCCGTCGAGCTCGCTGTTGTAGTAGTCGAAGGTGAGGAAGGTCTTGCCGCCGAGGATGCCGCTGTAGCCGAGCTCCCAGGAGCTGATCTCCTCGACCTCGAGGTTGTTGTTGCCGAAGGCGAGGATCGGCACCGACTGGAAGCCCAGCACCGTGAGGGCCGGCACCAGCGGTGGCGCCAGCTGGCTGGCGATGGCGACGAAGGGGACCGGCTGGCCGGCCGGCGTGGAGAGGAAGAACTCCGAGTAGTTGGGCGACTGGAAGGCCTCGTTGTAGCTCGCCCGCAGCGTCTGGTTGGGGGTCGGCGCGAAGACCAGCGCCACCTTCGGCGAGATCTGGTCGTCGTGCAGCGAGCTGTCGTCCCAGCGCCCGGCGAGCACCGCCTTGACCTTCGGCGAGAACGCGTATTCGAGCTGGGTGTAGACCGCCTGGCGGTCGGCGCCGACGATGAGCGGCCCGGTGAGGGTCGGCACCCCTTGGGCGTTGCGGGTGTCGATCTCCTCGTCCCGGTACGACGCGCCGGCGATGATCCGCCCCCGGGTGCCGGCGAAGTCCCAGTTGCCCTGCACCTCCGCCGCCCACATCTCCTCGTCGAGGACCAGGTTGCGGCCGGCGCCGAGCGCCAGCTGCTCGGGCGCGTCGCGCTTGTTGTAGTAGCCGAGGACGTTGAAGCGGGGGTGGCTGAAGTTGAGCCGCGCCCAGGGGCGGTCCTGCTCGAGGATCTGCACCCGGCCGATGCCGGTCTGGATCACCGGCCCCTCGGCGTAGGAGCTGCCCCCCTCGGCGGTGAGGAAGCTGTTGCCGAAGTAGCGGTCCAGCCGCACCCCGGCGAGCCACAGGATGTCCTCGTCGGTGGCCACCGGCACCGCCTCGAAGGGCAGACAGCCGAAGGCTCGCGAGCCGGGGGGGCAGGCACCGTACTCGACGGAGGTGTTGCGCGAGACGTAGAAGTCGTCGCTCTGGGTGTAGCTGCCGACCAGCTTGAGATAGGTCTCGTCGGCCACCTGGCCGGCCCAGCGCACGTCGCCGCGCAGCGTCGACAGCTCGCCGCCGGTCAGGCCGACGGTGCCCCCCTGGCTGTAGCGCGGCTGCTTGGTGGTGAGGTTGAGCACGCCGTTGAAGGCGTTGGTGCCGTACAGCGCGGAGCTCGGCCCGCGGATCAGCTCGACGCTCGCCATGTCGCCGAGCGACGACATCGACGGCCAGTCGTTGGACATCAGGAACGGCACCGTCGGATCGCGGCCGTCGATCAGCGCCGGCACCCGCCGGTTCAGGGAGCTGTTGAAGCCGCGGGTGTTGAGGTTGAAGTCGTAGAGCCCGCTCTGGGTGACCTCGGCCCCGGGAGTGAACTCGAGGACCTTCGCCAGCTGGCCGTGCGACGCCTCGCGCTCGATCTCCTCCTCGGAGACCACCGACACCGCGGCCGGCGCCTCGACCACCCGCTCGCGGCGGCGCGAGGCGGAGTAGACGGTGATGGTCTCGGCGAAGCTCACCTCCCAGTCGACGCCGTGGTCGAGCTCGGTGACCGCGCCGCCGCGAATGGTCACGTTCTCGGCCGAGGAGAGGCGGTCGCCGAGGGAGAAGGTGACGGTGTAGTCGCCCGCCGGCACCCCGCTCAGGCGGTAGCGCCCGGCGGCGTCGGTGATCTCGGCCATGCCGGCCTCGGCGATCACCACCGTGACGCCGTTCATCGGCCGGTCGTCGGGGCCGCTGACCACGCCGGTCAGGGTCCCGGTCGCCTGGGCGTGGGCCGCGGCCGGCACCACCAGCAGCGCCAGGAGGGTGACCGTAAACAGGAAGCGCTTCGGCCGCATCGGGCTTCTCCTTCGGTGAGAGACCGTGGTTGGGATGGCCGTTCGCCATCAGGCGGCGTCACCCCGCGCGGAGGCGCGTCCTCGGCGCGTCGGGGCGTTCGACGCCCGACAGCGAATGAGCTATGACGCCCCTTATAACCGAACCGCACCGATGGGGTCAAGGAGCGCGATCAGGGGAGCAGCCGCGATAGCATCGCTTCCAATGCCCCGCCGTCGCTACGTGGTGCTGGGCGCCGGGGAGGTGGGGTTCCACCTCGCGCGGCTGCTATCGCAAGCCGGCCATGAGGTGGTGGTCATCGAGCAGGACCGCCGCCGGCGCTCCCAGGTGGAGGAGCAGCTCGACGTGGCGGTGGTGGCGGGCAACGGCGCCCACCTGCCGGTGCTCGAGCGGGCCGAGGTCGGCAAAGCCGAGCTGCTGCTGGCCGTCTCGTCTTCGGACGAGGCGAACCTGGTGGCCTCGCTGCTGAGCAAGCGCCTGGGCGTGCAGCGGTCGGTGGTGCGGGTGGGGGTCGCCGAGGACGTCACCGAGCACCGCCGCATCTACGAGGACAGCTTCGGCGTCGACCTGCTGCTGTCGACGCAATTGCTGACCACCGTCCGCATCCTCAACCACGTCCGCGGCCTCGACACCGTGGCGGTGGAGTACCTCGCCGGCGGCAAGGTGCAGGTCAAGAAGGTGCACGTCGACGCCGGCTCGGTGCTGACCACGAAGCCGCTCGCCGAGATCGACCTGCCGGCGGGG
>DATKEH010000237.1:0-3892 GCA_035546355.1 Thermoanaerobaculia bacterium
CAGGACAGGCGCGTGCGGGTCTCCACCCGCACCTCCCAGCCGTCGCGGCGCAGCAGCGCGCGCTGCTCTACCTCGGCGACCGCCGACAGCGGGTCGTGATCGTCGATGCTGAAGCGCTTGGCCAGGGTGTGGCCGAGGTCGAGGCCGATGGCGTGCACCCGGGCGACGGCAGCGCCGGCGAAGTCGCCGCCGTCGCTCTCCAGGGTGTAGGTGGTGCGATGGGTGCGCAGGTCGCGCTCGATGGTCCGCCGCAGGCGAGCTGCATGGAGGATGGTGTGCTCCGGCGTGGGCGCGGCCTCGGGGGCGGGGAACGGGCGCAGCGCGGCGTCGCTGGCTCGCGGCGTCCGCACCGGCAGCACCAGGGCGCTGCCGAGAGTGAAGACCGTCAGCCGGAACGGCTCGGGAGCGGGCCAGGCGATCGGCCAGTAGGTCGTCGACAGGGCGAGCCGCAGGCGGTGCCCCGGCGGAAAGGCGTGGGCGCAGTGGTTCAGCGGCACCTGCACCCGGTAGCGCCGCCCCGGCTCGAGCGGCGCCGGCCGCTGGTGGCTGTCGCGATGGGTCAGGTTGAGCAACCCGTAGGTGACCCGGGTCGAGGCGCCGTCGGGCGCCACGTCGCACAGCCGCGCCGCCACCAGCGCCACCGGCTGGTCGACGGCCAGCTCGAGCGTCGCCCGGGGCGCTCCGAGGACCTCCAGCCGCTGCGCCAACGGCTCGCCGTCGAAGGTCAGCGACTTGCCGTCGTCCTCGCGCTGCCCCAGCGGTGCCTCCCCCTCGGCGCCGAAGCCGCACCATTCGCCGGCGGCCAGGCCGGTAGTCTGCGGCGAGGTGAAGGTGAGCTCGGCGGCGACCTCCGCCGTCGCCACCAGCCGGCCCGGCTCGAGCGCCAGCGATTGGTCGAGCACGCGCGGCGAGGGCCAGCTATCCTCCGCCACCCAGCGCCCCGGACGCTGCGCGTAGAAGGATCGCGGCGGCACGCTCTCCTGCATCCACACCCGGTACGGGGGCTCCTCGGGCTGGGGGCTCGGCTCGGGCTGCAACCAGCGGTCCCACCAGCGCAGCGCCTCCTGCAGGAAGCCGATGGCCGGCCCCGGCACCCCGTCCTGGGGGAAGGTGTGGGCCCACGGCCCCACCAGGCCCCGGCGCGGCCCGGCCAGGCCGGCGACCAGGCGGGGGACGGCATTGCTGTAGCCGTCGGCCCAGCCGCCCACCGCCCATACCGGGCAGGCGATGGCGGGGTAGTCCTCGCACACCGAGCCGCGGCGCCAGTAGTCGTCGCGGAAGGGGTGGCGCATCCACTCGGCCGGAAAGAGCGTGGCATGGTCCAGGCGTTGCCGCCACATCTCCCGCCAGCGCTCCCCCACGATGGCGGGGTCCGGTGGATAGGCGTTGAAGGTCAGCAGCACCGACCCCCAGGTGAGGTTCTCGTTGAGCAGGCAGCCGCCCATGTAGTGCGCGTCGTCGGCGTAGCGGTCGTCGGTCGAACAGAGGCTGATCACCGCGCCGAGTGCCGGCGGCCGCCGCGCGGCCACCTGCAGGGCGTTGAACCCGCCCCACGAGATCCCCATCATGCCCACCCTCCCGCTGCACCAGGGCTGGGCGGCGATCCACCCGATCACCGCCTCGGCATCGGCGAGCTCCTGCTCGCTGTATTCGTCGACCAGTACCCCGTCGGAGTCGCCGGAACCGCGCAGGTCGACCCGCACCGCGGCGTAGCCGTGGCCGGCGAAGTAGCGGTACATCGGCTCGTCCCGGCCGCGGGTGAAGTCGCGCTTGCGATAGGGGATGTACTCGAGGATCGCCGGCACCGGCGCCGACTCGGCGCCCGCGGGCAGCCAGGTGCGGGCGGCGAGGCGGCCGCCATCGGGCATGGGAATCCAGCTGTTCTCGATCTCCCGCACCGGGTGCGGGAAGGACTCGACGACGCGCATGGCTAGCGCCGCCGCGCCTCAGAGCGACGAGGTCTCATCGCCCCCTGTCCCGGCCTGGGGGTGGCGCCGGCGCAGCCGGTGCGGCGTCGACCAGAAGCGCAGCGCCAGCCTCGACCGCGCCTCGAGCCCCGCCTCGAGGTCCCAACAGTTGATGATCGCCAGCCGGAAGCCGCCCGGGGGCATGGCGTGGGCGGCGGCGGGCAGCCCCTGGTGGAAGGTGATCTGCAGGCTGGAGATCGCGGGCTTGGCCAGCAGCTCGGCGACGATCCCGGGCGGCGGATGGCGGTACTGCGGCCCGTGCGCGCCGAACAGCACCACGCTGTAGCCGCCGCGCCGGCCACTGTCGTCGAAGCGCCACGCTCCGTCGCGGTAGAGCCGCACCACGCTCTCGACCCAGGCGGCCCCGCCGTAGAGGTCGACCCACTGGTCGGCGAAGCGCAGGTGGGCCTCGACGATGCGGCCGCCGAGCGTCTCGAGGTTGACGAAGCCGGTGTAGGCGCCGAGGTGCGCGCCCAGCCACTGGCCGCAGTAGGCCTCGAGCTCCGGCCTTGCCGCCGCCTCCACCGTCCAGTAGTCGAACATCCCCTCGCCGAGCGGCTTGGCCACCGTGTGGCGCCACCAGCGCGGCTCCCCGCCGATCACCGCCACGTCGGTCGAGACGTGCTCGCCGGCGAGCAGCTCCATCCACATGTGGCCGGCCTCGAAGGACAGCGCGAGCTCGTCGGCGGCCTCCACCACGCGGCCGCCGACCCCCATGCCGTGGAGGTTGTAGATCGGCTTGGAGAAGACGGGAAAGCGGCGCGGCGGGACGCCGTGGGGCGCCGCCGCGAGCCCCTGGGACTCCGCCACCAGCAGCTTGTTGTAGACCCAGCGATGCTGCGGGTAGAGCTCCCAGGCGTGCTCGTCGTCGGTGGGGACGATCAGGTCCTCGGGGCAGGCGACGCCGGCGAAGTACTGCTCCCGCCAGGGGTCGCGCTCGACGATCGGCATGGCCCGCGCGCAGGCTAGCACGGACGCCGCTCCACCTCATCCCGCGTACAATGACGCCAGGTGATCGGACGCCAGCTGTCGCACTTCGAGGTCCTCGAGGAGCTCGGCTCCGGAGGCATGGGGCAGGTCTACCGCGCCCGCGACCTGGCGCTGCAGCGCACGGTGGCGCTCAAGACCCTGCCGGTGGCGGCCTACGAGGAGGAGCATCGCCGCCGGCTGCTCGCCGAGGCCCGCGCCGCCTCCGCCCTCAACCACCCCGGCATCGTCACCATCTACGAGGTCGGGGAGTCCGACGGGGTCGACTTCATCGCCATGGAGCTGGTGGAGGGGGAGAGCCTGGCCAGCCTGCAGCGGCGCGGTCCGCTGCCACCGCAGCGCGTCCTCCCCTGGGCCGTGGAGCTCGCCGAGGCGCTCGCCGCCGCCCACCGCCGCGGCATCGTCCACCGCGATCTGAAGCCCGCCAACGTCATGGTCACCGAAGAGGGGCGGCTCAAGATCCTCGACTTCGGCCTCGCCAAGCGCCTGCCCCCGATGGGCGGCTCGGACGAGATGGTCACCGAGACCGAGCTCGCCAAGACCCACACCGGCGCCGTGATGGGGACGCCGGCGTACATGTCGCCGGAGCAGGCCGCGGGGCGCCGCGTCGACGCCCGCTCCGACCTCTTCGCCCTCGGCGCGGTGCTCTACGAGATGCTCACCGGCGAGCGCCCCTTCACCGGCGGCAGCTCGATCGAGCTGCTGTCGGCGGTGCTGCGGCACGACCCGGGGCCGCCGTCGCGTCGCCGGCCGGCCGTGGATCCCGCCTGGGACGCGATCCTCGAGCGCCTGCTGGCCAAGGACCCCGAGCAGCGCTACGCGAGCTCCGAGGCCCTGCTCGCCGACCTGCGGCGGCTCGCACCGCGGGGCCGGCGCGGTGCGCCGCGGACCGCCCTGCTGGCGGCGGCGGGGATGCTGCTGGTGCTGCTGCTCGCCGC
>DATKEH010000238.1:0-4529 GCA_035546355.1 Thermoanaerobaculia bacterium
GACCGGGCAGATGCTGCTCGGCGTGCCGCCTGCCGCGGGTACCTTCCACAGCTGGCCGCGGGCGAAGAACGCCAGCCACCGGCCGTCGGGGGACCAGAAGGGCGAGGAGGCGCCGGACGAGCCGGCGACGAGCGCCGGCGACAGCTCGGCGAAGGATCGCACGAAGAGCCGGCTCCCCTCGTCGCCGGCGGCGACGAAGGCCAGGGATCGGCCGTCCGGCGACAGCGCCAGCGCGTGCTCCTCCACCCAGGTCGACAGCTCGGTGCCCTGCGGCGGTGCGAGCAGGAACTCGACCGGGCGCGGCGCCGCGGCCGGCGAGGAGCGGGCGAGCCACCAGCCGCCGGCTCCGGCCAGGACGACCAGCAGGGCCGCCGCCGCCCACCTGGGATCCCGCCACCCACGGCGCTCCGCAGGGGCCACCGCCGCCGCCGCCGCCAGCCCGGGCGCCGGCTCGTCGCGCAGCGCCTCCTCGAGCATCAGCCGCGCGTCGCCGGCGTGGCGCAGCCGCTGCCCCGGGTCCTTGCGCAGGCAGCGCGCCAGCAGCCGCCGGGCTTCCAGCGGCGTGTCGGCCGGTAGCCTCTCCCAGTCCGGCTCCAGGTTGAGCGTCGCCCCGGCGGCCTCCGCCACCGACGGGCCGGGGAAGGCGCGCTCGCCGGTGAGCAGCTGATAGAGCACGCAGCCCAGCGCCCACAGGTCCGCCCGCTCGTCGACCTCCTGCCCCCTGAGCTGCTCGGGCGCCATGTACCCCGGCGTGCCGACCGCCATGCCGGCGGCGGTGAGGCCCGCCGTCATGGTGGCCTCGTCGGCCTGCCCGCCGCGCCCCGGCAGCGCCCGCGCGAGGCCGAAGTCCATCACCTTGACCTCCCCCTGCGGGGTGACGACGACGTTGCCCGGCTTGAGGTCGCGGTGCACGATCCCCTTGTCGTGGGCCTCCTCGAGGGCGGCGGCGATCGCCGCCCCCCAGGACAGCGCCTGCCGCGGCGGCACCGGCCCGCGGGCCAGGCGCTCGCCCAGGGTCTCCCCCTCGAGGTACTCCATGGCGATGAAGTCGCGGCCGTCCACCTGACCGAGCTCGAAGACCCGGCAGACCGCGGGGTGGCGCAGCGCGGCGGCGGCGCGCGCCTCGCGCAGCAGGCGTTGGCGCGTGTCCGGGTCACCGAGCAGCGCCGCGGCCGGGAACTTGAGCGCCACCTGCCGGTCGAGGGTCTGGTCGTGGGCCAGCCACACCTCGCCCATGCCGCCCGCGCCCAGCCGCCGGACGATGCGGTAGTGGGCGACGGTGGCGCCGGGCGTCAGGCCGACCTCCGCGGGGTCACTCAACCGCGCCCCCCTCCGCCGCGGGCCGGCGGACCTCTCCCCTGCCAGCGGCCACCGCGTGGGTCACCACCGTCAGCGGGGCCTGGCTGGAGTCGAGCTCCTGCACCAGCGCCAGGAACCGCCCGTCGGGCGCCACGTCGAAGGCCGTCCAGCCGAGAGCGGGCAGGGGGAACTGCAGCCGCGGCGCCCCCACCGTCAGCTCCGGGCCGGCGGCGATCGGCGCCACCATCAGGCGCCGGTCCGGAGTGGTGAAGTACAAGCCGTCCCCGCCGGGAGCGAAGCGGACGAGGCGGGCGCCGTCGACGGAAACGCGCACCGCCTCCGCCGGGCCGAGGAGCGGACGCACGTAGGCCTCGGCCCGCCCGGACTCCGCCGCGACGTACGCCAGCAGCCGTCCGTCGGGCGACAGCACCGCCCCCGAGACGTTGAGGCCGGGGCGCAGGAGACGCGAAGGGGCGCCGCCGCCGGCGAGCGGCAGTCGCCACAGCTCGAATCCCCCGGTCAGTGGACGCTGCAGGAACAGCAGCTCTCGGGCGTCCGGGGTGACGGCGGCCGGCACCAGGAACGCGCCCGGCACCGACAGCAGATCCTCCTCGCGGCCGGTGGCGAGGTCGAGCCGGACCAGCAGGGGCGGGAAGGCGCGGGAGGACTGATGGACGATCGACGCGCCGTCGGGGAGCCAGCGGCCGCTCGACTCGGTGGCCCGGTCCGAGGTGAGGCGGCTCTCGACGCCGCGCACGAGATCGAGCATCCACAGGTCCCAGGTGCCGATGTCCGGCCGCATCCTGTCGATCACCGCCCGCCTGGCGTTGGGGGCGATCGCCACCGACATGCCGGTGTATGGCTCTCCCACCCCACCCAGGTGCTGGCCCGAAGTGTCGAACCAGCCCAGACGATGGCGGTCGTAGTCGGCACCGTAGACCAGGGTGCCGGTGCGGGAGGTCGCGAACCCCGCTCCTCGCGTCGTCTCGAAATTCCGCACCTGGGTAGCGAGGGCGACGGGCGTGCCGGCCAGCTCTCCGCGCTCGGCGTCGAAGCGCTGCGCGATCAGCGCCCCCTCGCGCACCGACACGACGAGCCCCGGGTCGACCACCTCGACCCGCGAGCCGATCGGCCCCACCGGCCAGCTCTCCCCCCGCAGATCCGCCAGCCGCAGCTCCGCGCTCCGGTCGCTCCGCGTGGCCAGGTAGAGGAAACGCTTCCCATCGGGCAGGAACCAGGGCCACTGGACCTTCGCCTCGCCGCGGTCGAGGTCCGGCACCAGTAACTCGACCGCGTCGCCCCCATCGGGCGAGACGCGGTAGATCCGCTCCCCGAACACGGTGACGAAGACGATCGCGTCGCCCCCCCAGCTGCCGGCCAGCCCCAGCCCCGAGGGGGTCTCGCAGAGCACCACCGGCGCCTCGCCGGCGAGCCCCACGCGCCGCAGCCGCCCGGCGCTGAAGAACCCGAGGCTGCGACCGTCCGGCGACCAGAAGACCGAGGAGGCGCCCTCGGTGCCCGGCACGGGGCGCGCCGCGAGCTCGTCGAGGGCGCGCAACCAGATCTGCGGCGATCGCGTCTCGGCCCCCACGGCTACGAACGCGATCCTGCCACCGTCGGGGGACACCGCCAGGCTGACCGCCTCGGCCAGCGATAGGACGAACGACCCCCCTTCGGGCGGCGGGAGCTCGAAGCGCACCGGCCGCGCCGCGGCCGGGTCCTCGGACGGTGTCGACCTCGACGCCCACGCCACGGCGAGGGCGGCGACGAGGCCCAGCCCCAGCCCGGCCGCCAGCCAGCCGGCGCGCTGTCGCCAGCCGGGCCGCCCGGTGGGCGCCGCCGCCGCCGCCAGCCCGGGCGCCGGCTCGTCGCGCAGCGCCTCCTCGAGCATCAGCCGCGCGTCGCCGGCGTGGCGTAGCCGCTGCCCCGGGTCCTTGCGCAGGCAGCGCGCCAGCAGCCGCCGCGCTTCCAGCGGCGTCGCCGCCGGCAGCCTCTCCCAGTCCGGCTCCAGGTTCAGCGTCGCCCCGGCGGCCTCCGCCACCGACGGGCCGGGGAAGGCGCGCTCGCCGGTGAGTAGCTGGTAGAGCACGCAGCCCAGCGCCCACAGGTCCGCCCGCTCGTCGACCTCCTGCCCCCTGAGCTGCTCGGGCGCCATGTACCCCGGCGTGCCGACCGCCATGCCGGCGGCGGTGAGGCCCGCCGTCATGGTCGCCTCGTCGGCCTGCCCGCCGCGCCCCGGCAGCGCCCGCGCGAGGCCGAAGTCCATCACCTTGACCTCCCCCTGCGGGGTGACGACGACGTTGCCCGGCTTGAGGTCGCGGTGCACGATCCCCTTGTCGTGGGCCTCCTCCAGGGCGGCGGCGATCGCCGCCCCCCAGGACAGCGCCTGCCGCGGCGGCACCGGCCCGCGAGCCAGCCGGTCGCCCAGCGTCTCCCCCTCGAGGTACTCCATGGCGATGAAGTCACGCCCCTCGACCTGACCGAGCTCGAAGACCCGGCAGACCGCGGGGTGGCGCAGCGCGGCGGCGGCGCGCGCCTCGCGCAGCAGGCGGTGGCGCGTGTCCGGGTCGCCGAGCAGCGCCACGGCGGGGAACTTGAGCGCCACCTGCCGGTTCAGGGTCTGGTCGTGGGCCAACCACACCTCGCCCATGCCGCCCGCGCCCAGCCGCCGGACGATGCGGTAGTGGGCGACGGTGGCGCCGGCCGTCAGGCCGACCTCCGCGGGCGGGTCACTCAACCGCGCCCCCCTCCGCCGCCCTCCCGCGGCGCAGCCAGACCGGTGCCGCGGCCCACTCGGGCTCCACCCTCGCCCCCGACACGCCCAGCGCCTCGGCGCACTCGGGCACCGTCAGGCGGGAGACCCTCACCAGCCGCCTCGTGCATCGCATCTCCCCGAGTCCTGCGCCGGATCTTACTCCCGCCTGCCCCTCCCGCAGCCGCCCCGAGGGGCTTCGCACCATGGAGCCGCCGACCGTGCCAACATGGAGGGAGCCGGAGTGCACACCATGCCGCAGAGCCATCTCAAGCTCACCGTCGAGGACTACGAGCTGTTCCCGGACGACGGCCAGCGCCACGAGCTGGTCGACGGAGAGCACGTCGTGACGCCGTCGCCGAACGTGCGGCACCAGCGCATCGTGGGCAGGCTCTACGTGGTGCTGCGGGAGGCGGCGACCGCCGGCGAGCGCGGCGAGGCCTTCGTCGCGCCGCTCGACGTCATCCTCTCGCGCACC
>DATKEH010000239.1:0-27920 GCA_035546355.1 Thermoanaerobaculia bacterium
CGTCGCCGACGGCGTCAACCAGCTGCGCTCGCCGGACCGCGGCTTCCTGGTCATCACCCACTACCAGCGGCTGCTCGACTACGTCGTCCCCGACGTGGTGCAGGTGATGGTCGACGGCCGCATCGTGCGCACCGGCGGCAAGGAGCTGGCCCTCGAGCTCGAGGAGAAGGGCTACGGCTGGCTGGAGGAGGAGGCCCGGCAGTCGGCGCCCGTCGGAGCCCCGGCGTGACGACGGCCGCCGTCGCCGAGGACCGCAGCCCCTGGCTCGTCGCCTTCGAGGAGCGGGCGGCGGCGCCGCGCCGCGAGCCCGAGCGGCTGGCGCGCCTGCGCCGCCAGGCCATCGCCCGCTTCGCCGAGCTCGGCTTCCCCTCCATGCGCCAGGAGGACTGGCGCTTCACCAACGTCGGCGCGCTGGCCCGCACCCGCTTCGCGCTGGCCGCCCCGGGCGCGGTGGTGCGCGAGGAGCAGATCCTCCCCTTCACCTTCGAGGGCATGCCGCGGCTGGTGTTCGTCGACGGCCACTTCGCGCCGCAGCTGTCGCGTCTCGAGGGGCTGCCCGAGCGCCTGCACGTGGGCAGCCTGGCGGCGGCGCTGGCCGACGGCAGCGACGCGGTGGTCGACCATCTCGGCGCCCACGCGAGCTTCGCCGAGCAGCCGTTCGTGGCCCTCAACACGGCGCTGTTCGCCGACGGCGCCTGCGTCCACGCCCCCCGCGGCGTGGTCGCCGAGCGGCCGCTGCAGCTGCTCTACGTCGCCTCCGGCCCCGGCGACGGCGAGCCGCGGATGAACGCCCCGCGCACGCTGATCGTCGCCGAGGAGGCGAGCCAGCTGACGGTGGTCGAGAGCTACGGCACGGTGGGCGGCGGCACCACCTTCACCTGCCCGGTGACCGAGGTGGTGGCGGGCGAGGCGGCGGTGGTCGACCACTACCGTCTCAGCCAGGAGAGCTTCGCCGCCTACCACGTGGCGCTGCAGCAGTTCCGCTGCGAGCGGGCGGCCCACCTGTCGTCGCACTCGATCCTCACCGGCGGCCTGCTGGTGCGCAACGACGTGCGCGCGGTGCTCGCCGGCGAGGGCGTGGACGCCATCCTCAACGGCCTCTACCTGACCAAGGAGCGCCAGCACGTCGACACCCACATGTGGGTCGAGCACGCCGCCCCCCACTGCGACAGCCACGAGCTGTACAAGGGGATCCTGGAGGGGCGCTCGCGGGCGGTGTTCAACGGCCTCATCCACGTCCACAAGGGGGCGCAGAAGACCGACGCCAAGCAGACCAACCGCAACCTGCTGCTGTCGCCGGAGGCGCTGGTCAACACCAACCCGCAGCTGCTGATCTTCGCCGACGACGTCAAGTGCACCCACGGCTCGACCGTCGGCCAGCTCGACCAGGAAGCGGTGTTCTACCTGCGCTCGCGCGGCATCGGCGAGGAGGCGGCGCGCTCGCTGCTCACCTACGCCTTCGCCCGCGACATCGTCGATCGCGTCAAGGTCGAATCGGTGCGCCGCGACCTCGAGGAGTTCCTCTTCCACCGCCTGCCCAAGGGGGAGGTGGTGCGGCAGGCGATATGACCACCCCCGCCGCCGCCACTGCCGCCCTCGCCTACGACGTCGAGCAGGTGCGGCGCGACTTCCCGATCCTCGCCATGCAGGCGCGGGGGAGAGCGCTCGCCTACCTCGACAACGCCGCCTCGGCGCAGAAGCCGGAGGTGGTGCTGGCGGCGATGGAGGGCTTCTACCGCACCGCCAACGCCAACGTGCACCGCGGCGTGCACCTGCTGGCCGAGCGCGCCACCGCCGCCTACGAGAGCGCCCGCATGCGGGTGGCGCGCTTCCTCGGCGCCGCCGAGCCGGCGGAGGTGGTGTTCCTGCGCGGCACCACCGAGGCGATCAACCTGGTGGCCCGCAGCTTCGCCCGGCCGCGACTCGAGCCGGGGGACGAAGTGCTGGTCACCGAGATGGAGCACCACTCCAACATCGTCCCCTGGCAGCTGGTGTGCGCCGAGGCCGGCGCGCGGGTGGTGCCGGTGCCGGTGGACGATGCCGGGAGCCTCGACCTCGACGCCTACGACCGCCTGCTCGGCCCCCGTACCCGGGTGGTCGCCGTGACCCACGTCTCCAACGCCCTGGGCACCGTCAACCCGGTGGCGGAGATCGCCCGCCGGGCCCACCGGGCGGGGGCGGCGGTGGTGGTCGACGGGGCGCAGGCGGCGCCCCACCTGGCGGTGGACGTGCAGGCCCTGGGGTGCGACTTCTACGCCTTCTCCGGGCACAAGGCGTACGGCCCGATGGGCATCGGCGCGCTGTGGGGGCGCGGCGAGCTGCTGGCGGCGATGCCGCCGTTCCAGGGGGGCGGCGAGATGATCCGCCGCGTCCGCTTCGCCGGCAGCGAGTTCGCCGCGCCGCCGGCCCGCTTCGAGGCCGGCACCCCCAACGTCGCCGGCGCGGTGGGCCTCGCCGCGGCGCTCGACTACCTCGACGCGCTGGGGGTGGAGCGGATCGCGGCGCACGAGCGGGACCTCCTGGGCTACGCCAGCGAGCGGCTGGCGGCGGTCCCCGGCATCCGCCTGGTCGGCACCGCGCCGGACAAGGCGCCGGTGCTGTCGTTCGTGCTCGACGGCACCCACGCCCACGACGTCGGCACCGTGCTCGACAGCGACGGGGTGGCGGTGCGCGCCGGCCACCACTGCGCCCAGCCGCTGATGGAGCGCTACGGCCTGGTCGCCACCACCCGCGCCTCGTTCGCCCTCTACAACACCCGCGCCGAGGCCGACGCCCTGGTCGCCGGCGTCGACAAGGCGCGGCGCCTCTTCGCTTGAGGTGGCGCGGCCGCCCCACCCATGTCCGACCTCACCCACCTCTACCAGGAGATCATCCTGGACCACTGCAAGCGCCCGCGCAACCTGCGCCAGATCCCCGACGCGGACCGCCGCGCCGAGGGGGACAACCCGCTGTGCGGCGACACCATCACCCTCTATCTCGACCTCGCGGAGGGGCGGGTCGCGGACGTCGCCTTCCAGGGCAGCGGCTGCGCCATCTCGACCGCCTCCGCGTCGCTGCTCACCGAGGCGGTGCGCGGGCGCACGGTGGAGGAGGCGCGGGAGATGGTGGCGGCGTTCCGCGAGCTGCTCACCCGTGGGGGCGCGGCCGAGAGCGCCGAGGAGCGCCTCGGCAAGCCCGCCGTGCTGGCGGGGGTACGGGAGTACCCCATGCGCGTCAAGTGCGCCACTCTCGCCTGGCACACCCTGCTCGCCGCCCTCGAGGAGCGCGAGCAGCCGGTGACGACCGAGTAGGGGGAGGAGGGCCGCGGGCACCGCACCGTGCGCCGCGGGCCGTGACCCCCGTGCGATAATCGTCGCGCCTGCCATGCCTGGATCCGACGATCGCGGCGAGGCGGCCGCGGCGCCTTCCGTCTCTGCGCGCGGGTTGCACCGGCGCTGGCAGGGGCTCGGCTGGCCGCGCACCTACCACGGCAAGTTGCTCCTCGGGGGCTGGCTGGCGGTGGCGCTGCCGGCGGTCGCGGCGGCCTGGGTGGCGCGCCGCAGCGGTGCGCCGCCCGGCCCGGCCCTGGCGGTCGGGCTGCTGATCGGCGCGGTGCTGCTGGCGCTCTTCCTGCGCGCCATGCTGCGCCCGCTGGCCGAGGCCGAGCACGCCCTGGACCGCCGCCTGGAGGGTACGGGCGTGCCCCGGTCGGCGCCCGGGCGGGCGGACGCGGCCGGGCGGCTGGGGCACCACGCGAGCCGCATCCTCGAGCTGATGGCGCAACGGGACGCGGCGCTGGCGCAGGCCTCGGCGCGATACCCGCTGACGGGGTTGCCCAGCCGCGGCGAGACCCTGGAGCGCCTGCGTCAGACCGTCAGCCTGGCGCAGCGCGACCACTTGCCGCTCAGCGTGGCGCTGCTCGACGTCGACGACCTAGCCGAAGTCCGCGCCCGCCACGGCGAGAGCATCGCCGATCGGCTGATGGAGGCGGTGGCGCGCCGCCTCGAACAGCTGCTGCGCGGCAGCGACTGGTCGGCGCGGTGGGAAGGAGATCGGTTCCTCCTGGTGTTGGTATGTGATGCCGAGGGTGCGCAAGCGGCGTTGGAGCGCGTGTTGCACGACCTCCTGTCGATGCGGGTGGTGGTGGATGGCCACGACATCCGCGCCACCGTCACCCTCGGCGGCGCCCATGTACGAACCGACGACCACCTCACCGAGCTCCTCTCCCGCGCCGCCGCACGGCTCGCCGCGGCGCACGCGCAGGGCGTCGCGCTGCGCCTCGACGACTAGCCGCTGGCTGCGGTGCGTGCGGCCGGCGCTGCTGGCGGGATTGCTGCTGCTTCCCGCCCCGGCCGCCGCCCAGCGCCAGGCGGAGACCTTGCGCTACCACTGGTCGTTGCGCGGGTTGCTGGGTCGGGTGGCGGGGCTGGTGCTGCCGGGCGAGGGGCGGGGCGAGCTCCGTCGCTCCCCCGAGGCAGGGGGCACGGTGACGGAGCTCGAGATCACCTCGCCGCAAGGCGGGGATGGGGAGTTCTACCTCTACGGCTCGCGGACCGACGCCGCCGGCGAGACGCAGGAGGCGTGGACGTCCTACCGCTACCGCAACAAGGAGAAGTCCCGGTGGGAGGAGGTCGAGCAGGGAGACGTCGTCGACATCGCCGCCGGCATCCAGCGCATCCGGCACCAGCGCCCCAAGGGCTCGCTGCGGCTGCGCATCTGGTCGGACGGCAAGGTGTACCCGGTGGTGGTGCGCCGGGTCGGGGAGGAGAGCATCACCGTGCCGGCCGGCACCTACGCCACCACGCACTACAAGGTACAGGGCGTTCAGCTGCCGGGGGAGCGGTTGTGGAAGGGCGGCCTCGACCTCTGGCTGGCCGACGACGCGGCCGCCACCCCGGTGCAGATCAAGGTCGAACGCGGCTGGGCCAACGTCCGGCTCGAGCTGGTGCCCAACGGCGAGGGGGGGAGCGGGTCGGGGGGCGGCGCGGCGCGGCGGCCGGGCAGGGGATAGAATGGGGTCTTGGCCCGGTCCTTGCGAGGGCCGGGGGTCAAGGAGGACCACGACATGTTGCGCAGAGTATCGAGCGTCATGCTGACGGCCGCGGCCCTGCTGCTGGCGGGCTGTCAGGAATCCGAAGAGCCGATCGTGAGCCCGCAGGAGACGGCGGCCGCCCGGCCGGAGTCGGCGATGGAGGAGGAGACGGCGCGGCCGATCATCGCCGCGGCCACCCTCGAGGGGCGCGAGGGGAGCGGGATATCCGGCGCGGTGAGCCTCACCCAGCAGAACGGCCAGGTGCAGATCGTCGCCCGGGTCAGCGGCGTCGACGGTCCCGGCCTTCACGGCTTCCACATCCACCAGACCGGCGACTGCAGCGCGCCGGACTTCAGCTCCGCAGGCGACCACTTCGACCCCACCGGGGCGCCGCACGGCTGCCCCGACGACGCCCAGCACCACGCCGGAGACCTGGGCAACATCGACATCGACGCGCAGGGAATGGGCAATCTCGACGTGACCAGCGACATGATCTCGCTGCGCGAGGGCGCGAGCTCGGTGCTCGGCAAGGCGGTGGTCCTGCACGCCGACCGGGACGACTGCAGCACCCAGCCTTCGGGCCACGCCGGCGACCGCCTCGCCTGCGGCGTCATCGAGCTGGTAGAAGGCGAGATGGCGCCCGCCCCCGGTGACGAGGGCATGATGGACGAAGAGGGGACGGCGGACGAGGAGATGGAGGACGCCGGTGAAGCGATCTGATCGCCGCGGGCAGCTTCGGCTGCTCGCGCTGGGGATCGGCGGCCTCGCCGCTCTGTTCCTGCTCGCCGCCTCACCCGCGCCCGACCAGCATCCGCGGGCGGCGCCCCGCCCCTGGGACGGTCAGCAGGGCTCGTTGCGGCCCGACTACTCCGCCATCGATCTCGCGGGGCAGGAGGTGGAGCTGAGCGCCTACGCCGGCCGGCCGCTGCTGGTCAACCTGTGGGCCACCTGGTGCCTGCCCTGCCGCCAGGAGATTCCGCACCTGGCGCGGCTGGCGAGCGAGCACCAGGAGCTGGTGGTGGTGGGGGTGAGCGTCGACAAGAAGCGGGCCGAGGGTCAGGTGCGCAAGCTGGTCGAGCAGCTCGAGCTCGCCTACCCGGTGCTGCTCGACCCCGGCAGCCGCGCCATGGGCGCATTCGGCGCTCGGGCGCTGCCGGCGAATTTCCTCTTCGACCGCCACGGCCGCCTGGTGTGGAAGCGCATGGGGCCGATCCTCGAGCGCGATCCCGGCTTCGAGGGCGCCCTGCGCCACGTGCTGGAGGACGAGACGGCGCCCTCATGAAGCTCAAGCGCGCCGCCAAGTACGGCTTCTGCGCCGGGGTCCGCATCGCCGACCGCGAGGTCCGCAAGTACGCCGCCGGCGGCGGCCGGGGGGCGATCCTCGGGCAGGTGGTCCACAACGAGAGGGTGGTCGCCGAGCTCGAGGCCCTCGGCATGCGCACCGTCGAGTCCCTCGACGAGGTGGGCGACGGCACGGTGGTGTTCTCGGCCCACGGCGTGCCGCCGTCCTTCCTCCACACCGCGCGGCGCCGCGGCCTCAAGGTGCTCGACACCACCTGCCCCTTCGTCTACGACGTCCACGACGACGCCCGCGAGGCGCTCGAGCGGGGCCTTCACCTGGTGTTCATCGGCGACCCGCGGCACCGCGAGGTGATCGGCTATACCCGCGACCTCGACCCGCAGCAGTACCACGTGCTGAGCACCGTCGAGGAGGCGGAGCGGGTGGATTGGAGCCGCTATCCCGGCGTGCGCATCCTCTACCAGACCACGCTCAACGCCGACGAGTACGAGGAGGTGGCGCGCGCCGTCGAGTCCCGCGCGCGCCAGGCGTCGCGCACCGATACCATCTGCTACGCCACCAAGGAGAACCAGGAGGCGGCAACGGCGCTCGCCGCGGACCCGGAAGTCGGCGCGGTGGTGGTGATCGGCGGTCGCCGCAGCGCCAACACCCGCCACTTGTGGGAGATCTGCAGCCGCCGCAAGCCGAGCTACCTGGTGCACGGGCCGGAGGACCTGCAGGCGGAGTGGTTCGCCGGCGTCGACTGCGTGGGGGTGACGGCGGGAGCGTCCACTCCCGATTCGCTGATCGCGGACGTCGAGGCGGCGCTGCGGGCGCTGACCGCGGCGACGGTCCACGCCGGCTGACCCGGTGGGGCGCGGCCTGGCCGGGGCGCCACGCGAGGCGACGGGCGGCGGGGATCCGCTGGCGGCGCTGCGCCGCCGCGCGGTCGGCAGCGGGGCGCGCATCGTCCTGCCCGAGGGCGCCGATCCGCGCGTGGTGGTGGCGGCGCACCGCGCCGCCGAGGAGGGTCTGTGCCGGCCGCTGCTGCTCGGCGAGCCGGCAGCGGTGCGCGCGGTTGCCGCCGCCGCCGGGATCGAGCTCGCGGTGGAGGTGGTGGATCCCGCGTCCAGCCCGGCGCGGGAGGAGCTGGCCGAGCTGCTGCGGCGGCGCCTGGGCGCGCGCGGCCTGCCCGCCGACGAGGCCGCCTCGCTGGCCGCCGAGCCCCTCCACCACGCCGCCCTGCTGGTGGCCGCCGGGCACGCCGAGGGGGCGGTGATGGGGGCGGTGGCCACCACCGCCGAGACCGTGCGGGCCGCGCTGCGGGCGGTGGGTCCGCGGCCGGGGTTGTCGCTGATCTCCTCCTGCTTCCTGATGGTGCTCGCCGACGGCACCGGGCTGGTGTACAGCGACTGCGGGGTGGTGCCCGATCCCGACCCCGAGCAGCTGGCCGACATCGCCGAGGCCGCCGCCGACAGCTGCCGGGTGCTGCTCGGCGACGAGCCGCGAGTCGCCCTGCTCTCCTTCTCCACCCACGGCAGCGCCGGCCACCCCCGGGTGGCCAAGGTGCGTCAGGCGGTGGAGGCCCTGCGCGCACGGCGGGTGGGCTTCCTGTTCGACGGTGAGCTGCAGGCGGACGCGGCGCTGGTCCCCGAGGTGGCGGCGCGCAAGGCGCCGGGGGGGGGCCTGGGCGGCCGCGCCAACGTCCTGGTCTTCCCCGACCTCGACGCCGGCAACATCGCCTACAAGCTGACCGAGCGGTTGGCGCGGGCGCGCGCCGTCGGCCCGCTGTTGCAAGGGCTGGCCGCTCCGGTACATGATCTGTCGCGAGGCTGTTCCAGCGAGGACATCGTGGACGTGATGACGGTGGCGGCCGTGGACGCCGCCGGCCGGAGGAGCGGATGAAGGTCCTGGTAGTGGGCGGGGGCGGACGGGAGCACGCGCTGTGCTGGAAGCTGCGGCAGAGCCCGCAGGTGACGGAGCTCTACTGCGCGCCGGGCAACCCGGGCATCGCCGAAATCGCCGATCTGGTGCCGGTGCAGGCCGAGGAGATCCACCAGCTGGCGAGCTTCGCCGCCGACCTCGCCATCGACCTGACGGTGGTGGGGCCCGAGCTGCCGCTGGCCCTCGGCCTCGCCGACGAGCTCGCCCATCGCGGGCTGGCGGTCTTCGGCCCCAGCCAGGCGTCGGCGGAGCTGGAGTCGAGCAAGGTCTACGCGAAGCTGTTCATGGATCGTCACGGCATCCCCACCGCCCCCTTCGCGGTGGCCCACTCGCGCGACGAGGCGGCGGCGGCGGCCGCCGAGCTGGGCATGCCGGTGGTGCTCAAGGCCGACGGGCTGGCCGCCGGCAAGGGGGTGCTGATCCCCGCCGACGCGGCGGAGCTCGCCGCCGCGCTCGACACCTTCTTCGGCGATCGGCGCTTCGGCGCCGCCGGCGACCGGGTGGTGGTGGAGCGCTTCCTCGAGGGCGAGGAGGTGTCCTTCATGGTGCTCTGCGACGGGGAGCGGATGTTGCCGCTCGCCATCTGCCGCGACTACAAGCGGCTGGGGGAGGGGGACACCGGCCCCAACACCGGCGGCATGGGCGCCCACAGCCCCGCCGGGGTGCTGGAGAAGGACCTGGCGGCGGGGATCCTGGAGACCGTGATCCGCCCCACCGTCGAGGGCATGGCGGCGGAGAATCGGCCGCTGCGCGGCGTCCTCTACGCCGGCCTGATCCTCACCGCGGAAGGCGCCCAGGTGCTCGAGTTCAACGTGCGCTTCGGCGACCCCGAGGCGCAGGCCCTGTTGCTGCGCCTCGAGGACGACCTGGCGCCGGTGCTGTCGAGCGGCGCCCACGGCAGCTTCGGGGTCGGCCGCCTGCAGTGGCGCAAGGAGGCGGCCGCCTGCGTGGTGCTGGCCAGCCGCGGATACCCCGCCAAGCCGGTCAAGGGGGAGCCGATCGCCGGCCTCGCCGCGGCGCGGGCGCTCGAGGGCGTGCAGGTGTTCCACGCCGGCACCGCGCTACGGGACGGCCAGGTGGTGGCCGCGGGAGGGCGGGTGCTGAACGTCTGCGCCAGCGGCGCCACCCTGCGCGAGGCGCTGCGCCGGGCCTACGCCGGTGCCCAGCTGATCGACTGGCCGAGCAAGATCCTGCGCCGCGACATCGGCCGCGCGGTCCTGGAACGCGGTGCATGAGGGGTCGGCAGCGGCCGACGCGACCCGTAACGGCCGGGTCGGCGCCGCCACCCGAACGGTGCCGTCGTCCGCATCCGCCGGAATGTACCTCCCGGCCCCTTCGTTGACACCTCTCGGAGGCCGGTGCCATACTGACGCGGAGCCGCTCCACAACGACCCCGGCCGCACCGGGGGCAGCACGAGTCGAGACTCCGTACACATCAGACCCGAGGGGGTTGCCGGCGCACGGCCCGACGGGCGCGCCCGGCCCCGAGGGTATCCAGGGGCGGGCCGGCGGCCATGCCCCGTGGCGATAGACGAGACGAAGCATGGGTGGATGTTCCGGATGTCAGTTCAGGGGGATGTCGACGGCGGTGGAGCACACCTTCGTCGGCGTGCGTTTCGGCGAGGAGACCAACCTCACCCTCTGCGCCACCGCGGGTACCGCGTTCGCGGCCGGCGACGCGGTGGTGGTGGAGACGGAGGAGGGCCCCCGCTACGGCCGCGTCGAGAGATCGCCGATGCCGGTGTTCAAGCCGTGCCAGAAAGCCTCCGCGCAGCAGATCCTGCGCGGCGCCTCGGGCGACGACGGCGCCGCCTGGGAGCGGCAGCGCGAGAACGAGGCGCAGGGCAAGCGCTTCTGCCAGGAGCGCGCCCGCAACCTGGGCCTGGAGATGAAGATCTCGCGCGTCGATTTCCCGCTGTACAAGGGGTCGGCGGTGTTCTACTTCACCTCCGAGGGGCGGGTCGACTTCCGGCAGCTGGTGCGCGACCTGTCGCAGCGGTTCTCGACCCGGGTCAAGATGGTCCAGGTGGGGGCGCGTGACGAGGCCAAGCTGCTCGGCGGCGTCGGCATCTGCGGGCGCACGTTGTGCTGCTCGACCTGGCTCCAGGACTTTCGGCCGATCTCGATCCAGATGGCCAAGCGGCAGAACCTGTCGCTCAACCCGTCGAAGATCTCGGGCCAGTGCGGGCGGCTGTTGTGCTGCCTGGCCTACGAGGACGAACGCTACAAGCAAGAGAAGAGGGCGCCGCGCACCGCGGCGTCGTGAGCACGCATGGCGAATCGCAAGCTGATCCGGCCGGATCTGGCCGAAATGAAGAAAGAGATGGGCCCGCGCTCGGTGCGCCGCAAGCAGAGCCCGCCCGAGCAGACCAACGCCGAGGAGTTTTACTACCTCAAGCAGATGGCCGCCAAGACGGCCATGGTGGTGGTGCTCCGCGATGGCGAGGAGCTGCGGGGGTGGATCGAGTGGTACGACAAGGGCGCCATCAAGCTGAACCGCAACGACGGCCCCAACCTGCTCATCCCCAAGCGCAGCATTCGCTACATGTTCAAGGAGGAGGAGCTGCGCCGAGGGCGGCGGCGGGTGGCGAGCCCGGCGGCGACCGCGGGTCGCGGCGAATCGCGCTGAGCCGGCGTCGCGAGACCCCGGTGCTGGCGCTGACGCAGGGGGATCCCGCGGGCATCGGTCCGGAGCTCCTGCTGCGGGCGCTGGCCGAGCCGCCGGAGGGCTGTACCCTGCTCGCCGTCGGCGAGCTCGCGGCGCTCGAGGCGGTGGCGGCGGCGGTAGACCCGGCGGTCTGCGAGCGCCTGCCGCGGCTGCCCGCCGCGGTCGAGCGCTCGGCCGTGCCGGCCGGGGGGGGAGTGATCGATCCGGTGGAGGAGCGGCGCCGGGTCACCCCGGGCTCGTCCGGCCCGGCCGACGCGGCGGGGGCCATCGCCGCCGTCGACCTCGGCATGCAGCTGGTCCACACCGGGGTGGCCGACGCGCTGCTGACGCTGCCCGTCTCCAAGGCGTCGATCGCCACCCATCTGCTGCCCGGCTTCCGCGGCCACACCGACTACCTGGCGGCGGCGTGCGGCCTCCAGGGCTACGGCCGCGACTACCTGATGGCGTTCCTCGCCCCGGGTCTGAAGGTGGCGCTGCTGAGCGCCCACCTGCCGCTGCGCCAGGCGCTGGAGGAGATCGACACGCCGTCCGTTCTCGCCGCGCTGGAGTGCCTGCACCGCAACGTCGGCGGCCGCATCGCCCTCGCCGGCCTCAATCCCCACGCCGGCGAAGGAGGGCTGATCGGCGACGAGGAGCGGGAGGTCCTGGCCCCGGCGGTGCGCGAGGCGCGGCGGCGGGGGGTGGACGTCGAGGGGCCGCTGAGCCCCGACTCGCTGTTCGCCCGCGCCCGCGGCGGAGCGTACGACTGGGTGCTCGCGCTCTATCACGACCAGGGGTTGATCGCGGTCAAGACCGCCTCCCGCGGGCAGGCCACCAACTGGACGCTGGGCCTGCCGTTCCTGCGCACCTCGGTGGATCACGGTACCGCCTTCGACGTGGCCGGGCGCGGAGTGGCCGACGACGGGCCGCTGCGGGCGGCGATCCGCACCACCCTCGAGCTGCTGGCCAACCCGCCCGCGGGCTCCCCGCCGTCGTAGGGGCGACCCCGCCGTCGTAGGGGCGGGCCTCCGTGCCCGCCCGCTTCAGGAGGCGCCGCGCCCGGAGAGCACCACCGGCACCGTCTTGAGCAGGATCTTGAGGTCGAGCAGCAGCGACCAGGAATCGATGTACTCCAGGTCGAGCTCGATCCAGCTGCGGAAGGGCACTCCGTTGCGGCCGCCGATCTGCCACAGGCAGGTCAGCCCGGGCTTCATCGACAGGCGCCGGCGCTGCCAGCGCTCGTACTGGGCCACCTCTTCGGGAATCGGCGGGCGCGGGCCCACCAGGCTCATGTCGCCGCGCAGCACGTTCCACAGCTGCGGCAGCTCGTCGAGACTGAAGCGGCGCAGCAGCCGCCCCAGGCGCGTCACCCGCGGGTCGTTGCGCACCTTGAACACCGGGCCGTCCATCTCGTTGAGGTGCAGCAGCTCGGTGCGACGCCGTTCGGCGTCCTCGACCATGGTGCGGAACTTGTACAGCACGAAGCGGCGTCCGTTGAGGCCGCAGCGGGTCTGGCGGAACAGCACGCTCCCCCCCGAGGTGAGCTTGATGGCCAGCGCCACGCCGAGGATCACCGGCAGCGAGAGCAGCAGCACCAGAGCGGCCAGGCTCACGTCCAGCAGCCGCTTCATCAGCAGCAGCAGCAGGTTGGTGGGGGCGGTGGAGAAGGTCAGCAGCGGCACGCCGTCGATCTCCGACAGCTCGACGCGGGCCAGCGAGTGGGGGAAGAAGTTGAGCGCGAAGAGGGTGCGGATCCCCTGCTCTTCGAGCGCCAGCACCAGGTTCTCCATCTCCCCCAGCTCCTTGCGGCCGACGGCGAAGATCACGTCGTCGACGACGTGCTCCTGGAGCAGGCGGGGGATGTCCTGCGGCTGCCCGAGCACCGGCACGCCGGCGACGCTGGCCGGCTGCTGGCCCTCGACGGCGATGCACCCCAGCAGCTGGAACCCCCAGTAGTCGTGGGCCTGGATGGAGCGGGCGATGGCAGCCGCTCCCGGCCCGCTGCCGACGATGAGCAGGGTGCGGTAGTTGTAGCCGCGGCTGCGCACCCAGCGCGAGGCGGTGCGCAGCACGATCTTCTCGCCCAGCAGGAGCAGGAAGGTGAGCAGGCCGAAGAGGGCGAGCCAGGCGCGGCTCACCCGGTCGTCCTCGAGCACCTGCTCGTCGAAGCGCAGGGCGTACAGCACCAGGGTGAAGATCACCAGGGCGGCGCCGGAGAGCCGCACGATGCTCCAGGCCTCGCGCAGCAGCGGCTCGGTGCGATGCGAGCGGTAGGCGTCGGAGTGGAGCAGCAGCCCTCCCCAGATGGCCAACGCCACCGGGAGCAGCGGCAGGTACTCGCTCAGCGGCAGCAGGTGGCCGGGGAAAGCGTCGTGCGCGAGCCGCGGCAGTACCCCGCTGCGCAGCCAGTGGGCGGCGACGAAGGCCACCGCCACCAGGGCGAGGTCGAGCAGGAAGACCGACAGGTTGAGGAGGCGTGCTCGTTCCTTGAGCATGGAGTCCGTCGTCTTCTTCTACGGGCCTGGGCGACAGCGCGTCGGAGGGATTCTAGCTGCTGGCGAGGCTCCGCCTCAAACCGACGGTCTCCTGGGAGCCGGGCGCCAGCGCCTCGCTACCGCGCCGACAGCCGGCGGAACAGCGCGGCGTAGCGGTCCGCCACCGCCTCCCAGTCGAAGCGCTCGCGGGCCCGCTGCGCCGCGCGCCGCCGCAGGGCCGCGACCTCGTCGGGTCGCTCCAGCACCCAGCGCAGCTCGCGGGCGAGGCTCGCCGGTTCGCGCGCCCGGAACCAGCGTGCCGCCTCCCCCGCCACCTCGCGGTTCTCCGGGGTGTCGTTGACCAGCACGCAGTTGCCGTACCCCATGGCCTCGACCAGCGCCGGGTGGGTGCCCCCCACCTCGGTGGCGTGTACGTAGGCCAGGGCGTGGGCGAGCAGCTGGCGGTACCCCTCGCCGTAGATGGCGCCCGGGAAGCGCACCCGCGGGTCGGCTGCCTGGCGCAGGGCGGCGACGAAACGGTCGGCATAGGGCGCCCCGCCCACCATCACCAGCGGCACCTCCCCCGGCACGGCGCGATAGGCGGCGACCACCCGGTGGGGGTTGTTCTCCGGCTCGAAGCGGCTGACGTAGAGGAGATAGCCGCGCGCGGTGAGCCCGAGCTCGGCCAGTGTCTCCCGGCCGCCGGGCACCACCGGGTCGACGCCGTAGGTGATCATCTCCGAGTCGACGCCGTAGCGCTCCTGGTAGTGGCGGCGGATCACCTCGGCGTCGCTGACCACGGCGGCGGCCAGATGGCCCGCGAGCCGTTCGGAGAGCGCGTAGACGCCGCGCCCCAGGGCGCCCCACTTGGCGCGCCGCTTCTCGATGCCGTCGACGTGCAATGCCACCGGCGTGCCGGCGGCGGCGAGCAGCGGCACGAACAGGGCGTTGGCGGCATTGACCACCAGCGCAGCGTCGAAGCGCCGGCCCATGGCGTGCAGCGCCGACAGCAGCGTGTGGACCGGCGTGTCGAGGTGCTTGCTGCGCACCGTCGGCAGCACCACCAGCCGCACCCCGCGATGGCGGCGCAGGCGCCGTGGGGTGTTGTGGGAGCGGCAGTAGACAGTGACGTCGAAGCCGCGGGCGACCAGGCGGGGAGCCAGCTCCTCCATCAGGGTCTCGTAGCCGCCGTAGCGGGCGGGGATCCCGCGGCTGCCGATGAGGGCCACGCGCATGGCGGGCAAGGCTACCGCCAAACGGTCGACGGGTGCGACGTCGTGGCCCCAGGGGTGCCGCTCAGAGCGGGATGCCGCGGCGCAGGAACCACTGCTCCACCTGCCGCCGGGGGACCGTGCGCCGCCCCTGGATGGCGCGGCGGCGGGCGAGCAGCTCGGCCCGGTGGCGCCACAGCCAGGCGTAGGCGGGGAGCGAGGTGCGCTCCCGCGCCAGCACCCACGACAGCGCGGCGAGGTCGCGGGCGAGGGTGAAGGGGAGCGTCCACAGCAGGTTGCCGAGCGACTGATGGTAGAGGCGCAGCAGGTAGCGATTCTTGAGCGAGTGGAAGTTCACCGCCGCCGGCAGCGCCGTGCGGCGCTCGGGGAGGACGGCGCGGCGGTGCTCGCAGCGGGCGTCGGGCTCGTACAGCACCTCCCAGCCGCGCTCGCGCAGCCGGAAGCACAGCTCGGCGTCCTCGCGGAAGGAGTGGAAGCGGCGATCGAACACCTCGCCCCCCAGCGCCACGTCGGCGAGGGCCCGGCGGCGGAACAGCGAGGCCGCGCCGGTCGCCCCGAAGACCCGTTCCGGGCGCGCCAGCTGGGCGCGATCGACCTCACCCGAGCCGCGGTCGAGGTGGCGCCAGGCCGCCGTGAGCCGCATGCCGCAGGCGTCGAGGCGCCGCGGCGGGCCGCCGGGGCGAAGCAGCCGCCCCGTGACTCCGCCGACCCGCAGCCGCGGATGGCTGCCGGCGCGGGCCAGCAGCCGCGCCACGTAGTCGGCGTCGGGGCGGGCGTCGGCGTTGAGCAGCAGCACCCAGGCGGCGCGGCTGCGGGCGATCGCCACGTTCATGCCGCCGGCGAAGCCGCGGTTGTCGGACAGCGGCACCACCTCGCCGGAGATTCCCTCGGGCCAGGCCCGCCGCGCCGCCTCCGCGGAGCCGTCCTGGCTGGCGCAATCGACCACCACCAGCTCGGCGGGGGCCGGGCGCAGGGCGGCGATCGCGGCGAAGCACGCGGGCAGGTCCGGCACCGCCTGATGGGTGACGACGAGGACCGCGTACGGTTCGCTCACCGCCCTGCCCCGTCCGATCCCTGACCCCGCCCCGTCAGGGCCTCACGGCCCAGCGTCAGGAGGGCGGCGGCGGCCTGCCGGCGGCTGGCGGCGCGCCGGGGCCGGCGCAGCGGCAGCAGCGCCAGCCGCAGGGCGCTCCCCTTCACCAGCAGGGCGCGGGCGGCGGCGGCCCAGCCGCGGCCGTGGTGCCGGCGCAGGTAGCGGCGCAGGTTGCGGTGGTAGGCGGCGAGGAAGGGCCCGTAGCCGAGCGTGCTCACGGTGGCGCCGGCGCTGTGGCGGAAGGTGGCGTCGGGCCAGTAGAGGATCGGCGCCGCGCCGTCGCGCAGGCGGCGGGCCAGATCGACGTCCTCGAACCAGGCGGGGTGGAAGCGGGGGTCGAGGCCCGCCACCGCCTCCCAGGCCGTGCGCCGCAGCGCCAGTGCGGCGGCCGCGGGCTGCTCCACCGGCGATGCCGCGGCCGGCTCGACCTCCGGGCCCCGCACCGGGTCGAGGAACAGGGTCTGGGCGAGCAGCTGCCCGGGGCGCGGCAGCGGGCGGAGCTGCCAGCGGTGCTGCGGCGCGCCGTCTGGGCCGAGCAGACGCGGCGCCAGGCCGGCCGCCTCGGGGTGGCGGGCGAACCCCTGCAGGAGCGCCTCCAGGGCTCCCGGCTCGGGGCGGGCGTCGGGGTTGAGGATCAGCAGCAGCTCGGCTTCCGCACGGGCGACGCCGGCGTTCGCCCCCCCCGCGAAGCCGAGGTTGGTGGTCGCCGCCACCAGCCGCCGCCCTTGCCCCGCGATCGGTGGCAGGACGCGCGAGCCGTTGTCGACCACCACCACCTCGAAGCGGGGGTCTGCGGGGACGGCGGCCAGCAGCTCGCCGAGGTGCCCCTCGTCGTACCAGTGCACGACCACCAGCGACAGCTCGGGGCGGGCGCTCACCGCGGGCTCCGGAAGCGGCGCAGCTCGGCGAGCGCCGGCCGGGGCGGGCCGCGGCGCGCGTACCTCGGCAGCAGCCGCAGCGCCCGGCTCCAGCCGGCGAGGATCGAGCCGAGGAGCCGCGGATGGCGCAGGCCGTCGCCGACGTCGCGCAGGGCGATCCACGGCCAGCGCGGCCAGAACGCCCGGCCCAGCAGCCGCGCCAGCACCAGGTGGCGGTTGCCGTAGAGCAGCGGCAGCCGCGCGGCGCCGAGGGCCTCGGCGCTGCCGCCGCCGGCGTGGCGGACGCGGGAGGCGGGGACCACGGCCGCGCCCCAGCCGCCGCCACGCAGCCGCACGGCGAGCTCGACGTCCTCGTAGTAGGTGTCGAGGGCGGCGTCGAAGGGAGCGTCGGCGGCGCCGACGGCGGCGAGGGCGCTGCGGCGGTAGAGGGCGGCGGTGGCGGACACCCCGAACACCTCCCGCGGCGCGGCGGTGGGATCGGGGGCGGGCCCCCCGCGGCCGAGCTGCACCGCCTGCCACCAGCGGTTCCAGGCCAGGCCGCAGCCCTCCGCCAGCTGCGGGCGATCGGCGTCGAGGCTCGCTCCCTGCACGGCCGCCGCCCGCGGCGTGGCGGCGAGGTGGGCCAGCAGGGGGGGCAGCCAGCCCGGCTCCGGTACGGCGTCGTCGTTGACCAGCGCCAGCAGCGGCCGGCGGCTGGCGGCGGCGCCGGCGTTGGCCGCGGCCGCGAACCCGGCTCGCCGCGGCAGCGCGACGACGCGGTCGACGAGGTCGCGTACCGCCTGCGGCAGCCCCCCCGGCGGCTGCTCGACGACCACCAGCTCGAGAGCGCCTCCCCCCTCGCGGCGCAGCGCCGCCACGCAGTCGGCCAGCCACGGGCTGGTGCCGAGCGTCGGCACCACCGCCGTCACCTCGCCGGCATCGCCGGCCACGGCGCTCACTGCCAGTCGACCTCCAGCCGATCGATGAGCAGCCCGTTGCGCCCCTCGGCGCTAGGCGGCTCGCTCAGGGCCAGCACCAGGGGAACCCCGGGCTGCCAGGGGAACGGCCCGAAGCGCACCCGCTGCCAGCCGCTGTCGGACGTGGGCTGCCAGTGGGCCAGGGGCTGCTGGCCGGCGCGCACCGTCAGGGTGGGGATGCGCGGCTCGTTCTCGAAGAAGTCCAGCAGCAGGGTGAGGACCGCCTCGCCCTCTCCCGGCACCAGCGGCACCACCAGCCGGTCGCCCTCGGCCAGCACCCAACCCTGGCGGAAGCGCAGCCGGTCCTCGGTCCAGGTCGGCGGGTGGAGCTGGCCGCCGAGCGTGCCCACCCAGGGATCCTCCGGCTCCACCACCCGGGTCGGCACGTGGCTGGCGGCCCACACGCCGCCGGCGACCGCGGCCAGGGCCGCGGCCAGGCCGAGATGCGGCGCCCACGCCAGCCGCCGTCGCGGCCGCCACCACAGGGCGATGGCCAGGGCCGAGGCCGCCGCCGGCACCAGCCAGCTGGCGGCGCGCGGCCGGATGGAGCTGGGGACGAAGCGCGCGATGTCGGCCCGCAGCTCGCGGCCGAGGTGATCGAGCAGGTGGCTGCCGCCGTCGGCGAGGTCGTAGGTCCAGCCGGGCACGGCGAGCCACAGCAGGGCGAGCGCCACGGTCGGCGCGGCGAGGGCAGCGGCCAGCAGGCGGGCGCCGCCGCGGCGCCGTTCGGCCAACAGCGGCGCCAGCGCCAGGGCCAGCAGGGGGAGGGCCACCAGCCCGTAACGGAACGGTGGCGACCAGCCGCCGTACCACTCGCGGCGCGAGGCCACCAGCAGCATGTAGGGCCCCACGCCCACCGCCAGATGGGCCAACAACCGGTGCCGCCGCGCCGCCAGCAGCGCCAGGGCCGGCACCACCAGCAGCCATATCGGCGCCGTGGGCACCAGGCCGAAGGCGGCGTCGAACAGCAGCCCGGAGGCGCCGAGCAGGTAGTCCTGAAGACCCCTGTCCTGTGGGGCGAGGTCGTGCAGCGAGTAGGTCTTCAAGGCGTTGCCGTAGAGCTGATGGTTGAACAGCAGGATGCCGCCGACCAGCAGCGCCACCCCGGCGGCAGCCGCCGCCAGCAGGCGTCGTCGGCTGCCGCCGTACCACCAGGCGAGCAGGGCGAGAGGTGCGGCCAGGGCGGCGAAGCGCAGCTTGAGCAGCGGCAGCAGGGCGATGGCGGCGAGGGCCGTCCACCAGCGCCGGCGGCCGCCTCCCGCGTCCAGCATGGCGTCCAGGGCCACCACCACCAGCAGCGCGGCCGGCACCTCGACCCACACCTGGTGGGAGTAGAGGAGCAGCGGCGGCGCCAGGGCGAAGAGCCCCCAGGCGAGGAGCACCTCGCCGGGCGAGCGGGCGGCATAGTGGCGGGCGAGTCGCAGCGTCCACCAGGCGAGCAGCGCGGTGAGCGCCGCCATCACCAGGTACGCCCCCGACGCCCCCGCCAGCCGGTAGGGGAGCGCCAGCACCAGGGGCAGCAGCACGTTGTGTCGTGAGTAGGTCTCACCGTCCGGGCCCACCGGGTCGCCGAGCTGCGGCTCGAGCGCCCGCGGCATGAAGCGCAGCGACTCGCCGGCGGCGTAGTCGTCACCGAGCCGGGCGTCGCCGTCGTAGGCCAGGCTGTGCGCCACCAGCAGGTAGTAGGGCTCGTCGCCGTCGGGCGGGCGACGCGAGGTGCTCCACGGCAGGATGGCCAGGTAGACCAGCAGGGGGAGCCAGAGGAATGCCGCCGGCGGCCGCCGGCCGAGCGCCGGCCCCAGCGACGGGCGCAGGGCGAGCAGCAGGCGAAAGGCGTGGTGGCCGACGAGCAGGAACCAGCCGGCGGCCAGCACCTCCTCGGCGTAGGGCAGGCCGAGGGTGTCGCGGCGCGCCACCAGCAGCAGCCAGGTCGCCAGCAGGATGCCCTCGACCGCCAGCCGCTGGGGCGAGACCCTGCCGCCGTGGCTCGCCGCCCAGCGCCCCAGCTGCCACAGCCCGGCCGCCACCAGGGGCACCAGGGCGACGGTGCCGGCGAGGGGATCGGCGGCTTCCAGCGCGAGCAGGCGCGCCAGCCCGGGGCCGGCCAGGGCAGCGACGGCGAGCGCCAGCGCCGCCCTCACGGCGCCACCTCCAGCGAGGTCACCGTGAGCTGCACCTCGGGCGGCAGCCGGGGATGACGCTCCAGGCGGATGCGCACCACTCCCACCGGGGGTGCGAACCGCCACTCGGCGCGGTAGCGCTGGGCGAAGAACTCCCCCGACGGCGGTACCCAGGAGACCCACGGAGGAGGGGCGGCGACGGCCGCCTGGTCGGGGCGCCGGGCCGCCCACTCCCCGGTCTCCTCACCGGCGCGCAGCGGCAGCCGCGCCCCTGCCCCGTCCGGCGCCGCCAGCACCAGGTGGGCCAGCGGCGTCCCCGGGGCGAGAGCGCCGGCGTGGGAGGCGAGCGAGCCGATCGTCACCGCCCGCACCGTCGCACCCTCCCACGGCGCCTCCCAGGTCGGCCCCTCGGCGTCGAGCCGGATCGTCGTCCCGTCGAGTAGCGACACCGAGCGGGGGGGCAGCAGCGCCCACCCCACCACCACCGCGGCGGCCAGGGCGACCGCCGCCACACGCCACCGCCAGCCGGCGGACCAGGCGCGGCAGGCCCACGCTGCGGCCGCCGTCACAGCCAGGGCTGCGAGGATCGGCGCCCCCTCGGTGGGCAGGCCGAGGAGCCCGGAGGGGAGTGCCGCGGGGTGGGGTCGTAACCAGGGGTAGGCGGCGAGCAGCAGGGCCGGCGTCAGCAGGATGGCGCTCCAGGAGAACTGGGCCTGCCGCGGCCAACCGCGGCGCAACCCCAGGAGCAGCACGGCGAGCCCGGCCACCAGGCCGTCGCCCGCCGGCAGCAGCAGGCCACCGGCGCCGGCCAGCGCCACCCCACAGAGCAGCGCCGGCAGCGGCAGGGCCCGGGGCAGCAGGGCGACCGGCAGCACCCAGGGCACCATCCACAGCGTTCGCAGGGTGTTCTCGGGGTGCGGCGCCACCAGGCCGAGCAGCAGGGCGAGGGCGGCCGCTCCGAGCGCCGCCGGGGTGCCCAACCCCAGGCCGGCGGCGGCCGCCAGGCCGAGGAGCGTGGCGCGAGCACGCAGGGCGGTCAAGGCCAGCAGCAGTGCCGCGGCGACGGCGATCCGCAGCCACTCGCGGGCACCGCGCGGGCGCCTCCAGGCGGCCGCGATCTCCGCCGCCGCGGCGAGGGCCAGCAGCGGCACGACGCCGGTGGCGGTGAAGCTGCCGCCGGCGAGCAGCGGGGCGGAGCCGAGCAGCAGCACTGCCGACGGCGGGAACCGCCGGCGCAGCGCCAGCAGCGCCAGCGCCGCGCCCAGCGGCGGCAGGGTCAATCGCGCCAGCTGGTGGAGGTCGAGCTGGGCGGGGAGCAGCTCGGAGGCGCGCAGCAGCGCCTGCAGCCCCAGCGCCGCCGCCGCCATCCACGGCGCCTCGCGGAGGAGTGCCGCCCAGCCCACCGATCCGCTGGCATCGGACGGCCCCCTGTCCGCCGTCGGCAGGGGAGATGGGTGGGGCGGGGCGTCGCGCAGCACCCGTCGCAGGCGCCGCCCCAGCGCCACCACCAGCACTCCCGCCGCCACCGCCAGCAGCGCCGCGCCGCGCTGCGGCCCCGCCGGCAGGGCGTACAGCGCCGTCGCCGCCACCACCGCCCCCCACCCCGCCTCCCGCGCCGGTGGCGGTGCCGTCACCGCCGCCGCGAGCAGGGGCACGCCAGCGGCCAGCAGCAGGTACCAGGTCTCCGCAGCCGGCTCGGGCGGCTGGCCGTACGCCAGCGCCGCGCCCGCCAGCGCAAAGCCCAATGGGGGCAGCCAGGCGCCTGGGGCGTGGATGCGGGCGCCCCCGTTGCGGCGGAGCAGGTTTGCGCGGCGGGTCATCGGATACGGGGGTGCCGCGGCGATGATATCCCCAGGGGGAGCGCGTCCGCGGCTGGGATAAGCTGGCTGCCGATGCTGTCGCGCGAGGTGCTGCGCAACCAGCGGGAGCGGGTGATTGCAGGCCTCGCCAGCCGCGGCGTCGACGCCGCGCTCCTCGCCCGCTGGCAGGAGCTCGACGAGGCGAGGCGCCGCACCCTGGTCGAGGTCGAAGACCGCAAGCGGCAGCGCAACGAGGCGAGCAAGCGGATCGGCGAGCTCAAGCGGCAGGGCCAGGCCGCCGCCGGCGAGATCGCCGAGGTGTCGCAGCTCAAGGGGGAGATCGAGGCGCTGGAGACGCGCCTGGCGGAGATCGACGGCGCCATCGGCGGAGTCGAGCTAGAGCTGCCCAACCTCCCCCACGCCTCGGTCCCCGAGGGAGCCGACGAGAGCGCCAACCGCGTCGAACGGGTGGTCGGCGAGCCGCGGCGTTTCGACTTCGCCCCGAAGGCGCATTGGGATCTCGGCTCGCAGCTCGGCATCCTCGACTTCGAGCGCGGCGCCAAGCTCGCCGGCGCCCGCTTCACCGTGCTGGCGGGAGCCGGCGCCCAGCTCGAGCGGGCGCTGATCCAGCTGATGCTCGACCTGCACACCGGCGAGCACGGCTACACCGAGATCCTGCCGCCGTTCCTGGTCTCGGCCGAGATGCTGATCGGCACCGGGCAGCTGCCGAAGTTCGCGGCCGACCTCTTCCGCGTCGAGGGGCGCGACCTGTACCTGGTACCCACCGCCGAGGTGCCGCTGACCAACCTGCACCGCGGCGAGGTCCTCGACGAGGCGGCACTGCCGCTGCGCTACGCCGCCTACACCCCCTGCTTCCGCGCCGAGGCGGGCTCCCACGGCCGCGACGTGCGCGGCCTCATCCGCCAGCACCAGTTCGACAAGGTCGAGCTGGTGCAGATCGCCCACCCCGAGCGCAGCTACGCGGCGCTCGAGGAGCTCACCGGCCACGCCGAGCGCGTGCTGCGGCTCCTCGAGCTGCCCTACCGCGTGGTCTGCCTCTCCACCGGCGACACCGGCTTCGCCGCCGCCAAGACCTACGACCTGGAGGTGTGGCTGCCGGGCCAGGACGCCTACCGCGAGATCTCGTCGTGCAGTAACTGCGAGGACTTCCAGGCGCGCCGGGCGGGCGTGCGCTACCGCACCGGCGACGGCAAGACCGCCCTGGTGCACACGCTCAACGGCTCCGCCCTGGCGGTGGGGCGCACCCTCATCGCCGTCCTCGAGAACTGCCAGCAGGCGGACGGCAGCGTGGGGGTGCCGGAGGCCCTGCGGCCCTACCTCGGAGGTCGCGAGCGGATCACCGCTGGAGACGGGTTGTAATTTCTTCTTCGAAGCCTGGAAAAACCTACAAGGCGTCAGCGGCCGCGGCGTCGAGGGTAGGATCGGGGCTCCCGCGGGCGGATGGGCCGCCCGCGGCCGCGACAGGAGATCTCCGTGAAGAACAGGACCCTCGCTGCAATGACCGCGATCGCCGCCCTCGCCGTCGCCCTGCCGCTGGCCGCCGAGCGCGGCGACGACAGCAAGCGCAAGAGCAAGAACGGCCGTCTCGAGGCCACCATCGACGGCGTCGAGACCGTCGTCGAGTACGGCCGGCCGAAGGTGCAGGGGAGGACGATCTGGGGCGGTCTGGTGCCCTACGGCCAGGTGTGGCGCACCGGCGCCGACGAGGCAACCACCGTGAGCTTCGCCGCTCCCGTCCTCGTCGAGGGGGAGGAGCTGCCGGCCGGCACCTACGCGCTCTTCACCATCCCCAACGAGGACGCCTGGACGGTGATCTTCCACCGCCAGGCGAAGCAGTGGGGTGCCTACAAGTACGACGCCGCACAGGACGCGCTGCGCGTCGAGGTCACCCCCGAGCCCGCCGAGGCCACCGAGGAGCTGACCTTCGCCGCCGAGGACGCCGGGCTGGTGCTGCGCTGGGCCGAGCTGGCGGTGCCGATCGGCGTCCGCGCCAAGGCCTGAGCCCCGGCGTTCCGCGCGCCTCGGCGTCGCAGGGGGCCGGGTCCGCGCCGGCCCGATCGGCGCCCGTGCGGGTCGTAGGGGCCGGCCTCCGCGCCGGCCCGGGGTGGTGGCGCCCTGTCCCCGTCTACGCGCAGAGGGCCGGGGGGAGGGGTTTGACGGGCTCGCAGCCTGGTGTACCATCCGGGTATGCTAAAAATCCAGCACGCTCCTTTCCTCGTCGCCGCCCTCTGCGTCGTCGCGGCCGCCGGTCCGGCGCCCGCCGCGGAGGCGCCTCCCGCGGCGCCCTCGGCCGCCGACCCGGCCGCCGCTCCGGCCGCTCCGGCCGAGGCCGAGCGTGCCCGCCTGCAGGCCGGGCTGCACGAGCACCTCGATCGGCTCGGGCGCCTCGGCCTCTCCGGCGTCGCCCTCGTCGGGCGTATCGGCGGCGAGGTGGTGGTCGAGGGGTTCGGGGCGGCCGACCACGCCAGCGGCCGCCCCTTCACCGGCGGCACGGTGTCGACCGTCGGCTCGATCACCAAGCAGTTCACCGCCGCCGCCATCCTGCTGCTCGCCGAGGAGGGGCTGCTGGCGACCGCCGACCCGCTCTCCCGCCACCTCCCGGGCGTGCCGGCGGACAAGCAGGGGATCACCCTGCACCACCTGCTCACCCACACCGCCGGCTTCGGCGAGCTCGGCATCGGCGACTTCGAGGAGCTCGGGCGCGACGAGATGGTGCGCCGGGCGCTGGCCGCCGAGCTGCCGACGGCGCCGGGGGAGACCTACGAGTACTCCAACGTCGGCTACGGCCTGCTCGGCGCGGTGATCGAGCGGCTGACCGGCGAGGAGTACGAGCGCTTCCTGCGCCGCCGCCTCTTCCTGCCGGCGGGCATGTACGAGACCGGCTACGTGCTGCCCGGCTGGGAGCCGCAGCGTCTGGCGCAGGGGGTGCGCGACGGCGAGCCCTGGGGCAGCGTCGCCGAGCGCCTGCCGCCGACCGGCCCCGGGTGGGTGCTCAAGGCCAACGGCGGCATCCACTCCACCGTCTACGACATGTTCCGCTGGATGGAGGCGCTGGCCGGCGACCGCGTGCTGTCGGCCGCCTCGCGGCAGGCCCTGTTCACGCCCTACGCCGACGAGGGGGGCGGCGAGTCGTTCTACGGCTACGGCTGGGCGGTGGGCGAGGTGGAGGGGCGGCGCACCGTGCAGCACAACGGGGGCAACGGCGTCTTCTTCGCCGACCTGCACTACTACCCCGACGACCGGCTGGTGACGGTGTACTTCACCAACGTCGCCGAGCGCGGCGCCGAGGCGGTCTCGCAGGTGGTCGATCGCCTGGCCTTCGGCGAGCCGGTGCCGCTGCCTCCGGACGTGGTGGCCGCCGAGCCCGCGGCGCTGGCCTCCTGGGAAGGCACCTACCGGCTGGCGCAGGGCGGCGCCATCGCGGTGCGCGCGGAGGACGGCGCCCTGGCCCTCGCGCCCCAGGGACGCCAGGCCTTCACCGCGGTGCACGGCGGCGACGCGGCGCGGGCGGAGGCGCTCGGCGCCGTCGCCACCGTCGAGCGCTTCATCGAGGGCTGGCACCGGGGGGACTTCACTCCGCTGTGGGAGGCCTACCGCCGGGAGACGCCCAAGGAGAGGCTGGCGCAGATCTACGGCGAGCGCCGCGCCGGCTTCGAGGAGGCGCTCGGCCCCTGGCAGGGGTTCGAGGTGCTGGGCGTCGAGCCCTGGCCCGAGGGCGTGGCGGTGACGGTGCGCGCCGACTTCGCCCGCGGCGCCCGCTACTGGCGCTACCTGTGGGAGGGCGGCGAGCTCACCGGGGCGCAGCTGCTGAGCGAGCTGCCGCCGCCGCGCTTCCATCCCACCCGGCAGGGCGCCTTCGCCTCCTACGATCTGCGCTCGGGGCGCACGCTGGTGGCGCGCTTCGAGCCGAGCGAGGGGGGCGCGAGGCTGGTGCTCGAGACCCCCGCGGGGCAGGTGACGGCGCTGCGCGGCGCCGGGCCAGGGAGCTGAAGGGATGCCGGGCGCGGACGCTCCGCCGCTGGGCTCGACCTGGGACGGCCCGGCCGATGCGCCCCTCGTCGTCCTGCTGGCCCACGGCGCTGGCGCGCCCATGGACACGCCGTTCCTGACGCGGATGGCCAGGGGGCTGGCATCCGCCGGCCACCGCGTCGGCCGCTTCGAGTTCCCCTACATGCGCCGCCGCCGCGTCGACGGCCGCCGCCGTCCACCCGACCCGCCGCGCGTGCTGGAGGCGGCCTGGCGCGAGGCGGTGGCCGCGGCCGGGTCGCCCCCGCGCCTGGTGATCGGCGGCAAGTCGATGGGCGGCCGCATCGCCAGCCAGGTGGCGAGCGAGCTCGGGGTGGCCGGCCTGCTCTGCCTCGGCTACCCCTTCCACCCGCCGGGGCGCCCCGAGCGGCTGCGCACCGCCCATCTCCACGACCTGTCGGTGCCGACGCTGATCGTGCAGGGGGAGCGCGACCCCTTCGGCACCCCCGAGGAGGTGGCGGCCTACGGGCTGCCGCCGAGCATCGAGCTCGCCTGGATCGCGGACGGCGACCACTCCTTCGCGCCGCGCAAGGCCAGCGGCCGCACCAGCGCGCAGAACCTCGACGCCGCGCTGGCCGCCATCACCGCCTGGCTCGACCGCCTGGAACGGTCGTAGGGGCGGGCCTCCGCGCCCGCCCGTGATCGAACGCGCCGTCAGAGGACGGTCGTAGGGGCGGGCCTCCCTGCCCGCCCGTGATAGAACGCGCCGTCAAAGGACGGTCGTAGGGGCGGGCCTCCCTGCCCGCCCGTCCCCGGCTTCGGTTGGAGCCGCTCCTCCTCGGGGCCATAATGCCGGCAGCGGAGGGGTGGCTGAGTGGTCGAAAGCGGCGGTCTTGAAAACCGTTGGCCCTCCGGGGCCCGGGGGTTCGAATCCCTCCCCCTCCGCCAAGGGGCTCTGGCCCGAGCGAAGCAGGGACGGGGAAGCGGCGCGCCTCCCGCGCGTACTGGATCGCGTAGAGCATCGACCGAGGAGGTAGAGATGATCCACAACGTACGCTTCCTGCAACGGCGCTTCCCGCAATACGCCCGCGGCATCTTTTGGGCGCTGCTCGCGCTCTCGCTCCTCGCGCTCGGCCTCGGGCTGTTCCTGCTGCTCGCCTGAAGCGGGCGCCGGCCCTGGCGCGGCGCCACCAGGTGGTGACCTGGTCTGCCCCCGACGGTCAGCCGGTCGCCCGCCGCAGGAAGGCCTCCTGGACCTCGAGCAGACTGCTGCCGCCGTCCCAGCGCATGCCCTCGACGCGCGCCGGCTGGCCCCCGTCGTCGCCGACGAAGCGGGCCGCCGACAGCGCGCAGCCGGAGAGGTCGGCGCGGCGCAGGTCGGCGCCGCGGAAGTCGACCCCCTCGAGGTCGGCGCCGCGCAGCGTGGCGCCGGCCAGCGACGCCCCCCGCAGGTCGCAGAGCGACAGGTTGGCGCCTTCGAGGTCGCAGCCGGCGAGGTCGGCGCCGCGCAGGTCGCAGTTTTTGAGCTGCAGGGCGCCGAGCTGCCGGCTGCGCGGCCGCCAGCCGCGCAGGTCGAGCCCGAGCAGCACCTTCTTCGGCCCGCGCCAGGGGGCGAAGCGCTCGGCTCGCCGAAAGCGCTCGACCTTCTCCGGGTCGAGCGAGCCGCTGGTGAAGCGCTGGTCGCCGGCCCAGGGGTCGCCGACGTTGTGGTAGCTCGACTCCCGCTCCCAGTAGCCGGGGCGGTCCTCGGCCAGCAGCTCGATACGGCGCAGCCACTTGAGGCTCTTGTAGAAGTAGCGCGACGGGGTGAGCGTGCGCACCGGGAAGCCGTGCTCCACCGCCAGCGGCTCGCCGTCGACGCGGTGCACCAGCCAGGTGTCCTGGCGGGCCAGGTCGAGGGGCAGGGAGGTGTCGTGGCCGTGCTCGCTCCAGGCCTCGAAGCGCACCCATGCCGCCGCCTCGCCGACACCGGCGCGCTCGAGCAGGATGGCGAGCGGCACGCCGGTGAAGCTCGAACCCAGCCGGCTCCAGCCGGTGACGCAGTGGATGTCGACGGTGCGCTCGCGGTGCGGCAGCGCCAGGTAGTCGCCCCAGGCGAGCTCGAGCGGCTGCTCGATAAGCCCGTCGACGCGCAGGCGCCAGCGCTCGAGGTCGAGCGCCTCGGGCGGCGGCGCCCTCTCGCCGACCACCGGAAACTTGCGGGTCGGGCTCTGCCCGGGGGGCAGGCGGTCGCGCTCGTTCACGAGAGCGGGCGCCATGCGCGCGAGGCCCTGCAGGGCGCCTCGTTCACAGCTCGACCTCGCCGCGGATCCGCGTCGTGGTGGCGCCGCCTACCCACACCGCGCCGTCGGCGTCCTGTTCGATCCGCACCCGGCCGCGGCGGTCCAGCCGGGCCCCCTGGCTCGCCACGTAGGGAGCGCGCACCCGGCCGCTCTCCAGCAGCCACTGCGCGAGCGAGGCGTTGAGGCTGCCGGTCACCGGGTCCTCGACCAGGGCACCC
>DATKEH010000240.1:0-6807 GCA_035546355.1 Thermoanaerobaculia bacterium
CGCGGGTCGCCCACCTCAAGAAGCAGCTGGAGAACATCGCCCGCACCGTCGTCGACATCCGCGTCCACGCCGGCGACGCCGGCGAGGACGAGGTGCTGCGCTTCGTGCAGGAGGAGGCGCTGCAGGACGAGCAGCTGGCGCAAAACATGTGGATGCGCGCCATCACCAGCTCCCCGCAGCTGCTCACCTACCACCTCGGCTACCGCCAGGTGATGGGCCTGTACCAGGACGTGCGGGCGGCCGAGGGCGAGCGCTTCGTGCTGAAGCGCTTCATCGACGGCATGATGGAGCTCGGCCCGGTACCGGTGCGGGAATACCGGCGGCGGATGCTGCCGCCCGCCGCCGGTCCCTGAGATCCGGGCGGCCCGGCGGCGTAGCCGTCCGGTCCCTTGGCGGCCGCCTCCGAGCCCGCGGCCTGCTCAGCCGCCGGCGAGGGCCTGCCGGGCGTGCGCCAGCCGCTCGGCCTGGACGCCGGCGTCGGCCTCGGCGCAGGTGTCGAGCAGCGCCTGGTAGTGGCGGCGCGCCGCGTCCGCCCGGCCCAGCGCCTCGGCGGCGCGGCCAGCTCCCCACAGGGCGTTGACGCGGTTGGGGCTACGCTCGAGGGCGGCCTCGTAGGCGGCCAGCGCCTCCTCGTGGCGACCCATCTCCAGCAGCATGTCGCCGAGCAGCTCGCGCGCCGGCAGCACCTCGCCGGGCGTCACCGGGTGCTTCTCGGTGCCCGCCTCCTTCTCGGCGGCCTGGCGCATCGTGGCGAGGGCCTCGTCGCGCCGGCCCTCCCCGTAGTCCAGCCACGCCTGGGCGGCGAGGCGCTGGATCTCCACCTGATCGGCCCAGTAGCCGGAGGTCGCGGCGGCCTGGTCCCGCAGAGCCTCCATCCGGGCGAGGGCCGCGCGCGCCGCGGCACCGTCGCCGCTGCGCGCCGCGCCCAGGGCGCGCGCGAAGTGGGTGATCGCCTCGACGGCCGGAAAACGGTCCCAGGGGAAGCCGGCCGGAGTGCGCGGCTTCAGCGCGGCCGCGTCGGCCCAGCGCTGCCGCTCCAGGGCGATGCGCGCCGGCACCGAGGCGAGGGTGTAGGCGGTCGCCAGGTGGGCGTGGTAGGGCTCCTCCAGCGCCGCCATGCGCGACGCGGCCTCACGCGCCGCGCCGTCCTGGCAGCGTTGGAGATGCGCGTAAGCCAGGTAGTCGAGGGCGTGCAGCTGGTGCATCGAGACGGCGCCGTCGATGCGGTGCTCGGCGGCGGCGGCCTCGGAGCGCGCGTTCCAGGCGATCGACTCGCTCCACAGGCCGCGGCGGGTGAAGATGTGCGACGGCATGTGCAGTGCGTGCGGCACCTCGGGGGCGATCTCGCCGTAGCCGCGGGCCGCCTCGATCGCCTGCTCCGCCAGCGGCGGCCAGTCGTAGGCGTGGATGGTGTAGTGGTGCGCCCCGGGGTGGTCCGGCATCTTCGCCAGGATCCCCTCGGCGATGGCGCCGGCGCGCTTCTGCTTCTCGTAGCTCTTGTCGCTCGGGTCGGCGGTGCCGAGCAGCGTCACGGCATGCAGCGTGGCCGCCTCGGGGTCCTCCGGGAAGCGCTCGTGCACCTCCTCCCAGGCGGCGGCGAAGGCGGCGAGGTTGGGCCTCTCGTCCTTGCCCTGGCCGGGCGCGAAGTAGGCCGCCACGGCGTCGGCGTAGGCGCGCTCGCGCTCGGTGGTGGCCTTCTCCTGCGCCGCCGCGGCGAGCTGGTGCCCGCGCGCGAAGGCCTCGGCGCTCGGCGGGTCGGACCACAGCGGGTGGATGACGGTCATCGCCTGCCCCCAGGCGGCGAGCGAGCAGCCGGGGTCGGCGGCGGCCGCGGCGGCGAAGGCCGCGTGCGCGCCGTCGTAGGTCATGTGGTGCAGCAGCGCCAGGCCGCGCTCGAGGCTCGGCTGCGCGGCCGCGGCGCACGACGACGGGAAGGCCACGGTGCCGAGGCGGTCGCCGTAGCCGTCGCCGGCGGCGCCTTGCACTCCATGGTCGCCGTGGCCCTGCGCGAGCGCGATCGACGGCGACATCCCCGCTACCACCGCGACGACGAGCATCCACGAGAGTCGTGCGGACATGGCGAGTCCTCCTCAGCAGTCCCCTCCACTACTATACGACAAGCCGCCCGCGGCTCACCGGTGCTGCTCGGTTCGCGCCTCACACCGCGCTCGGCTCGGGATGATGGCGGCCCGCACGCTCCCGGGGTACTCTGGCGGCGGGCCGATGGATGACCTGATCGAGGCCGCCGCCGCGGGAGAGCCTCCGGCGGCCTCGCCCCCGACTGCGGAGACGACCGCCATGGGATTCCCGCAGCGCACTCGACTCCGGACCGCCGCCCTGCTGGCGGCCGCCGCTTTGCTGGCGGCCGCCGCCGCGGCGCCGGGCGACGCCGCTCCCCCGCCCGAGTGGTTCCTCGAGCACAACGACTTCATGGCCCGCGACGGCGGCGTCTTCCACACCGACAACTCCCCCTACCGCTCGGACGCCGAGCCGTGGGAGGCGTACGGGCTGGCGTGGGATAAGGGCCCCAGCAGTCAGACGCTGCGCGGCCGGCTGTTCGGGCTGCGCGACGGCGAGGACGCCAGCACCTTCTGGGAGTTCTTCGTCTTCTGGCACCCGGTCGAGGGCGAGGCCTACGTCTACCAGGTGGGCGGCGACGGCACCCTCGGAATCGGGGTGATGGAGCCGCCGGCGGCCGACGGCACCCAGCGCACCGAGCAGACGTTCTACAACCTCGACGGCAGCTCGGCGCGCATCGCCCACGTGGCGCGCAATCACGGCGACACTCACGAGGCGCGGTCGCTGAGCTGGGTCGATGGGGCCTGGGAGACCCGCCGCGCCTACGTCTGGCGCCCGGTGACGAGCATCCGAGGACCAAGCCCAGGCTCGCCCGGCGCCGGAGCCGCCGCCGCCGGAGGCGGACCCGCCGGGGGGCCTCCAGGGCGCCGAGACGCGGTAGATTGCCGCGCATGCAGCCAGCACGGGAGCCGGCCGGCGACGCCTGGCGGGTAGTCGAGCAGAGCGCCGCGACGCCGGTGGGCAGCTGGCGGATGGTGCTCGCCATGCCCTCCGGGCCCCTCGCCGAGCGCGTCGAGGCGGTGTGGAGCTCGGAGGGCAGCGACTGCTTCGCCGAGGAGGAGATCCTCCCCCGCTCGCGCACCGAGGTGCTGTTCTGCCTCGGTGACCGGCACTGGCTGCGCGACCGCCAGGATCGGCGTCGCGATCGTGCCTTCGACACCAGCTTCGTCTCCGGCCTGCAGCGCCGCCCCCTGCACGTGGTGTCGCCGCCGACCACCGCCATGTCCGGGGTGCGGCTGCGCCCGGCGGGGGTGGCCCCCTTCCTGCGCGACCTGCCGCAGGTCATCGCGGGGTCGGTCGTCGAGCTCGACGGCATCCTGGGGCCCGAGGTCGAGACGCTGCGGGAGCAGATCGCCTCGACCCGCGACCTGCGCCGCCGCACCCTGCTGCTGGCGGCGGCGGTGGCCCGCCACCTCGACCCCACGCCGGCGCCCTGCGTCGCGGTGCGTTTCGTCCTCTCCATGCTCCACGCCAGCCGTGGCGCGGCGTCCATCCGCGAGCTGGTGCGGGCCACCGGCTTCTCCCACCGCTGGGTGACCGAGCGCTTTCGCGCCGAGATCGGGCTGGCGCCCAAGGCGTACGCGCGCCTGGTGCGCTTCGAGTCCGCCTTCGAGCGCTTGTGCGCCCTCGAGGGCGTTCACTGGGCGGAGTTCGCCCTCGACTGCGGCTACTACGACCAAGCCCACCTGGTACGCGAGTTTCGCGAGCTGGCCGGCGCCACGCCCGGCGAGGTCTTCCGCCGCCGAGCCCCCGACGGCCTCGGCCTGCTCGACGAGGAGACGGCGGCCCGGCTGGCCTGAGGGCAAGGCGAGGCGCTCGGCCGCGAGGCCGCCCGCCGCCTCTACGCTCGCTCGTACGCCTGGCGGAGCCAGCCGAGCAGCGCGTCGTCGACCTCCGCCGCCGCCTCCACGCGGACGCGGTGGGTGACCATCGCGTTGAAGCTCCCCGACGGCTCCAGGCGGCCCAACGGCTCCACCCCGGGCAGCTGGATGCCGACGTCGACCCGGGTCGCCGTCGACGGCTGGACGAGGGCGAACTGCTTGCTGCGGCGCAGGCTGACGTAGGTCTTCTTGGGCGCCAGCTCGACATCGGGACCGAGCGACGCCACCGCCGCGGCGATGGCGTCGTAGATCGGGCGCAGCGCGGCCGTGCGGCCGGCGTACTGGGCGCTCACCAGATCCTCGCCGGCGGTCGCGGCCGGGGTCAGCGCCGTGCTCGCCACCAGGTTGGCGTAGCCATGCCCCATGCCGTGCTCGCCCTTGAGCCAGCGCACGATCTCGCCGTGTCACTCGAGGCCGCGCGAGCGCACCTCGGCCACCCAGCGGTCGAGGGAGCGCCCCGTCTTCTCCTCGAGGTTGCGCACCATCGTCTGCACCATCTCGTCCGGGCTCTTGGCCATCGGCGTCCTCCTCGTGTGTCTCCGGCCGACCGCCCGGGCGGCCGGTGCGGCCAGTCTGCCATCGTCGCGGGCGGCGTGATTGGACGGCATCGACCAGGCGGTCGATTTCGTCCAATACCGCATCGTTTCGGGGTGCGAGATTGCCCGCGAACCACACCACCCGAAGGAGGTCCACGAGACATGGAATCGCCACTGTTCCTGCCGCCCGTCTTCGCCACCCTCGTCGCCGCCCTGGGCACGTTCCTGCTCGGCGGGCTCTGGTACGGCCCGCTCTTCGGCAAGGCCTGGCAGCGCCAGGTGGGCCTCTCCGACGAGCAGATGCGCTCGGCCAACATGGCGAGGACGTTCGGGATGTCCTTCGTCCTCGCCTTCGTCGCGGCGTGGGTGTTCGGGATGTTCCTGGGGCCGGACCCTGCTCCCTCGTTCGCCATCGGCGTCGGCGTGCTCGCCGGCCTCTGCTGGGTCGGCGCCTCGTTCGCCATCAACGACCTGTTCGAGCAGCGCAGCTTCCGCCTGTGGGCGATCAACGCCGGCTACCACACGCTCGCCTTCACGCTCTACGGCGCGGTCTACGGGCTGTGGCCCTCTTGAAAGGGAGCGGAGGGCCGCCGGCACGAAGCTACCGATGCTGCGAATCCGCGTCACGAGCGATCTCCTCTCTCGAGGGCGAAGCGGCCGCCGCCACGGACGCTTCGAGGTACGCCGCAACCCGGCGACAGCGGCGTCGAAGGGGGCGATGGAGCGGCGCGCCCGCGCCTGCATGACGCCGCCCTCCATCACCGCGAGCGCCAGCTCCGCGACCTCGCGGACGTCTCAACCCAACCAGCACCCACGCCCGGCGATACACTGGCGCCTCCATGCCGGTAGAGCGGAAGCCGATCTTCCGAACGGAGGTCATCGGCCGTCGCCTCGCTGCCCTCGGTCCGAGCGATCGCGACGGCGAAGCCGCGGCGGTCTTCCGCCGTTGGGCGGCGCTGCTACGTTCGCCCTCGGCGGCAACCCTCACCGAGTCGGAGCTGCTCCCCGACTTTCCGACTCAGGTCTTCTACGGCGTGCTGGGATACACCGGCCCCAGCTCGGCGGACGAACGCCACACCCTCTCTCGCGAGAGGAGGGTCGAGGTGCGCGGGGAATACGCCGACGCCGGGCTGGGCCACTTCGGCATCGGCGAGGAGCGGGTGGTGGTCGCGGTCGAGGGAAAGGGGCCGCGCGATCCCCTCGACCGCCCCTTCGGCGGCCGCGCGCTCTCCGCGAGATCCTGGGTCACATCTTCGAGCAATCGATCACCGAGCTCGAGGAGATCGAGCGCGAGCTGGCCGCCGGCGTCTTCGAGGTGGGCGAGACGTCGCGTCGCAAGCGGCAGGGCGCCTTCTACACGCCGCGGGTCATCACCCGCTTCATCGTCGAGCGCGCCCTGGCGCCGGTGCTCGCGGGCCGCTTCGAGACCCTGCGGCGCCGTCTTCGAGAGAAGGAGGACAAGGCGACGGCCGTTCAATCGCTCGACGACCCGCGGGTCTACGACGTCGACGCCGTGAACCGCCCGCAACGCGGCGCCTTGTCGCACTTCTGGCGCTCCTGGCTGCAGGAGCTCGAGACAGTGCGCGTGCTCGACCCGGCGTGCGGCAGCGGCGCCTTCCTCATCGAGGCCTTCGACCATGCCGGCGCGGCCGCCGCCGGCGTCGACGGTGTGGGCGGTGACCATCGTGCGCCTCGCCGAGCCGCTCGGCGGGCAGCTGGGCGCCGTTGTCGTTGTTCGTCGTCTCGGGGAACCCGGCGCCGCCAGTTCGGCTTCGTCGCCGGCGACCTCGACGGCGGCGGCAGCGCCTCCGCCTGGTGCGCGAGCTCAGGGCCTTCCGCGCCACCCTGGCGCCCTGAGGCGGGCCCAGCGCCGCCGCCTCCTCAGCGGCACGCCAGGCGCTCGACCCCCTTCGCCAGGCGGTCGACCTCCTCCTCGGTGCTGTACATGAGGACGCCGGCGCGCAGCAGGCCGCGCTCGGCGATGCCCAGCACTTCGAGGGCGCGGGCGGCGTAGAAGTGGCCGTCCCAGACGAAGATTCCGGCACGGCCGAGCTCGCGGGCGGCGTCGGTGGCGCCGATGCCGTCGACGGTGATCGACACGGTGGGGGCGCGCTCCCCGTCGCCGAACGGCGGCCCCCACACCCGCACCCCCGGCACCGCCGCCACCCGCGCGGCGTAGCGCCGCGCCAGCCGCTCCTCCCACGCCGCGATGTCGCGCATCGCCGAGACGATGCGGCAGCGCAGGTCTTCGCCGCGACCCCAGGAGGCGACGTAGTCGATGGCGGCGCCGACGCCGGCGATGGCGGCGTGGT
>DATKEH010000241.1:0-11807 GCA_035546355.1 Thermoanaerobaculia bacterium
GAGCCGGTGATGCGGGCGCTGTCGACCGCCTGGATGCTCTGCTTGCCGCCGCGAGCCTCGAGGTGCTTGGCGAGCACCTCGTCGAGGGTCATCTCGGCGTGGGCGGCGGCGGCGCAGAGCAGCAGGGCCGCCAGGGCGAGGCGCGAGGTTCTGCGGAACATGGGGGATCCTCCCTGTCTTCGGCGATGAAAAGGGTGACGCGGCGCGAGAGCCGCCGCTGGATTGTACGCTCCAGGGGCGGATTTGTTCACTCCCCGCGCGTCACGGGCTCCAGCGCAGGCCGACGCCGAAGCTGCGCCGGGGCGAGGGCGACACCTTGCGGTCGGCGGAGCTGAAGTACAGCTCGTCGAGCAGGTTGGCGGCATGCAGCGACACCGCCAGCTGCTCGCTGAGGCGGTAGCTCGCCGTCAGCGAGACCAGGTGCGCGGCGGGGATGGCCTTCTCGCCGCTGCCGGGATCGTCCTTGTCCAGGCGGTACTGCCAGCGGCTGCCCAGCTCCCACGCCCCGCCGCGCCAGCGGCCGCCGAGCTCCACCCGCGCCGCCGGCACGTCCGCCAGCGCGCCGCCGCCGTCGTCCTCCCCCTCCATCCAGTGCCCCGACCAGGTCAGCTGCCAGGCGGCGGCGGGGATCCAGAACCCCTCGACCTCGAAGCCCTCGATGGTGCCGGACTGGAGGTTGGCGTAGGTCAGCAGGTCGGGGGCGATCTCCAGCCGCTCGATGTAGTCGTCGATGGCGGTGTGGAAGGCGAAGGCGGCGAGGTAGGCGCGGGAGCCGAACAGGCGCACGCCGACGTCTGCCGACAGCGACCGCTCCGGCTCGAGGTCGGGGTTGCCGACGACGCCGCCGCGGCCGGTGGTGCCGGTGAAGAAGCGCTCCGACAGCGTCGGGAAGCGCAGGCCGCTGCCCAGGTTGGCGGTGAGCTCCACCCCCTCGGCCACCGGCACCACCGCGCCGAGGAAGCCGTTCCAGGCGGAGTCGTCGCGGTCGTCGCGCCCCGGGCCGCCGCCGTTCTGTTGCCGCTCCCAGCTGAGGCGGCCGCCGCCGAGGAGGGTGGCCTTCCCCCACGCCCAGCGGGCGGTGGCGAAGGCGGCGAGGTCGTCGAGCGCGGCGTCGTCCAGCGTCGTCAGGGTCTCGACCGGCTCCCCTTCCGGCATGCGCCGCTCCTCGGCGGTGACGCCGCGGCGGGCGAAGTAGTCGAAGCCCGCCTGCACCGTCAGGCTGCGGCCGAGGGACCACTCCCCCTGGCCCGAGGCGCCGAGGTCGAGGGACTGGTTGTCGACCACCGCCAGCAGCCCCGGCGCGACGTCGCGGGTCGTCAGGTCGTTGGGGTGGGCGAAGAGCGTGAAGCTCCAGCCCTCGGCTCCCTGCAGCCGCAGGGTGCCCAGCAGGTGGCGCTCGCGCGGGTAGGTGGTCACCTGCTCGGGGAAGTCGGTGCTGGCCTTGCCGATGTCCTCCCCCCATGACGGCACCAGGGTGAGCTCGACGGTGCGCTCCCCCCAGGCCCAGCGGCGGGAGAGCGAGGCCGAGCTCTGCGCGAAGTGGCTGTTGAGCCGGGTGCCGTCGGGGGCCTCGGCGTCGTCGGCGCGGCGGTGGGCGAGGCCGAGGGACCAGGCTTGGTTCCCCCAACCGGCGACCAGGTAGCGCTCGTCGCCGGCCCCGTCCCAGCCCGCCGCGGCCCACGGCGAGTCGAAGGTACGCGGGAAGACCTGCACCACGCCGCCGAGGGCGCCGGAGCCGTAGTAGGTGGACGACGGCCCGCGCACCACCTCGACGGCGCCCATTAGCAGGGGGTCGAGGAACGACGCCGACACCCCGGCGCGCCGCTCGCCGACGATGGGCGCGCCGGCGAACAGGGTCAGCACCCGCTGGCGAGCCACGCCGCGGATCGAGTACACCTGGAAGATGCCGCCCTGGCCGCTCTCGCTCACCCCCGGCACCCGCTCGAGGGCCTCACCGAGGGTGGCGGGAGGGGCCGCCTCGGCGGCGGGCCGGAGGTTGGAGACCGCCACCGAGACCGGGCCGACGCGCTCGCCGCCGCGCTCGGCCGACACCACGATCTCCTCGAACACCGTCTGCTTGCCCGCCAGCTGCAGCACCAGCGGCGAAGTGGGGAGCCGGTCGAAGGTCGTGGTCAGCGGGTCGAAGCGCGGGTGGTGCACGACCAGCACCAGGGGGGGGACGAGCGGCGGCAGGCGAAAGCGGCCGCGCGCGTCGGTCATCGTCTCGTGGGCGCCGTCGCCGGTGGCCACCCAGGCGTGCTCGACCGGCACTCCCTCGCGCGTCTCCACCCGCCCCTCCAGGGCCAGGGCGGGGGCGGGGGCGAAGAGGGGGAGCAGCAGACCGATGAGCTCGAGCATCGCGGCGCCGTAGAATACAGCGCCCGCGCGCCGCGTAGGCCCCTGTCGCATGCCCACCCCCACGCTCGAGCTCCGCGCCCTCCGCAAGGCCTTCGGCAAGTTCCAGGCGGTCGACGGGGTCTCGCTCACCGTGCCCCCGGGGACGGTGTTCGGGCTGCTCGGCCCCAACGGCGCCGGCAAGACCACCACCATCCGCATGCTGATGGACATCATCGGCCCCGACTCGGGGGAGGTGTGGCTGTTCGGCAACCGGCGGCGGCGCAAGGACCTCGACCGCGTCGGCTACCTGCCCGAGGAGCGCGGCCTCTACCGCAAGATGACGGTCAGCGAGCAGCTCCTCTTCCTCGGCCAGCTGCACGGGCGGGGGCGGCGCGAGCTCGAGCCGCGGATCGAGGAGTGGCTGGGGAAAGTGGGGCTCGGCGACCGCGCCAGGGCCAAGGTGGAGGAGCTCTCCAAGGGGATGCAGCAGAAGGTCCAGCTCGTCGGCACCCTGCTGCACGACCCGGAGCTGCTGATCCTCGACGAGCCCTTCTCCGGCCTCGACCCGATCAACCAGGGCCTGTTCAAGGACCTGCTGGCGGCGCACAAGGAGGCCGGCAGGACGGTGCTGTTCTCCACCCACGTCATGGAGCAGGCCGAGAAGCTGTGCGACCACATCGCGCTGATCGCCCGCGGCCGGGTGGTGCTGGAGGGTCAGCTGGCCGAGCTCAAGCGGCGGATGAGCGGCAACTCCTACCGCCTGGTGGCGCGCGGCGACCTCGCCGCGCTCGCCGAGCTGCCCGAGGTCGAGGAGGTGCTGGCCGGCGACGGCGCCGCCCGGCTGCTGGCGCGGCCCGGCGTCGAGGCCTCGCAGCTGCTGCGCCAGCTCGTCTCGCGGGTGGCGGTCGAGGAGTTCCGCTCCGCCGAGCCCGACCTCGAGGAGATCTTCGTCAAGGCGGTGCACGAGGCGATGGGCGAGGACGCCGCCCGTGCCGCCGCCGAGGAGATCCCGGCTTGAACGTCAAGCTGCTCACCATCACCCGCCGCGAGTACCTGTCGCGGGTCAAGACCAAGGCCTTCTGGATCGGCACCGTCGCCCTGCCGCTGCTGATGGCGGCGTGGATGGTGCTGCCGACGCTGATCATGAGCCGCGCCCGCGGCGGCCTGGTGCTGGTGGTGGTCGACGAGACCGGCACGGTGGCCCCGGCGCTGGCGCGCGAGCTCGAGGAGGGACTGCCGCGGCAGGGCCGCCAGGCGAACCTCGACCTCGAGGTGGTCGCGCCCGCCGCCGACGTCGCCGCCCAGCAGGAGGAGCTGGATCGCCGCATCCTCGCCGATCAGATCGACGCCTGGCTGTGGGTCTCGCAGCAGGGCCTGGACGAGAACCGCCTCGAGTACCACGGCCAGACGGTCACCAACCTGCTCACCCTGGAGGTCCTCGAGCGCCTGGTCAGCCGGGTGGTGCGGCAGCAGCGGCTGGTGGCGGCGGGCTACGACCCGCAGCAGATCGAGCAGCTGGTGACCGGGGTGTCGCTGCACAAGGTGCAGGTGAGCGAGGCGGGGGCGCGCGCCGACCAGGGGCTGGGCGGCCTGGCGCTGGCCATCGGCCTGTTCACCATCCTCTACATGGCCATCATGATCTACGGCAACATGGTCATGCACGGGGTGCTCGAGGAGAAGGCCAACCGCGTCGTCGAGCTGGTGGTGTCGACGGTGCAGCCGTGGGAGCTGATGGCCGGCAAGCTGCTCGGCATCGGCGCCGTGGCGCTCACCCAGATCGGCATCTGGCTGGGCTCGGCGGCGGTGCTCACCGCCCCGGGGCTGATGACGGCGCTCGCCGCCATGCCCGAGGACGTGCCGCTGCCGACCCTGTCGCCGGTGCTGGTGCTGCACTTCCTCGCCCACTTCCTGCTCGGCTTCACCCTCTATGCCTCCTTCTACGCGCTGATCGGCGCCGCCTTCAACAACCCCCAGGAGGCGCAGCAGCTGGCGGGGTTCGGGGTGATCTTCCTGGTCGCCCCGTGGATGGTGTTCATGCCGGTGCTCAACGACCCCGACGGGACGCTGGCGGTGGTGTCGTCGCTGATCCCGCTGTTCACGCCGCTGCTGATGATGCTGCGCATCGCCGTCAAGATGCCGCCCGCCTGGCAGCTCGCCCTCGGCTACGGCCTGACCCTCGCCCTCGACCTGTTCATGATCTGGGTGTGCGCGCGGGTCTACCGGGTCGGCATTCTGATGTACGGCAAGCGGCCGACCCTGCGCGAGATCTGGCGCTGGATGCGCTACGCCTAGGGCCGCCTAGGGCGGCGCCAGTCAATCATCATCGGGCGGCGCGGCATCCGGGGTGTCGTCGGCCAGCTCCTGGGTGCGGCGCAGCAGCTCGCCGGCCTGGCGGGCCTTCTCGTCGGCGCTGGCGTCGGAGTCGCGCAGCTCCTTCCAGTCGCTGCTTATGGCGTCGGCACGGGCCTCGACGTCGTCGCTCCCCTCGTCGTCCCAGGCGTCGTCGTCGTAGCTCTCGCCGCCCCACGAGTCCTCTTCGAAACTGGAGCGCCGGGGCTCGTCGCTCACCTCTTGGGCGGCGGGCCGGCAGGCGTTGCCGGCGAGGGCCACGAGGGCGGCGAGGGCGAGCGTCGGCAGGGCAAAGCGGATCGGCATGGGCACCTCCTGGGCGATGGCTGTCCCGACTATACCGCCGGGCTGTCGACCATGCGCGGGGCGCCGATTCCGTCTTCAGGAGCAGGGGGGCGGCGCAGTGGAGCGTCGCCCCCGGCGGAGGGCGGAGCGATGAGTCAGGAGCTGAGAGTGCGGGGCGTGCACCGCGGAGGCCGCCTGGAGCTGGCCGACGCCGCGGCCTTGCCCGAGGGGGCCGAGGTCGAAGTGGTGGTCCGGGAGCGCCTGCTGGCGGAGCTGGAGGGGATGATGCGGGGCAATCCCTTCCTCGACGGGTCGCGGCCGCCGCCGCCGCCGCCGCTGCGCTGGTGAGGCCGGACGCCGCGGGCGCTATACGACCGCCGCCTGGTCCAGGTGCAGGGTCCCGGCGTCGGCGTCGAGCGTCGCCGCGAGCCCGATCGGCAGGGTGAGCTTCTCCCGCACGTGGCCGAAGGCGAGCCCGGAGAGGACCGGCACGCCCAGCGGCGCCAGGTGGTGGTGGAGGATCTCCTCCAGGCTGAAGGTGGGCCCCTCGCCCGGCGGGCAGTCGGTGCAGTGGCCGAAGACCACGCCGGCGGCCGCCGCCAGCTTGCCCCCCTGGGCGAGCTGGGTGAGCATGCGATCGACCCGGTAGAGCTCCTCGTGGGTGTCCTCGAGCAGCAGGATGGCGCCTTCGGTGTCGACCTCCCAGGGCGTGCCCATGAGCACCGCCAGCAGGGTGAGGTTGCCTCCCGCCAGCCGGCCGCTGGCGCGGCCGCCGCGCACGGTGACGGTGCGCCAGGTGCGGTTGACCAGCTCCTCCGCCGGCTTGTCCGGGTTGGCGAGGGTGCCGATCGGCTCGCGCGACATCAGCACCCGCCGCAGGTGGGCGAGCGTCCAGGGGCGGAGGTTGCCCGCCGCCGCCGGCCCATGGAAGGTGACCAGGCCGGTCTGCTGGTGGATGGCGTTGAGCAGCGCGGTGACGTCGCTGAAGCCCACCAGCGGCTTGGGGTGGCGGCGGATGGCGTCGTAGTCGAGCAGCGGCAACAGCCGCGGCGTGCCCCAGCCGCCGCGAAAGCAGAAGATCCCCTTCACCTCGGGGTCGGCGAAGGCGGCGTTCAGGTCGGCCGCCCGCTCGGCGTCGGTGCCGGCGAAGTAGCCGTGACGCTGCCGTACGTGCTCCCCCGGCCGCACCCGCAAGCCGATCGCCTCGAGCTGCTCGCGGGCGAGGTCGATGCTGCTGGGCTCGAAGGCTAGGGAGGCGGGCAGCACCAGCGCCACCGTGTCGCCGGGGGCGAGCCGCGGTGGCTTGATCGCGCCGCTCGCCCGCCGCTGCCGCCGGCGCTGGGCGCCGGCCTGCCGCGGCAGGGCCGCCCCGAGGCCGGCGAGCGCCAGCAAGCGGCCGAGGTCGCGACGGCTGATCACGGCGTTCCCCCCGCGGGCCGCGGCACCGGGTAGAGGTACTCCGAGCGGCGGCGGATGCGCTCGACCCGGCCGTCCGGGCCGATCTCGAAGGCCAGCGGCTCGCCGTCGGGCATCAGGAAGCTGCCGTCGGGCCGCGGCCGCAGCCGCGACACGCCGGCGGTGGGCTCGGCGGCCGGCGGGTAGTCGTGCTCGTAGACCACCAGCTCGCCGCCCAGCAGCAGCACCCGGTACTCCCAGCCCCAGGGGTCGCTGTACAGGCCGAGGTAGCGCTGCCAGGCCGGGTCGGGCTTCGGCCGCTCTGCGTCGGGCGTCTCGGCCAGCGCTCCGGCGGCGAGCTCCCAGGCGCGGCGGGAGAAGAACCAGGGGCTCATGTCGTCGGCGTTGGTCATCGCCACCACCGCCAGCTCCGCGTCGGGGTCCAGCAGCAGGTGGCTGCGGTGGCCGCCGATCCAGCCGCCGTGGGTCACCAGGGTCTCGCCCTCGACCCGCAGGATGCCGAAGCCCAGTCCGCGGCCGCCGTTCCATCCTTCGTGGACCACCTGCGGCCGGCGCATCTCCCGCACGGTGTGGCCGGCGAGCACCGGCTCGGGCCGCTCCTCCTGCGGCTCGTCGCGCAGGTGCAGGGCGGCGAAGCGGGCGAGGTCCTCGACGGTCGAGGTCACCGCCGCCGCCGGGGCGAGGCCGCGGGTCGGGTAGTAGTCGTGGGCGCGGCGGCTGCCGTCGGGGAGGCGGCGCATGTAGCCGCTGGCCATCCCGCGCCGCTGCGCGAGCGTCGGATCGGCGGCCGAGCGGGTCATGCCCAGGGGGACGAGGATCTGCTCGTCGACGTACCGCGCCCAGGGCTGGCCCGACACCGCCGCCACCACCTGGCCGAGCAGGGCGATCCCCAGGTTGGAGTACCCGTAGCGCTCGCCGGGAGGGTGGAGGAGGGATTGGTTCCGCGCCACCGCCAGCACCTCGGCGGCGGTGGGGAAGTCGTGCGTCGTCCAGTAGGGGAAGTCCCCCTCGCGGGGCAGCCCGGCGGTGTGGGTGAGCACGTGCCGAAGGGTCACCGGCAGGGCGTCGGGGAAGGGGCTGTGGACGGCGAAGCCCGGCAGGTGGCGGGTCACCGGGTCGTCGAGATCGAGCCGCCCGGCGTCGCGCAGCTGCAGGACGGCGGTGGCGGTGAACAGCTTGCTCGCCGAGCCGAGGCGGAACCGGGTCTGCGGCGTCACCGGCGTGCGGGTGGCGAGGTCGCTGACGCCGTAGCCGCGGCTCCAGATCAGCTCCCCCTGGTAGACGACGCCGAGCGCCAGTCCCGGCCAGCCGTGATAGGCGATGTGCTCGGCGATCCACAGGTCGAGGAGGGTGAACGCGTCGGCGACCGCCGGCGAGAGCTCCGGCGGCGCCGCGGCCGCCAGCGGCGCCTGGGCGGCGGCCGGCGGCCGCCCCTCGGAGGCCACCGGCGGGGTCCCGGCGATCGCAGACGCCGCCGCGCCGAAGGCCAGCAGCAACACCGCGGCGGCGAGCGACCGCGTGGCGGCGTCGGAGATCCGGTGGCGGGCGGCGGTCATGGGGTCCTGCGGGCGCGACAGAGGTGGATGCCCGTTCGGCGCGGCCGAGCATATGGGAAAGTGTCGTAGGGGCGGGGCTCCGCCCCCGCCCGTCTTCCGCCCCTGCCATAGACTCGTCCCGCCGCATGCATCTCCAAGCCGTCGACTGGGCGGTCGTCCTCGGCTTCCTCGGCCTGTCGCTGGCCGTCGGCGTCGCGCTGTCGCGCCGCGCCGGCTCGAGCTTCGCCGAGTTCTTCCTCTCGGGGCGCAACATGCCCTGGTGGCTGCTCGGGGTGTCGATGGTGGCGACCACCTTCTCGACCGATACCCCCAACCTGGTCACCGACATCGTGCGCACCGGCGGGGTGGCCGGCAACTGGGTGTGGTGGGCCTTCCTGCTCACCGGCATGGTCACCACCTTCGTCTACGCGCGGCTGTGGCGCCGCTCGGGGGTCGAGACCGACATCGGCTTCTACGAGCTGCGCTACTCGGGGCGGCTGGCCCGCTTCCTGCGCGGCTTCCGCGCCGTCTACCTGGGGGCGTTCTTCAACGTCGTCATCATGGCCTCGGTGACGCTCGCCGCGATCAAGATCGCCGGCGTCCTGCTCGGCGTGTCGCCGGGGGTCGCCGTGCTGGTGGCCGGCACCGTCACCGTCCTGTACTCGATGCTGGGCGGCCTCACCGGCGTGCTGCTCACCGACTTCGTGCTCTTCGCGGTGGCCCTGACGGGGTCGGTGGCGGCCGCCTGGTACGCCCTCGACCGCCCGGAGGTGGGGGGTCTCGACGGGCTGCTGGCCCATCCGGCGGTGCGCGGCCGGCTGGACCTGGTGCCCGACTTTTCCGACCCGTCCTTCGCGGTGGCGGTATTCGTCATCCCCCTGGCCGTGCAGTGGTGGAGCGTGTGGTACCCCGGCGCCGAGCCGGGGGGCGGCGGTTACGTGGCGCAGCGCATGCTCGCCGCCCGCAGCGAGGGGCACGCGCAGGGAGCGACGCTGCTGTTCAACGTCGCCCACTACGCGTTGCGCCCCTGGCCGTGGATCGTCGTGGCGCTGGCGTCGCTGGTGGTGTATCCGGACCTCGAGGCGCTGGCCGCCGCCTTCCCGGCGGTCGAGGGGCGGGTCGTCGGCCACGACCTCGCCTATCCGGCGATGCTCACCTTCCTGCCGCCCGGGCTGCTGGGGCTGGTGGTGGCGTCGCTGGTGGCGGCCTACATGTCGACCATCTCCACCCATCTCAACTGGGGCGCCTCCTACCTGGTGCACGACGTCTATCGGCGCTTCCTTCGCCCCGGCGCCTCCGAGCGCCAGCTGGTGCGGGCGGGGCGCATCGCCACCGTGGCGCTGATGGCGGCGGCGGCCCTGCTGTCGCTGTGGCTGTCCAACGCCCTGCAGGCCTTCCAGCTGATGCTGCAGATCGGCGCCGGCACCGGCCTGCTCTTCCTGCTGCGCTGGTTCTGGTGGCGGGTCAACGCCGCCAGCGAGCTGGTGGCGATGGGGGTGTCGTTCGCGGTGGCGGCGTACTTCGAGCTCGGCGGCGGCCGGGTGGCCGGGGTCGAGCTGGCGGGGTGGCAGCGGCTGGTGGCGGGAGTGGCGATCACCAGCGTCGCCTGGATCGCCACCGCGCTGCTCAGCCGGCCGGCCGACGAGGCGACCCTGCGCGACTTCTGCCGCCGCATCCGCCCGGGCGGCCCGGGATGGCGGGCGGTGCGCCGGCGCGCCGCCGCCGCCGGCGAGCCCCTACCGGAGGGGGGCGGCGAGCTGCCGGTGGGCATCGCCTGCGCCGCGCTGGGCGCGCTGGGCGTTTACGCCGCGCTCTTCGCCACCGGTCTCGCCCTCTACGGCCGCGGGGTGGCGGCCGCCGCTCTGGGCGTGGTCGCCGCCGCCGCCGCCGTCACCATCCGCCAGCTGTGGGGGCGCCTGGCGCCGCGGGGCTGAGGCCGCTGCGGCGGGCGCGGCCACTACAATGGCCGTCGCACCCGGGAAATCCGCGATGACGAGACCCCTGTTCGCGCTGCTCGCCGCCCTTGCCCTGCCAGCGGCGGCCTCCGCGTTCACCGCCGAGCAGCTGTGGCAGGCGTGGCCGCAGGCGCGCTTCGTCGCCCAGCCGGCCCCCTGCGTGCGGCCCACCGACCTCGAGCGCTACCTGCGGGACCTCGCTACCCGCCACCCCGAGGGCCTGCGGCTCGAGGAGGTCGGCCGCTCGGTGCAGGGGCGGGCGATCCGCCTGCTCACCCTCGGCGGCGGCGAACGCGAGGTGCTGCTCTGGTCGCAGATGCACGGCGACGAGCCCTCCGCCACGCCGGCGCTGCTCGACCTGGTGGACTTCCTGCTGTCGCGGCCCGAGGATCCCGCGGCGGCGCAGATCCTCGACCGGCTCACCCTGCGCATCGTCCCGATGCTCAACCCCGACGGCAGCGAGGTCTACGCGCGGCGCAACGCCCAGGCCATCGACGTCAACCGCGACGCCCTGTCGCTGGCGACGCCCGAGGGGCGGCTGCTCAAAGAGCTGCGCGACCGCTACCGGCCGATCCTCGGCTTCAACCTGCACGACCAGGACCGGCGCAAGACGGTCGGCGACAGCGGGGTGCTGGCCACCAACGCGGTGCTGGCGGTGGCCGGCGACCCGGAGGGGACCATCACCCCCGGCCGGATGCGCGCCAAGCGGGCCAGCGCCGCCATGGTCACCGCCCTCGCCCCCTTCGTCCCCGGCGGCATGGCCCGCTACGACGAGGACTGGAGCCCGCGCGCCTTCGGCGACAACCTCACCGCCTGGGGCACGCCGGTGGTGCTGCTGGAGAGCGGCGGGCTGCCCGCCGGGATGGGCTACGAGGACCTGACGCGCCTGAGCTTCGTCGCCCTGCTGCGCGCGCTCGAGGACCTGGCGCGCGACGACCTCGCCGGCCACGACCCGGCGCTCTACGACGGGCTGCCGCGCAACGAGAGCGACGCCTGGGTCGACGTGGCGCTGCGCGGCGGCCGGGTGTGGCAACCCGGGACGCCCCGGCCCTATCGCGCCGACGTCGCCTTCGACGTGCTGCGCGACGACCGCGCCGCCGCCGGCTGTCCCGGGCCGCACCGCAGCGGCTCGCAGGTGGTGGAAGTGGGAGATGCTCGCTTCCTCGCCGCCGGCCGCGACGTCGACGCCGCCGGGGAGCTGCTGCTGCCCGCCTTCGGGGTAGGGGTCGACGGCTGGCGCGCCCGCCGCTGGCTCGACGGCGCGGCGCTGGCGCGGCTGGCGCGCTCGGGCGTCGGCACGGTGCGCTGGGCGGTGCCGCGCCGGCATCTCGGGGCGGCGCTGGAGCGGGCGCGGCAGCTGGCGGCGCAGGGGAGGCCGCGGATCGAGGTCGTGGCGCGGCCGGCCGAGCTGCCCTGGCTGGTCCTGTCCGGCCCTCCCGAGCGCTCCGGCGACGCCACCCTGGCCGGCCGCGTGGAGGCCGTCGCCGGCGTGCGCTCGGCCAGGGAGCTGGCGGCGCTGCCGGCGGCGGCGGCGCTGGCCCGCCTGTGGGGCGTGCCCGACCCGGCGGCCTCCTGGCCGGTGGTGCGGCCCGGCGCCGCCGCCTCGCTGCTGCGGGTCGACCCGGGGGGCGACGAGGGGGAGGACCTCGACCTCCGCCGCGCCCGCCTGGTGGGCGCCTGGCTCGACGGCGTCGAGGTGGAGGCTTCCGGCTGGTGAGGTGCGGCTCCCGGACGGGCCGGCGCGGAGGCCGGCCCCTACGCCCGGAGAGCGCGGGGGCCGTGGATGAGGCACCAGCCGTCGTAGGAATGATTGATGTGAGATTGACAAACACGTAAACCAATAACCAGAAGACTGCCATGATGGTGCTCACCTGATCATTGTACCGCTTGGATAGAAACTGCGGCATCGTGGTAATCTTGTTTTTTAAAT
>DATKEH010000242.1:0-7650 GCA_035546355.1 Thermoanaerobaculia bacterium
GGAGATGGCGAAGCTGGTGTAGGACATGCCGATCGAGGTGGCGCTGGACAGCAGCATCGGCACCATGCCGAACATCGTCGTCAGCGCCGTCATCATGATCGGGCGGAAGCGGCGGTGGGCGGCGAGCAGCAGCGCCTCGGCGCGCGGCTGCCCCGCGTGCCGCAGGCGGTTGACGTAGTCGATGAGCACGATGCCGTTGTTGACCACCACGCCGATGAGCAGCACCAGGCCCACCATGCCGAGGAAGTCGAGATCCAGCCCCGCGGCGATGTGCCCCCAGGCGACGCCGAGGAAGGCCAGCGGTATGGTGAGCACGATCGACAGCGGCAGCACGAAGCTCTCGAAGAGGAAGGCCATCAGCAGGTAGATGAAGACGATCGACAGGCCGACGGCGAACAGCAGCCCCTTGGCGTCCTCGCCCATGCCCTGGCGGCGCAGCTCCCCGGAGGTCACCCCCTCGGGGAGGGCGAAGCCGGTGACCGCCGCCTGCAGCCGCTCGCGCGTCGCCTCCTCCTCCCCCTCGACCAGGTCGAAGGCGAGCTCCCGCGCCGTGCGGCGGTCGCGGCGGCTGATCTCGCGCGGCGCCGGCAGGAAGCGCACGTCGGTGACGGCGCGCAGGGGGACCACCCCGCCGGTCATCGTCGGCACGGCGAAGTCCTCGAGCTGCTGCAGGGTCTCGCGGTCCTCCTCCTGGAAGCGCACGAGTACCGGCACCTCCTTGCCGTCGCGCGAGTAGCGCGGCAGCGACTGCCCGCGCAGGGCGTAGCCGACGACGGCGGCCACCACCTCCGGCGACACGCCGAGGCGCTGGGCGCGGTCGCGCTCGACCACCAGGGCCAGCTCCTCGGTGGGGCGGTCGGCGTTCTTGCGCAGGCCGAGCACGCCGGGCACCGAAAGCAGGCGGTCGCCGAGGGCCGCGGCGGTGCGCTCGAGCTCGGGCAGGTCGTCGCTGTAGAGGGTGAGGCGGAAGACCCCCTTCTCCTCGCGCTCCTCCTCGCTCTCCTGGCCGGTGTAGTAGCGCACGCCGGGCTTTTCGGGCAGGGTTTCGAGCAGCTCGGCGGTGATCTCGCGGGGCGTCGGGCCGCCCTTGCGCTCGGGCGCGAACCAGCCCTGGATCTCGCCGAAGGTGGCGCGGTGGAAGACGAACCAGCCGGCGAGCTGATACTCGTCGCGCTTGGCCTCGACCACCTTCTCGACCGTGAGGAAGAACTGCTCCGCCTCGGCCAGCGTGGTGTTCTGCGGCAGCTCCACCTCCATGTAGAAGCCGCGCTGCTCGTCCTCCTGCACCTCGACCACCTCCACCCGCTCGCCGAAGGCCCAGCCGGTCACCGCCAGCACCACCAGCAGCAGCAGCACCAGGTCGAGGCGCCGGGCGAGGGCGCGGCCGAGCAGCCCGCCGTAGAGGTCGTTGAGGCGGCCCATGGTGGCGTCGTAGACGGCGCGCAGTCGGTCGTTCAGCCGCTGGTGGAGGCGGCGGAAGGCGGAGGTCCGGCCGGAGCCGCCGTTGCGCGGCAGGGTGGCGTAGAGGGCGAGCGGGATGAGCACCAGCGCGACCAGCAGCGAGGCGAGCAGCGAGATGCACACCGGCATCGCCAGGCGCATGAGAAAGAACTGCCCCTGCCCCTCGACCAGGGAGGCGGGGAGGAAGACGATGACGGTGGTCAGCGTCGCCATGGTGATGGCCAGCGCGATCTCGCGCGCCCCCTCGATGCACGCCTCGCGGCGCGACCGCCCCTCGCGGTGCAGGCGGAAGACGTTCTCGGCCACCACCACCGAGTTGTCGACCAGCAGCCCTACCGAGATCATCAATCCGAGCAGCGAGATGATGTTGAGCGTCTCGCCGGCGAAGTACATGACGGTCAGGGCGACGAGCAGCGACAGCGGGATCGACAGCGTGATGATCAGCGTCATCCGCACCCGGCGCAGGAAGAAGAACAGCACCACCACGGCGAACAGGCCGCCCACCTTGCCGGCGTCGATCAGGGTATCGAGACTCTCGAGGATGATTTGGCGCTGGTTGAACAGCGTCTCGATGCCGACGTCGGCCAGGCGCGGGTTGCGGCGCAGGCGCTCGACCTCCGCCTCCACCTCCCGCGCCACCTGCAGGGTGTTGGCGTCCCCCTCCTTGTACACCTGCACCGCCACCGCCGGCAGGCTCATGGCGCGCACGCGGTACAGCTTCTCCGGCTCGTCGTAGCGCACTGTGGCGATGTCGGCGAGGCGCACCCCGGGGGCGACCGGGCGGCGGCGCAGCTCCTCGACGTCCTCGTAGCGCGCCACCGAGCGCAGCAGCAGCTTGCGGCCGGCGGCCTCGACGTGGCCGCTGGCCAGCGCGAAGTTGTCGCCACCCAGGTCCTGCGCCAGCTGGTAGATGTTCAGCCCCGCCGCCTCGGTGCGCTCGCGGTCGAGCTCGATGAGGATCTCCTTCTCGAGCTGCCCTTGCACCTCGACCGCGGCCACGCCGTCCAGGCGCTGCAGCGCCACGACGACCTCGTCGTGGATCAGGTCGTAGGAGTTGGTGACCTCGGGCCCGACGGTGAGGCCGTACACCGCTACCGGAATGCCGCTGTCGTCGTGCTTGCGGATGAACACCCGCGGCACGTCCTCGGGCAGCCGCACCTTGGCCCGCTCGATGCGGTCGCGCACCTCGCGGTAGGCGACGTCCATGTCGGTGCCCTGCTTGAAGCGCAGGAAGAGCCGCGCGTAGCCGGGGTTGGCGCTCGAATTCATCCCCGACAGGCCGCCGACGGTGGCCAGCTCCTCCTCGAGCGGGCGCAGCACCTTCTCCAGCACCTCCTCGGGCGGCGCGTCGCGCCATGGCGCGTAGACGCCGAGGAAGGGCTCGGAGAAGCCGCGCGGGATCAGCTCGAGCGGGATGAACAGCGTCGCCACCGTCCCCAGCACCAGGACGCTGGCGAGCAGCACCAGCACGGTGACGCGGCGGCGCAGCGACAGCTCGGGGAGCAGGGAGGCGAGGTCGCGCCGCGCCATCAGGCCGCTCCCGCCTCGAACAGGGCCGCCGCCTCCTCCTCATCCTCCGCCCGGCGCCCGCCGAGCAGCCGCTCGCGCCCCGCCTCGAGCAGCGAGTAGAGCACCGGGATCACGAGAAGGGTGAGCACGGTCGACACCAGCAGGCCGCTGATCACCGTCACCGCCATCGGCGCGCGCAGCTCGGCGCCGTCGCCGACCCCCAGCGCCAGGGGGAGCAGCCCCAGCACGGTGGTGCCGGTGGTCATCAGGATCGGCCGCAGGCGCACCTGGCCGGCGGTCATCAGCGCCTCGCGCACCGCCATGCCGCGGGAGCGCAGCAGGTTGGTGTAGTCGACCAGGACGATGGCGTTGTTGACCACGATGCCGGCGAGCAGGATCATGCCGAGGAAGACGACGATCGACAGGCTGGCGCCGGTAGCCCACAGCACCAGCGCGGAGCCGAAGAAGGCGAGCGGGATGCTGAACAGCAGCAGGAAGGGGTGGAGCAGCGACTCGAACTGAGCCGCCATGATGACGTAGACCAGGAACACGGCGAGGCCCAGGGCGAGCCACAGGCTGCCCGCCGAGCGCTGCCATTCCTGATGCTGGCCGGTGATCTCCCAGGTCAGCCCCGCCGGCCAGTCCAGCCGCGCCAGCCGCGCCTCGATCGCCGCCACCGCCTCGCCGAGGGACGCCTCGCCGAGGTTGGCGCGCACCAGCGCCACCCGCCGCCCGTCGATGCGCCGCACCTCGCTCGGCCCCTCGCCGAGCTGCACGGCGGCCACCGCGGCGAGCGGGATGGGCCGCTCCCCCCCGGGGTTGACCACCAGCTCGCGCACGTCGTCGACCGCCCTGCGGTCGTCCTCCCGCAGGCGCACGACGAGCGGGATGCGGCGATCGCCGATGTCGAAGCGCGAGGCCTCGAAGCCGCGCACCAGGTTGCGCACCCGCTCGGCGACCTGGCCGAGGTTCAGTCCGTAGCGGGCGAGCAGCTCGCGGTCATAGACCACCTCGACCTCGGGCGCGCCGCTGCGCAGCGTCGTCTCGACGTCGGCGACCTCGGGCAGCTCGGCCAGCGCCTGCCGCACCTGCTCCCCCTGGTCCTGCAGCTGCTCCAGCCTGTCCCCCCGCACCTCGACCTCGATCGGGGTGCGGAAGCTGAACAGCACCGGCCGCGTGACGCGTTGGTCGAGGCCGGGGATGGCGGCGAAGCGCCGGCGCAGGTCCTCGACCACGCGTTCTTCGACCTCAGGGTCGGCGGCGGCGAGGACCACCTTGAAGCGCGCCGTGTGCTCCCCCTCGTCGGCGCGCTGCGCCTGCAGCGGATCGAAGCCGTAGGTGACGAGCAGCGACTCGATGGCGCCTTGCTCGGCGAGCACCGCCCGCTCCACCGGCTGCAGCGTCGCCACCGTCTCCTCTAGCGGCGTCCCCGGGGGTAGCGACAGCTCGAAGGTGATCTCCCCCTGGTGCACCTCCGGCAGCAGCTCGCTGCCGATGCTGGTGAAGATCCAGCCGGTGAGGCCGAGGGCGGCCACGAACAGCGTCACCACCACCGCCGGGCGCGCCAGCGCGCGGCCCAGGAGGCGCCGATAGCCTCCCTGCACCCGGTCGAGGGTGCCCTGGGTGGCGCGCACCGGCCCCCGCCGCAGTGCCGTGCCCAGCGGCCGCACCACGAAGCGCGCGGCGAGGGCGACGAGCGCCGTCACCACCAGCAGCAGGCCGAGCAGCAGGAAGCCGACCACCTCGATGAGCGTGCCCAGGACGAGCCTGAGGAGCAGGTAGGGAACGAGCAGCAGGCGCCAGCCGCCGCGCAGGTCGGTGCGGAACTGCCGCCAGGCGTGGAAGCGGATGAGACGGAAGCCCTCGCCCACGCCGCGCAGCGGCGCCCCCTGTCGGGAGGCGAGCATCGGCAGCAACCACAGCGCCACCGCCAGGGCCGCCAGGTTCGACACGATGACGGCGAAGGCGAGGTGCCCGAACGCCTGGCCCGCCACCCCCTCGACGAACACCATCGGCGCGAACACGGCGATGTTGGTCAGTGTCGAGGCGGTGACCGCGGCGCGTACCTCGGCGGTGCCGCGCACCACCGCGGTGACCAGGGGGTCGCCTTCTTCGCGGCAGCGGAAGATCGACTCGAGCACGACGATGGAGCTGTCCACCAGCAGGCCGATGCCGAGCGCCAGGCCGCCGAGCGACATGATGTTGAGCGACACGCCGAAGACGTTGAGCGGCGCGAAGGAGACGAGGATGGAGGCGGGAATGGCCACCGCGACGATGCCCGTGGCGCGCCCCTGGCCGAGGAACAGAAAGAGCACCGCGACGGCGAGCAGGCCGCCGACCACGGCGTTGCTGCGCAACTCGGCGATGCTGCTGCGGATGAACTCGGAGCGGTCGGCGACGATGCCCAGCTGCACCCCCTCGTCACGGTAGAGCCGCGGCGCGAGGGCGAGGGGGGCGTCTCCGCGGTCGTGCCGGCCGCGGTGGCGCGCTTTTTCGCCGGCCTCGCCCTCCGCCGCGCCCTCGGCCCCCGGCTCGGGCTGCTTGGCGTCCTCCCAGTCCCCCAGGGCCTGGCGCACCTGCTGCGCCAGCGTCACCATGTTGGCGTCGGCCTCCTTGTACACCTCCAGCCGCACGCTGTCGGCGCCGCCGGTGCGGGTGAGGATCTGCCGCTCGCGGTGGCCGCGCTCGACGCGGCCGAGGTCGCCCACCCGCACCTCGCGGCCGTCGAGGCGGGCGACGACGGTGTCGGCGATCTGGCCGAGGTTCTGGTACTCGTTGAGGGTGCGCACCATGTACTCGGTGGTGCCCTCCTTGAGCGTGCCGCCGGCGACGTTGACGTTCTCCTGGCGCAGGCGGTCGATGACGTCGCCGATGGTCAGGCCGGTGCGCGACAGCTCGGCCTCGTCGAGCAGGACGTGGATCTCCTCGTCGAGCCCGCCGCGCACCTGCACCGCGGCCACCCCGGGGATCGGCTCGAGCGCCCGTTTGACCTGCAGCTCGCCGATGCGGCGCAGCCGGCGCAGCCCCTCCTCGCCGGCGAAGCGCTCCCCCTCGCCGGTCAGCGACAGCTCCATCACCGGGTCGAGCGAAGGGTCGAAGCGCAGCACCAGCGGGCGCTCGGCCGCCTCGGGCAGCAGCACCTGGTCGAGCTTCTCCAGGGTGTCCTGCACCGCGTCGGCCATCGCCGTGTCCCAGGAGAACTCGAGCACTACGTCGGAGACGCCGGCTCGCGACACGCTGGAGAGGCGGCGCAGGCCGCCGATGACTCCCAGCGCCTCCTCGATCGGCCGCGAGACCTCGTTCTCCACCTCCTCCGGCGCCGCGCCGGGGTACTCGGTGCGCACCGTGAGGGTGGGGTAGGAGAGCTCCGGCATCAGCGCCAGCGGCAGCCGGAAGTACGACAGCGCGCCGAAGACGATGGCGGCGAGGAACACCACCGCCACCGCCACCGGCCGCGAGGTGGCGAAGGAGGCGCGGCTCTCGGGCCGGGCCGAGCGCTCGCCGGCGGCCGGCAGGCCTTCGGGCGACGCCGGCGGGCCGGCTGCCGCGGCCCTCGGCGCTTCCGCTTCGCCGCTGACCGGCCTCGGTTCGCTGCCGTCAGGAGGTCCGGGCCGGCGCCTACGCGGCACCGCGCGCCTCGCCGCCGATTACCCGCACCTTGGTGCCCGGCTTGAGGCCGGCCTGGCCGGCCACCACGACGCGGTCGCCGGCCTCCAGCCCCTGCCGCACCTCGACGTGCCGCGCGTCCTCGAGCAGCGGCAGGACCAGCAGACGCTCGACGGTGCCGTCCTCCTGCAGGCGGTAGACCCAGGCCTGGTCGTGGTCGAGCACCAGCGCCCGCTTGGGCAGCAGCAGGGCGTCGGCGCGCACGTCGGTGACCAGCTGCACCTCGAGGAACATGCCGGGCAGCAGACCCTCGCGATGGGGGACGCGCACGGTCACTTTGACGGTGCCGCTCTTGGGGTCGATGACCGGCGCCACGCGGTCGACGACGCCGGCGAACACCACCCCCGGCAGCGCCTGACTGGTGAGCCGCGCCGGCTGGCCCGCCCGCACCCGCGCCATCTCGCGCTCGGGAACGTAGACGCGCGCGACCAGCGAGTCGAAGTCGACGATCTGGAACAGCGGCTGGTCCATGGTCACGGGGTCGCCGAGCTTGACGGCGCGCTGCGTCACCGTGCCGGCGATCGGCGCCCGCACCTCGGTGTGGGCCAGCGCCTGGCGCGTGTCGGCGAGCTCGATCTCCAGCTGCTCGAGCTGGTGGCGCGTCTCGGTCAAGGTCTGCTCGCTGATCAGCTGCTGCTCGAACAGCTGCTTCTGCCGGTCGTGGTCGGCGCGGACCTTTTCGAGCTGGCCGCCGACCTTGGCCACCGCATGACGCTGCTCGTCGTCCTGCAGCTTGGCGAGCAGCTGCCCGCGGGCGACGCGGTCCCCCTCCTCGACGAGCAGCTGCACGACGCGGCGCAGCGACGGGCTCTGCGAGTGCACCGGCACCGACTCCTCGGCCTCGAGGTCGGTGGAGAAGCGCAGCACGGCCTCGATCGGCCCCCGCTCGAGAATCGCCACCTCGACCGGCGGGCGCTGCTCCTCCTCCTTCGCAGCCTCCTCGCTGGCTTCGTCGGCGGACTTCTCACTGGCGTTGGACTGGCCGCCGGCGCAGGCGCTCAGGCCGAGGGCGGC
>DATKEH010000243.1:0-9279 GCA_035546355.1 Thermoanaerobaculia bacterium
GGCGTCAGCCCCTGGGGCAGCTGGATGCCCAGCGCGGCTGCCAGGCGCTGACCCAGCTGCGGCGCCTGGGGCCGCTGGTCGCGGTCCTTGACGAGGGCCGCCAGCACCACGGCTTCCACCTCGGGCGACAAGTCCGGGTTCCACTGCCGCGGCCGCGGCGGCTCGTCGGCGAGGTGCATGCTGATCACCGCCATCGGGTCGGCGTCGCTCGCCTGGAAGGGCAGCCGGCCGGTGAGCATCTCGAACAGCATCACCCCCAGGCTGTAGACGTCGGCCCGGCCATCGTAGGGCAGGTTGCGCAACCGCTCCGGGGCCAGGTAGGCGGGCGAGCCGAGGATCGAGCCCTCGATGGTCAGGTTCTTCTCCATCACCGCGTCGCCGACCGGTTTGGCGATGCCGAAATCGAGGAGCTTGACGAGCTCGCCGCCGTCGAGGCGCTGCAGGAACACGTTGGCGGGCTTGATGTCGCGGTGGACGATGCCTTCTGCGTGGGCGGCGGTGAGCACCTCGCAGATCGGCAGCACGATGGCTCCGCAGCGCGCCGGCGGCAGGCGCCCCTTCTCCCGCAGCTCGGCGTCCAGCGAGCGCCCTTCGAGGTACTCCATCACCATGTAGGGAGGAGTGTCGTCGCCGACGCGAAAGTCGAGCACCCGCACCGCGTGGGGGCTCTGCAGCCGCTGGCACGCCCGCGACTCTCGCTCCAGCCGCTCCAGCGCCTCCTGCGAGTCGCTGAGGACCTGGCGCAGGACCTTGACGGCGACGGTCTCGCCGGTCTGCCGGTCCAAGGAACGGTAGACGACGCCGAAGTTGCCGGTACCCAGCTTCTCCTCCAAGAGGTAACGGCCGTCGAGCAGGGCGCCCACCTTCAGGGATCCGCCCCGCTCGTGCCCGCCACGGCGGGCCGGAGACGAGGAGTGGATCCGCAGCTGAGCCTGCACGCGGGCCAGCAGCACCGGCAGGTCGAGCGGCTTGGTCACGTAGTCGTTGGCGCCCTGGCTGAGGGCGCTCACCACGTCGTCGCTGTGATCCTTGGCGCTCATCATGATGACCGGTAGCTCGGTGGCCGAGTGGCGGGCGCGGAGGTTGGTCAGCACTTCCAGACCGTTGGTCCCGGGCATCACCACGTCGAGCAGCACCAGGTCCACGGTACGCCGCTCGAGGTGCCGCAGCGCCTCCTCTCCGTCGCGCGCGGTGAGCACGTCGAACCCCTCGCCTTGCAGCAGCTCGGCCAGCACCTCGCGGGTGTCGTCGTCGTCGACCACGAGGAGCGTGAAGCGTTCGGCAGGAGGTGGCTCGGTCACGGTCTCCGGCTGTCTACGCAAGAGAAGTGCCACGGCGGTGGGCCCCAGCATAGCAGGGCGCCCCGATGGCGTGGATCTTGCTCACAGCCCTCGCCATGAACGAGTCGGCAGAGGTGCGCCGGATCCTCGTCGTCGACGACAACATCGACGCTGCGCAGGGCCTTGCCATGCTGTTGGAGATGAAGGGCCACGAGGTGGTGACCGCGTTCGATGGGCCGCAGGCGCTGGAGGCGGCGCGAGACGAGGCGCCCGACGTGGTGCTCCTCGACATCGGGCTGCCGCAGATGGATGGCTACGAGGTCGCCCGGCGCCTGCGCCAGGGGCCGCGGGGCCAGGCCATGCTGCTGGTGGCGGTCACCGGCTACGGCCATGAGCGCGACCGGCAACGCTCGATCGATGCGGGCATCGACCACCACCTGCTCAAGCCCGTACGGATCGAGGAGCTGGAGGGCCTGCTGGAGCGCAATGTGCCCGGTTGAGCCCGCCACGGGTCCTGCGGTGGCCGTGGGGGTGCCGTGGAGCTGGGAGCTGGGTGAGGGGGCGGTGGTGGCCACCGCCATCCACTCCGGGCACGAGCTGCGTCCGGAGGTGGCGGCGAGGATGGCCCTCGACGACGCCACCCGCCGGCGGGAGGAGGATCCCTTCACCGACCGCTGGGTCGCCGTGGCCCCGACGCGCCTGGTGGTTCATCGCTCCCGCTTCGAGGTCGACCTCAACCGGCCACGGGACGGCGCCGTGTACCGGCGTCCCGCGGACGCCTGGGGCCTGCGCGTCTGGCGTTCACCCCCGCCCCCCGAGCTGGTCGCCAGCTCCCTCGCGCTGTGGGACGCCTTCCACCGCGAGGCGCGCGCGGTGCTGGCGGAGCGCATCGCGCGGCACGGACGGGTGGTGGTGTTGGACCTGCATGCCTACAACCATCGGCGGCACGGCGCCGCCGGCCCGGCGGCGCAAGCCGCGGGCAATCCGACGGTGAACCTGGGCACCGGCTCGCTGCCCCGGCAGCGGTGGGCGCGGGTGGTCGAGGCTTGTCTCGCCGCGCTGCGCGGTGCGCCGCTGCGGGGGAGGCCGCTGGACGTGGCGGAGAACGTGCGCTTCCAGGGCGGCCACTTCCCGCAGTGGGTGCACGAGAGCTTTCCGGGCACCGCCTGCGCCCTGGCGCTGGAAGTGAAGAAGGTGTTCATGGACGAGTGGACCGGCGAGGCCGACTCGGCGGCGATCGCCGAGCTGGGCGCGGCGCTGGCGGCCGCGGCGCGAGCCGTGGAGGCCGCTTCGGCATGAGCGACCGGGGGATCGGCGAGGAGCTGCTGACGGCGATCGAGGAGCGGCTGCGCCAGGGGCGGCGGGTACGGCGGCTGCTGCCGGGGGGTGGCCGCATCCACGTCGACCGCCGGGTGCCGTTCCTCTGTGTCTACCGCAGCTGCGGCGGCGACACCGACGGCGTCGAGCGCTTCGTCGCCACCCAGGCCTCGTACCTCGTCGCCGCCGACGCCACCCTCGCCGACCCGCGACTGCCCCAGTTGGTCGAGCGAGTGGCGCGGACGCTGGCCGCAGACCTCGGCGCGTTCCTCCTGGTCGAGATGTGGGAGGGGCGGGTGCGAGAGGAGACTGCGGAGCCGATGCACCGGATACGCCCTGCGTTCCGGGTGATGGCAGAGGAGCGGGGGCCGCTCGAACCCACCCTCGACGCGCTGCAGAGTGCCCTGCGGGAGGTGCGGTACGCGCGCCGTGAGGCCAGCGTCGAGCTGGTGGAGGGTCCGGTGGCGCCGCCGGGCTGCCCGCAGCTGCTGCCGCGGCGGCTTCCGGGAGTGAAGGCGTTCAGCGTCGGCCTGGTGGTCGAGCCGGTCTACCGCAGCGCCGACCGGTCGTCGACGTTTCCCATGGTGCTGCTGGCGCTGGAGAAGCCGATCTGCCGCGCCCTGGAGAAGGCGGTGTTCGAGTTCGCCCGCGGCTTGACGGTCCTCGAAGCGCCGCACTTCCTGGCCATGGGCCGGCGGACGCTGGCCGGCGCCGCCTGGAACGTCGACCGCCGTCTGGAGCTGGTGAGCGAGTCCTTCGACTTCCTGCTGCTGGTCACTCCGATCAATGGCGACGAGGCGTGGCGCCGCTTCCGCGACGGCGACGACGAGGAGGCCCCGCGGTTCCTGTATCGCCCGCTGCCGCTCGATCCGCAGCTCGTCAAGCGCGCCCTGTTCGGCATCCCCATCGAGCGGGTGGAGGACCCGGTGCTCTCCAGCATCTTCCGCGAGAAGCAGGAGGAGCTGGACCGGCAGGTGAGCATGCTCCTCGACCGCGGCAGCCGCCGTTTCCTCTACGGCAGCCTGCTGCTCTACGGTGGGGTGGAGGAGGGGCTGCTGACCCTGGCCCGGTCGATCCTCGAGCGGGTGCCGACACAGGGAGGGGACGACGCGGTCGAGGGCCCGGTGAGCGCCGCCACCTTCGCCCGCCGCGCGCGCGAAGAGGTGGAGTGGTATCGGCAGCGCGACCGGGGGTTCACCGCCAGCGTCCAGGTGCGGCGGGACCTGCCGCCGGGGCTGCTGGTCTCCAGGGGGTGCCTGATGATCGGCGAGGGCACCAGCCTGTCGGCCGCCCGCGTCGAGGCCCTGCTGCACCACGAGGTCGGCACCCACCTGCTCACTTATTTCAACGGCCGGGCGCAGCGGATCCGTCAGTTCTACTGCGGTCTCGCCGGTTACGAGACGCTGCAGGAGGGGATCGCCGTGCTCGCCGAGTGGCTGTGCGGCGGGTTGTCGCGGGCGCGGCTGCGCACCCTCGCCGCGCGGGTGGTGACGTGTCACCACCTGGTGGAGGGGGCTTCCTTCGTCGACGCCTACCGCCACCTGTTGCGCGACCACGGCTTCCGGCGGCGCAGCGCCTTCCTGATCGCCACCCGGGTCTACCGCGGCGGCGGCCTGACCAAGGACGCCATCTACCTGCGGGGCCTGATGCAGCTGATCGCCCACCTCGGTCGCGGTGGCGATTTCGAGATGCTGCTGGTGGGGAAGATCGCCACCCGCCACATCCCGGTAGTGCGCGACCTGTGGTACCGGAACTTCTTCCGCCCGCCCCCCCTGCGGCCGCGCTACCTCGAGAACGAGGCGGCCCGCGATCGGCTGGCCGCCGTGCGCGAGGGGGGCGATCTACTCGAGCTTCTGCGGCTGGGGGACGCGGTGACGGCATGAGGATCGGATTCTTCGTCAACAGTCTGCAGCAGGAGCACCCGAAGTACACCACCACGACGCTGGCGCGCGAGGCGGTGCGGCGGGGCCACGAGGTCTGCTACATCGAGGCGGACGGGTTCTCGTACCTTCCCGACACCGGGCTGCACGTGCAGGCGCGGTTGGCGCCGAAGAATGGCGATGCCTCGCTGCCGGCTTTCCTGGGCGCGATGCAGGGCCCGAAGGCGCCCTGCGAGTCGCTCGCCGTCACCGACCTCGACGCGCTGATGCTGCGCAACGACCCCGCGGAGGACGTCGGAGCGCGCGCCTGGGCGCAGACGGTAGGGGTGATCTTCGGCCAGATGGCGGCCCGCAGCGGCGTGCTGGTGCTCAACGACCCCGACGGCCTGTCGGGAGCGCTCAACAAGCTCTACTTCCAGCACTATCCGCCCGACGTGCGCCCCCGCACCCTGATCACCCGCAGCGCCGAGGCGATCAGCGAGTTCGTGGAGGAGGAGGGCACGGCGGTGCTCAAGCCGCTCCAGGGCTCCGGCGGCCAGAGCGTGTTCCTGGTGCGCCCCGAGGATCGCGCCAACCTCAACCAGATGACTGAAGCCGTGCTGCGCGACGGGTACGTGATCGCCCAGGAGTACCTGCCGGCCGCCGCCGAGGGGGACATTCGCCTGTTCCTGATGAACGGCGACCCGCTGCGGGTGAAGGGGAAGTACGCCGCCTTCCGCCGAATCGGACGCCCCGGTGACCTGCGCAGCAACATGCACGCCGGGGGGAAGGCGGAGAAGGTGGATGTCAGCGACGACGCGCTGCGGGTCGCCGAGATCGTGCGCCCGAAGCTGATCCAGGACGGCATGTTCCTCGTCGGGCTCGACCTCGCAGGCGACAAGCTGATGGAGATCAACGTCTTCAGCCCGGGCGGGCTGAACAGCGCAGGCCGCTTGCAGAAGGCGAACTTCGCCGCTCCGGTGGTGGAAGCAGTGGAGCGCAAGGTCGCCTCGATGGCGCGCTACGGCGGCCACTTCAGCAACGCGCGGCTGGCGACCCTGTGAGCGGCGAGCCTAATGCTGGCTCCCATCTTGCAGCCCTACGCAGACAGCATGGACGAGGCGGACGGCAAGAGCGAAGATTCACCGGCCCTCTCCCAGGCGCTGGCCGCGGCCGCCGGCAAGCTGCGCGAAGGGAACGAAGACGCGCTCGCCCGTGCTCTCGGCGGACTCGCCCGCAAGCTGGACGACCTGGCCGGTTACCTGGAGCGCCGGGATCCCCGTCGCGTCGCCGAGGACGTCGAGCGGTTCGCTCGTCGCCACCCCGAGCTCTTCCTCGGGTCGATGTTCGCGGTGGGGCTGGTGGCGGGGCGCTTCCTGCGCGCTTCACGGCGCCACCTCGAACAGGTGGAGAAGCGGGAAGCCCGCCGCTCCGGGCGTCCGCCCCGGCGCAGCCCCGTCGGCAGCTACCCGAGAGAGGGTTAGCAGCCCACGGGCTGCTAGGGGTCAGCGGGGTTCGCGGCAGCCCCGGCCTCGACCGGCGTCAAGCCTCGTCGTCGCCGGTGAGCGCCGCGACGATCTCGGGCCGCAGCTCCTGGGGTAGCTCGAAGAACCCCTCCCAGGGGTCGGAGCGGAGCGCGGCGAGACGCCGCGCGAGGTTCTTGATGGTGTATTTGTCCGGGGGCGTCTTCGGCGTCAGCTCGTCCCAACGCACCGGGACCGCGACCGTGGCGCCGTCGCGCGCGCGGGTGGAATAGGGGGCCACCGCCGTGGCTCCGAAGCCGTTGCGCAGGTAGTCGATGAAGATCCGCCGCTGCCGTCTGCTCTTCAACGGGTTGGTGGTGTAACGGTCCGGCCGCTGCCCCGCCAGCATGTCGGCCACCGCCCTGGCGAACGCCTTGGCGGCTCCCCACTCCAGCTGGGGACGCAGCGGGACCACCAGGTGGACCCCCTTGCCGCCGGTGAGCTTGGCGAAGCTCTCGAGACCGAGGCCGGCGAGCAGATCGCGCAGCTCGCGGGCGGCGCCGACGACCTCGGTCCACGCCAGCCCGGGCCCGGGATCGAGGTCGAAGATCAGCACGTCGGGGCGATCCAGGTGCTGGCGCCGAGAACCCCAAGGGTGGATCTCCAGCACCCCGAGCTGGACCAGCGACACCACGCCGGCGACCGACTCCACGGCCACGTATTCGGTGGTCTTGCCGCTCTTCTCCCGGACCTCGACCGGCACCAGGGCCGCGGGCGTGGCCTCGGCCAGGTGCTTCTGGTAGAAGCACTCCTGGTGGCGCCCCGAGGGGCAGCGGACGAGCGTCAGGGGCCGCCCCGAGAGGTGGGGGAGGATCCGCTCCGCCACCTCGAGGTAGTAGTGGGCCAGCTGGCGCTTGGTGATCCCCTGATCGGGATAGAGCACGCGGTCGGGATTGCTGAGCTTCACCCCTGCCACCTCCTCGTTGCCGCCACCACGCCGCCGGCGAGAGCCGGTTGGGCGAGCGTCCGCGCCCCTGGAAGCCGGCGAGCCGGCCCTTTCCTCGCTGCGCGTGGCGCCCCCGCCGGCCCCGCCCGGCGCCGCGGCCGCCACCGGCAGCGGCCGCTCGCGCACCACCTCGGCGGCAGGCTTGTCGGCTCGCAGCCCCTCGAACGACGGATGGCGCAACAGGCCGTCGTCGGTCCACGAGGAGTACCTCACCTCCGCCACCAGCTCGGGTTCGACCCAGTGGACCTCCCCGAGGCGGGAGCCGCGGGGCAGCGTTCCCGCCAGCGGCGACTGCCGGCGCTCGCGCGACTCCAGGCGCCGCCGTAGATCGGTCAGCTGGGCGTCGGTGAAGCCGGTCCCCACCTTGCCGACGTACCGCAGCTCCCCCTCCTCGTCGTGGACGGCGAGCAGCAGTGCGCCCAGCCCCTGCCGCGAGCCGCTCGGCTCGGTGAAACCGACGATGACGAGCTCCTGCTCCGCCAGGCACTTCACCTTCAGCCAGTCGCGCCCGCGACCCTCGCGGTAGGAGGCCGCGGCCCGCTTGGCGATCACCCCCTCGAGACCGAGGTCGCAGGCCTGGCGCAGGAAGGCCGGGCCGTTGCCGGTGACGTGATCGCTGTAGCGCAGCGGCGCCGCCTGCGACGGGGCGGCGGCGAGCAGCCGCTGCAGCGCCTCCTTGCGCCGCAGCAGGGGGGCCGGTCGCAGGTCCCGGCCGTCGAGGTAGAGCAGGTCGAAGGCGTAATAGACGAGGTCCTCGCTGCGCCCTTCACCGAGCGCCTGCTGCAGGCGCTGGAAGTCGCTGGTGCCGTCGGCGGCGAGATGGACGATCTCACCGTCGAGCAGCGCCTCGTCTACCGGCAGGAACGCGGCGGCGGAGGCCAGGTGGCTCAGCTTGTCGCTCCAGTCGTGCCCGCGGCGGGTCAAGAAGCGCGCCCTGCCGCCGGCCAGGCGGCAGAGGGCGCGGTAGCCGTCGAACTTGATCTCGTGGACCCACTCCTCGCCCGCCGGGGCGTCGGTGACCAGCGTGGCGAGCTGCGGCGGGACGAAATCCGGCAGGGCTCCCTGGCGGGAACCGGGGATCGACGCCGGGTCCAGCCCCGGGCGCGCGGCGCGATCGCTCTGCCACACCCTGTCGGGGGTGGCGGCGATCTCCTCCAGGCTGCGGCCGCTGGCCACGCTCTCGGGACGGTCGTCGAGGATGTCGCCGGCGGAGGTCGCGACGTCGTCCTCGAGCTTGCGCAGCAGCCAGCTCTCCTTCCCTTCGTCGCCGCCGCCGTCCATGCGCACCAGCAGCCACTCGCCGCGTAGCTTCTCCCCCTCGAGGGCGAAGCGCAGCTTGCCCCGGCGCAGCCCGTGGCGCGGGTCGCCTGCCGGGCGCCAGGTGCCGCGGTCCCACAGCAGCACCGTGCCGCCGCCGTACTGTCCCGGCGGGATCACGCCCTCGAAGTCGCCGTAGTCGATGGGATGGTCCTCGACCTGGACGGCGAGGCGGCGCTCCGCGGGATCGAGGGACGGGCCCTTCGGCACCGCCCAGCTCTTGAGCGTGCCGTCGAGCTCCAGCCGGAAGTCGTAGTGCAGGCGCCGAGCGGCATGTTTCTGCACCACGAAGAGGAGGCCATCCGCCGCCCCCGCCCGGCCTTCCCCGCCCGCCGGCTCGGGGGTGGCGGCGAAGTCGCGCTTGCGGCGGTACTCTGCGAGCGGGGGCTTCACCCCGGGTTTCCTGCCGCGGGCTTCAGCTGGGTTTGCGGATCGCCCGTACCAGCTCCTTCTTGTTCCTCTTCGAGCGGCCCCTGGACGCCGAGCTGCTTGGCGCGGTTGTAGAGCTCCTGCTTGGCGCCCGCCGCGGCCGCCGATGGCTGGTTTCGCAAGATGCATGCCTCTCCTGCCCGCACGGCGACCCCGCCGCCGCGGCCTTCGCGCAGCCCCGCTAGCGCGCCGGAATGGCGAGCACCTGCCCCGGCCGCAGGCGATCCGAAGACAGACCGTTGGCCTCGCGCAGCAGGCTCACCGTGGTGCCGTGGCGGCGGGCGATGCCCCACAGCGAGTCGCCATGGCGCACCTGATAGCTGACCGATCCCCCTCCGGAGACCGCCGCCAGGGCGACCGCCTCGACGGCGATGCCGTCGAGATACTGGCGGGGGAAGAGCACCAGGTGATAGTGCGGTGGGCGCCGCTCTCGGGCCGCCTCGAGCACTCCCTGCCTCTCCAGCTCAATCAGCCTCCGCTCGAGCCAACTGCGGCAGCTCCAGGAGCTGCTGATGCGCAGGTCCATGGCCATGCCGGTCGGGTGGACCGACAGCGGCGACGCGTTGGCGGGCTGGCGGTTGCGCGGCCGCACCAGGCTGGTCACCACC
>DATKEH010000244.1:0-6226 GCA_035546355.1 Thermoanaerobaculia bacterium
TCGGCGCCGGTGACCTCGAGGGCGTGGCGGTAGGCGGTGTAGGCGCGCACCAGGTACTCGTACCCGGCGGCGAGGATCTCGGCCATCACCGGGGCGACCGACGCCTCGCCGAGATCGGTCTCCACCTCCCCGGAGGCGCGCTCGCGGAAGCGGCCGCCGTAGACCCTGTCGTGGATCGCCTGGATCTTGGCGCCGAGGCGGACGATCTCGGCGTCGATGGCGCGGATGGCGCTGCGCAGCCCGCGGCGGCTGGCCAGGCGCTTCGGCTCCGGCAGACCGAGCATGCGCACGTAGGCGCCGTACTCGTGGTGGACCCGCTCGCTGGCGCGGCGCCTGACTCTGCGGGCGAAAGCGTAGCGGGTGCGCAGCAGGTCAGCGAGCGTGTTCCTCAGGTTGCCCAGGCTGCGGCGGGAGCGGAAGATGCGGGCGATGTCGGCGGCGAGCCGGGAGATGACGCCGCGATGCCCCGCGCCGCGCGCGTACTCGTCGCCGAAGCGCCCGCTCTCGGCGAGCTCGCGCAGGAGCCGCTCGAGGGTCGGCCGGATCTCCAGCATGATCTCGATCCGCAGCGGCACGCTCTGTCCGGGCTTGGCGAACTCGGTCAACCGCTGGCGCACCTGGATCAGGTCGCGCAGGCTGTGGGCGGTTTCCGAGGCGCCGGCGCGCCCCTCGTGGACCTCCTCGAGGATGTGGGTGAAGGCGCGCAGCGACTCGAGCCCCAGCTCGGCGCCGGTGACGTACCAGTCGGCGACCTCGAGACGGCGGGCGAGCCCCTGGCGCAGCAGATCCTCGAGGTGCGGCGTCACGTCCGCCAGCTCCTCCTCGAGCTGGGCGAGCTCGCGGATGTCGCCGACGTAGATGGCGCCGCTGCCCGGCGCCACCGGGGCGTAGGCGTCGGCGGTGGCCGCGCGGGAGCGCTCGCGCGGGGGGTCGGCTCCCGCCGCGGCGCGCTCCTGCGAGACCAGGTTGCGCAGCAGCTCCGGGGCCTCGCCGCCGAGGGCCAGGAAGGCGGCGCCGAATCCCATCTCCCCCTCGGTCGCCGCGGGCGCGTGGCGGACGACGCGGGCGCGCCCGCGGATCAGGTGCTTCTGTGCTGGCAGCAGCAGCTCGAAGCCGAGCTCGGTGCCGACCGGGAGCGGCTGCCCACCGGCGAGAAACATCCCCGCCGCCGACAGGTTCTCGACCCGGTAGACGCGGGGCTCGGAATCGTCGTCGATGCCCGCCACCATGCGCACCCAGGCGCGGACGTCGGCGCGCGGGGCGACGTCCAGCAACGTGGCGATGGTCTGCTGGATCTCGCCGGGCGAGCTGTCGGAAGGCAGCACCCGGTTCACGCTGTCGAGAAGCGGGCGATCCTCCTCCGGCAGGGAGGCGACGTCGGCGACCAGCAGCAGCGCCGCCTGCTGCGACCGTGAGCCCTCGGTGCGAACCGCGCGCAGCAGATCACCGGCGCCGGACAGCGGTAGCGCCACGATCACCAGCTCGAAGGCCTCCCGGCTCGCCAGCTCCGCCGCCGCCGAGGCTTCGAGCGCTCGCCGGAGCGAGAAGTTGGCCCGCCTGAGGATGGGCAGGAACCGATCGACTAGCGACAGGTCTCCACTGGCGACCAGCACGCGCCGCTCTCGTTGCTGGGACATGCGCCTGCCGAGACTATGTCATCTCGACTCCCGCCAGTGTGACATGGGACGCAGTGGGCTCACCCCGGCTCGCGGCGTCGGCGTCTCACTCCTGCCGCAGGGCGCTGGCGGGATCGACGCCGGCGGCCCGCCGCGCCGGCAGGTAGAGGGCGAGCAGCGTGACGGCCGCCAGGCCGAGGGGCACCAGGAGGAAGGTGAGCGGGTCGAAGGCCTCGACGCCATAGAGGGTGCCGCGGAGCAGATGGGCGGCACCGACCGCCAGGACGAGGCCGACGACCAGGCCGGCGGCCACGCGGATCATTCCCTGGCGCAGCACGTCACGGGCCACCTCCGCCCGGCGTGCGCCGAGCACCATCCGCACGCCGATCTCGGGGAGGCGCTGGCGGACGCCGTAGGCGACCGCGCCGTACAGCCCGACCACCGCGAGCAGCACGGCGACCAGCGCGAACCACCCGGCGAGCATGGCCGGCACCCGCACCTCGCCGATCGACCGCTCGAGCTGCTGGTCGAGACGGCGCGGCGCGATCAGCGGCAGAGAGGGATCGACCGACCGGGCGACGTGCCGCACCTGGGGCAGCACCCGCAGCGGGTCCCCGCTGGCGGTGCGGACGTGGAGGACGAGGCGCCGGAACAGGGGGCCCTCCACCTGTTGCGCCAGCGGGAAGTAGAAGTGGCGCCGGGGGTCCTCTCCCAGCGACAGGTACTTCATGTCGGCGACGACCCCTACCACCTCGTGCCCCTCCTGGTGATCGCTCCACGACATGCCGAGTCGCTGCCCGAGCGGGTCGCGGCCGGGCCAGAAGCGATCGGCGAGCGCCTCTCCCACTACGATCACCGGCGGGCTTCCGGCCCGGTCCTGCGAGGTGAAGCCGCGGCCGGCGAGGAGCGGCAACCCCATGGTGCGGAAGTACTCGGGCGACACGACGCGAAAATCGACGTCGATCTCCTCGGCCTCGAGCCCGAGCTCCGCCGGCGGCCGAACGCGGGTGCTGAGGCGGCCGCCGGAGAGGGGGAGCGGTGCGCCCAGGGCGGCCGCCTCGACCTCGGGGATGGCGCCGACCCCTTCCAGGAGCCGCTGCCAGGCGGCGGCGGCCTCCTCCGGCGATCGCCGAGTGTCGAGCTCGACCGTGGCCGCCGCCACCCGCGCGGCGTCGAAGCCCGGATCGACGCGCAGGTACTGCCCGAGGCTCCGCAGGTAGAGCCCGGAAGCCACCAGCAGCACCAGGGAAAGCGCGAGCTGGCCGACCACCACCAGGTCGCGCGATCGCGACCCGGCGGCAGCGGCGGGGCCGCGCCCCTGCCGCAGGGCGGCGGCGAGCGCGGCGCGGGTCGAGAGCAGGGCGGGTGCGATCCCGGTCAACAGGGTGGCGCCGACCACCAGGCCGAGGGCGAAGAGCACCATCCGCCCGTTCGGGGCGAGGTCGAGATTTTCGGCCGCCGCCGGCCCGGCGGGGGTGGCGGCGACCACCAGGCGCAGCACGCTGGACGACCAGAAGCTCAGCAGCAGCGCCACCCCACCCCCCAGCACCGCCAGCAGCAGGGCCTCGGTCAACAGCTGGCGCACCAGGCGCCGGCGGCTGCCGCCGAGGGCCATGCGCACGCCGATCTCCCGCCCGCGCTCGGCGCCGCGCACCAGCAGCAGGCTGGTGACGTTGGCGCAGGCGATCAGCAGCACCAGGGCGACGACGGCGAAGAGGATGCCGCCGAAGCGAGCGGCTTCGGCGCGGCTTTGCGGTCCGAGGCCGAGGCCCCGGGCCAGCCGCACACCCTTGCCGCCGTAGGCGTCGGGATGGGCGGCGGCGAGCGTCGCCGCCACTGCCTGCGCCTCGGCCTCGGCCGCCTCGAGGCTGGCGCCGCGCTCGAGCCGCGCGAAGAGCTCGAGCCAGACCGAGCCGTGCGACTCCAGCAGGTCCACCCCCAGGGGCAGCAGCACCGGTTGCAGGGACAACGGTGCCCACAGTTGCACCCGGTCGAAGGTGTCGATGCCGCGGAAGCCGCCGCCGGCCACGCCTACCACCGCCAGCGGCTGCCCGCCGACCTCGACCGACTCGCCGACCGCCGCGCGGGCGGAGCCGAACAGCGTCGCGGCGAGCTTCTCTCCCAGCACCGCCACCGGCGTGGCGGTCGCGGCGTCGTCCGCCGGAAGGAGGGGTCGGCCGGCGACGAACGGCGTGCCGAGGGCAGGGAAGTAGCTCCCGGAGGCGAGCGCCAGCGTCACCCTCTCGGCGCCGTCCCCACCCTGTACGGTGACGTCGAAGGTGGCGTGGGCGGCCACCTCGGCGAGCAGGCTGGTGCGCTGCCGCAGGGTCCGGAACCAGGGGTGGCTGAAGGTGTCGAACCCCTCCCCGTCGTCGGTGCGACCCACTTGGACCAGCGACGCGGGGTCGCGGAGCCCCGGCAGGGGCGCGAACAGCAGGGTGTCGATCAGCGTGAAGATGCCGCTGGTGGCGCCGATCCCCAGGGCCAGGACCACGATGGCGGTGGCGGCGAGGCCGGGACGGGCACACAGGCCACGGATGGCGAGGCGCAGGTCGCGGAGAAAGCTGTTCATGGGGTCTCCTTCCCCGGCGTCGCCGAGCAAGCGGGATGCCATCCGCGAACCGCGCGGGCCTTGTGTCATGAGGAGTTGCCAGCCGTGCGCGGGGGCGTGGGCGGCGGCCTCGTCCGGCGGCGGACGGATCGTCCCGGAGCTGGGACGGGGCCCGCGGCGCCTTACGGTCGCCGCCCGCCGGTCACCACGAACTCGCCGGGGATGTCGTAGCCCTCTCCCCGCTGGAACGGTGCGATCGACGCCAGGTACTCGCCGTGGGCCGCGTCCCTGGTGGCGCCGTCGAAGCGCGAGTAGGCCAGCGCCACCGGCCCGGCGGCGAAAGCGGCGCCGAGGGCGTCGGCCCCCGAGTCGTAGCGCAGCGTCACCTCCACGCGGTGCGTGGTGACGGCGGTGAAGCCGGCGGCGGCGAAGCTCTCCGCCAGCAGGTCCCCGCTCCCGAGCTGGAAGAACATCGGGCACACTTCCGACCGCACCCGCGCGTCGACGATGGGGAAGATGTCGGCCCAGCCGCAGCGGCGCCGCTCACCCCACACCGCCGCCACCGCCCGGCCGGCGGGTCGGAGGATGCGGTGCATCTCGCGCAGCGCCTGTAGCGGCTCGGGGGCGTACATCAGGCCCAGGCAGTTGAGGGCGGCGTCGAAGGACTCGTCGCGGAGCGCGAGAGACTCGGAGTCCATGCGCTCGGCCGTCACCTGCGGGAATCCCTGCCGCCCCGCCCGTGCGCGGACCCTGTCGACCATCTCCTGCGACAGATCGGTGGCCACCACCTCGCCCTCTCGCCCCACCGCCGCGGCGGCCGGGAAGGTGACCAGGCCGGTGCCGCAGGCGATGTCGACCACCCGCTCGCCGGGGGCGAGAGCGGCCGACGCCAGCAGTCTCTCGCGGGCCGGCAACAGCTGCTCACCCCACAGCTCCTCGTAGCAGGATGCCGCCTTGTCCCAGCCGTAGCGCTGGATGCGGCGCTGGAATCGCGCCTCCATCGTTCAGCCGTCCCCGCCGCCGGGCCGACGCAGCCGCACCTCGCGTCGCACGTCGTGGGCGCGGGCGAAGACGTCGCGGTAGGAGCTGTGCGCGTCGGCCTCGTCGAGCACCCGCATCACCTCGGCGTCGGGGGCCGGGCTGGTCACCGTCACCGCGCAACGCACCTGCAGGTAGCCGGCCGGGACGTCGGCGGTGGCGTAGGTGCCGCCGCCGTCGTAGTCGGCCTGCACCTCGACCTCCAGGGCCTCGATCGGCACCCCCAGGTGCGCCGCCCACGTCTGGTAGCCGATAGCCAGGCAGGAGCCGAGGGCGGCGCGACCCAGGACCCCGGGATTGGGGCCGGCGCCCGTCCCGCCGTGCTTGTCGCCCATGTCCACGGTGAGCCGCCAGGGGCCCTCCTCGACGTCGCAGATCAGCCCCTCCGTTACGCGCACTCGGGTCGTGGCGGTGCCACGGCCGACCCCGGGGCGCAGGCGCAGGGCCTTCTGGTTGCGCTCGAAGGCGACGCGGATGCGCTCTGCCGCCGAGCTCTGCGGGTCGGCCGTGGCCGGGAGCCGGACTGTCTCGGACATGGGGAAACCTCCTCTCGCCCCATCGTATCGCGACGGCCTCCCACTCAGCGGCTGGCGACCGCGGCCGCCTGCAGCAGGGTCTCGATCGGCACCGCCACCGGCGTGCCGGCGGTCACTGCCGATCGCAGCGCCTCACCGTCGACCTCCGCGGCGCTGACGCCGGACTCCACGAGAGCCTGCATCGCCAGCTCCTCGATCGGCGCGGCCAGGCGCCGGTAGGGGTCCTCGTGGACGTGCAGGGTGCCGTCCCGCAGCTCGACCACCTCGTACACCAGCTCCACCGGCACCGGCCGGCTGAGCGTGAGGTGGCGCGTGCGCCGCGTCTGTGTGACCAGTCCTTGCACCTCGGCCGGCGCCAGGTCCGGCCCCGAGTAGCGGTGCACCAGCTGCGCCAGCTCGACCATGTCCTGGTTGCGCAGCCGCACGCAGCCGCGGGAGGCGGCCCGGCCGATCTCGCGATCGTTGTCGGTGCCGTGCAGGAAATA
>DATKEH010000245.1:0-8987 GCA_035546355.1 Thermoanaerobaculia bacterium
CCATGGCCAAGAAGCTCGCATTCGACAAGCTGCTGTTCACCGCCGTAATGCTGCTGGTGGGCTTCGGGCTGGTGATGGTGTACTCGGCCTCGGCGGCGATCGCGCGCGAGAGCGGGGCGGCCCTCAACCCGTTCCTGGTCAAGCAGGCGGCGGCGGCCGCCCTGGGCCTGGCGTTGATGGCCCTGGTCATGCACCTCGACTACCGCGCCCTGCGCCGGCCGGCGGTGATCTACGGCATGCTGCTGGCGGTGCTGGCGCTGCTGGTGGCGGCGCTGTTCGCGCCGGCGCTCAACCAGACCCACCGCTGGGTCTTCGTCGGCGGCGTGTCGCTGCAGCCCTCCGAGCTCGCCAAGCTGGTGCTGGTGGCGTTCCTCGCCTACCAGATCGACCGCAAGGCGGACCGCGTCAACCAGCCCGAGCTGCTGATCCCGGCTCTCGCCGTCACCGGCCTGCTCGCCGGGCTGGTGCTGCTCGAGCCGCACCTGTCGGCGGCGCTGGTGCTCGGCGCCTGCTGCTGCCTGCTGCTGTTCCTGGCGGGCTTCTCCTGGCGGTGGATGGCGATCGGCGCGGCGGTGGTGGCGCCGGTGGTGGCGGCGGCGGTGTGGCTGGTGCCCTACCGCCGGGAGCGCTTCCTCACCTTCCTCGATCCGGAGCGCGACCCCCTGGGCAGCGGCTTCCAGGTGATGCAGTCGCTGATCGCCGTCGGCTCGGGCGGCGTGTTCGGCCTCGGCCTGGGCAACGGGGCGCAGAAGCTCTACTTCCTCCCCTATCCGCACACCGACTTCATCTTCGCCATCGTCGCCGAGGAGCTGGGGCTGCTGGGGGCGCTGCTGGTGCTCGCCCTCTTCGTCGTCGTCGGCTGGCGGGGCGTGCGCGCCGGGTTGGCCGCACCCGACGACTTCGGCCGCTACCTCGCCTGGGGCCTCACCGGCGTGCTGGTGCTGCAGGCCCTGCTCCACGCCTCGGTGGCGGTGGCCCTGATCCCGTCGACCGGCATCCCCATGCCGTTCATGACCTACGGCGGCTCGGCGCTGGTCGCGGCGCTGGTGGCGAGCGGCATGATCCTCAACGTCTCGCAGCATGGATGAGCCATCGGGTGACCTCTCGCACTTGCACGTGGCGCTCGCCGGGGGCGGCAGCGGCGGCCACGTCTTCCCCGCCCTGGCGGTGGCGGAGGAGCTGCGGCGCCGGGGGTGCGCGGTGAGCTTCCTCGGCTCGCCGCACGGGTTCGAGGCGCGCCTGGTGCCTGAGCGGGGGATCGACTTCCACCCGCTGCCGGCGCGGCCGGTGGTGGGCCGCGGGCCGTGGGGCAAGGCGCGAGCCGGGTGGACGCTGCTGGGCTCGACCTGGCGGGCGCGGCGCCTGCTGCGGCGCCTCGACGCGCGGGTGGTGCTCGGCACCGGAGGCTACGTCTCGGTGGCGCCCGTCCTGGGGGCGCGGCTGGCGGGCGTGCCGGTGGTGCTGCTGGAGCCCAACGCCGCTCCCGGCGCCGCCAACCGCACCCTCTCCCGCTGGGCCGCCGGCGCCTGCCTCGCCTTCGCCGCCGCCGAGCGCCGCCTGCGATGCCCTGGCTGGGTGACCGGAGTGCCGGTGCGCGAAGCGTTCTTCGCCGTGCCGCGGCAGCTGCCGGGCGGAGGTCGCCGTCTGCTGGTGCTCGGCGGCAGCCAGGGAGCGCTGCAGCTCGACCGGCTGCTGCCGGCCGCGCTCGCCGCAGTGGTCGAGCAGATCGCGCCGCTGGCGGTGCTGCACCAGTGTGGCACGGCCCACGTCGAGGCCACCCGGGAGGCCTACGCCGCGCACTCCCTGCCCGGGGTCGAGGTGGAGGTGGTTCCGTTCCTGGAGCGGGTGGACCAGGCGATGGCGGCGAGCCACCTGGTGGTGAGTCGCGCCGGCGCCATCACCCTGGCCGAGCTGTGCGCCGCCGGCCGCGGCTCGCTGCTGGTGCCGCTGGCGCTGGCCGAGGCGCACCAGGCGCGCAATGCCGAGGCCATGGAGGCCGCCGGGGCGGCGCGGCTGATCCCCACCGCCGAGGCGACGGCGCAGCAGCTGGGATCGCTCCTCGCCGAGCTGGTCCCCGACCGCGGGCGGCTGCAGGCGATGGCGGACGCGGCCCGAGCGCTGGCGCGCCCCAACGCGGCCGCCGCCATCGTCGAGCGGCTGCGGGAGGTGGCCGGGTGAGCACCATGTTCGAGGAGATGCTCGGCCTCGACCGGGTGCACTTCGTGGGCATCGGCGGCGCCGGGATGAGCGGCATCGCCGAGGTGCTCCTCGACTTCGACCTCCAGGTGTCGGGGAGCGACCAGGCGGCGGGCGAGGCCACCGAGCGGCTGCAGTCGCTCGGCGTCACCGTCCACATAGGCCACGACGCCGCGCACGTGGCGGGCGCCGACCTGGTGGTGCGCTCCTCGGCGATCGGCGACGACAACCCGGAGATCGTCGAGGCGCAGCGCCGCGGCATCACCGTCGTCCGCCGCGCCGAGATGCTGGCCGAGCTGATGCGGCTCAAGTACGGCATCGCCGTCGCCGGCACCCACGGCAAGACCACCACCACCTCGCTGGCCGGCACCCTCCTCACCGAGGCGGGCCTCGACCCGACGGTGATCGTCGGCGGCAGGATGCAGGTCTCCGGCACCGGTGCGCGGATCGGCAAGAGCCGCTACCTGGTGGCCGAGGCCGACGAGTTCGACCGCAGCTTCCTGCGGCTGTTCCCGGTGGTGGCGGTGATCACCTCGATCGACGTCGACCACCTCGACACCTACCGCGACCTCGACGACATCACCGGCGCCTTCCTGCAGTTCGCCGAGCGGGTGCCCTTCTTCGGCCAGATCCTCGCCTGCCTCGACGACCCCAACATCCAGGCCCTGCTGCCGCGGCTGCGCGAGCGGCGGGTGGTGACCTACGGGTTCTCGCCGCAGGCCGACCTGGTGGCGGTGGACGTGACGGCGGAGAGGGGCGGCAGCAGCTTTACCGTGCGCCAGGCCCAGCGCGGCGAGCTGGGGCGGTTGTGGGTGCCGCTGCCCGGCCGCCACAACGTGCAGAACGCGCTGGCGGCGATCGGAGTGGCGCTGGCCGTGGGGCTGGAGTTCGCCGCCATCGCCGAGGCGCTGGCGTCGTTCCGCGGCGTGCACCGGCGCTTCGAGCGGCTGGGCGAGTTCCGCGGCGCCGCCGTGGTCGACGACTACGCCCATCACCCCGCGGAGGTGGCGGCGACGCTGTCCGCCGCCCGCCAGGTGTTCCCGCGAGCGCGCCTGCACGCCGTCTTCCAGCCCCACCTCTACTCGCGCACGCGGCAGCTGGCGGGCGACTTCGGCCGCGCGCTGCTCGCCGCCGACGAGGCCTGGGTCACCGACGTCTACGGTTCGCGCGAGGCCCCCGAGCCCGGCGTCACCGGGGAGCTGGTGGTCGACGCCGCCCGCCGCTCGGGTCACCGCGCCGTCCACTACTGCCCGCGCTGGCAGGATCTGCCGGACCGGCTGTCGGGACGGCTGCGGGAGGGCGACGTGGTGCTGACGCTCGGCGCCGGGGACATCGTGCGGCTGGGGCAGGCGCTGGCGGCGCAGGGGAGCGGCGGATGAGCCAGCCGTTCGCCACCCGCGAGCCGCTGGCGGCGCTGCGCCGCCCGCAGCCGGTCCGCCGCCGGCGTCGCGGCCGCGCGCTGCCGGTGCTGCTGAGCGCCTTCGTCAAGGCCACGCTGCTGGTCGGGGCGCCGGCGGCGGTGGGGGTGTGGCTCGCCACCTCCCCCTACTTCCTGGTGCGCGAGGTGGGCGTGCGGGCCGGGGAGCGGGTGCCCCAGGAGTGGGTGGCGGAGAGCCTCTCGCCGCTGATCGGGCGGCACATCCTGGCGGTGTCGCTCGCAGGGGTGCGGGCGCGGCTGGCGGGTCACCCCTGGGTGGCGGCGGTCGAGCTGCGCAAGGAGCTGCCGGCGCGGCTGGCGGTGGAGGTGGTCGAGCGGCGGCCGGTGGCGCTGCTGGAGACGCCGGCGGGCGCCAGCTACCTCGATCCCCGCGGCGCGGTCATCGGCCCGTGCCCGGATCCGGCGGCGGAGGGCCTGCTGATGGTGCGCCACGCCGGCGGCGGGCCGGTGCCGGTGGCGGCGGTGGCCGCGCTGGTGGAGGAGCTGGAGCGCGCCCACGCCGCCTGGGCGGCCGGGCTGTGGCGGGTGGAGGTGCTGGGCGAGGGGGAGTACCGCCTCGACACCCGGGCGCTGCCCTTCCCGGTGCTGGTGCGGGCCGGCGGCGTGGCGGCGGGGGTGGCGCGGCTGGAGAGGGTACTCGCGCAGGTGCGGCAACGGGGGGCGGGGTCGGTCGACCTGCGCATCCCGCGTCGGGTGGTGGTGGGTCCCGCGGCGGACGGTTCCGCCACGGCAGGCAACGAAGGCAGGCAGCCAACAGAGGGGTGAGGACATGGCCAAACCGGATCCCAACGTAGTAGGCATCGACATCGGCTCCTCCAAGGTGGGGGTGCTCATCGCCCAGCGCCGCGAGGATGGAGAGCTCGAAGTGGTGGGCAAGGGGAGGGCCCCCAACCGCGGCACCCGCCGCGGCAACGTGGTCAACGTCGAGGCCACGGTCGACGCGCTCAAGGCCGCCTGCGAGGAGGCCGAGGTGATGGCGGGGCTGGAGATCTCCCGCGCCTACGTCGGCATCGCCGGCGCCGACATCCGCTCGGTCAACTCGCGGGGGATGGTCAGCGTCGCCCGCCGGGACCGCGAGATCACCCATCAGGACATCCAGCGCGTGCTGGAGGCGGCGCAGTCGGCGGCGCTGCCCAACGACCGCGAGATCCTGCACGCCATCCCGCAGGAGTTCCTGGTCGACGAGCAGGGCGGCATCGCCGACCCCATCGGCATGCTGGGCAGCCGCCTGGAGGTGGGGGTGCACCTGGTGACCGGCCAGGCCACCCGCTCGTGCACCATGCTCACCTGCCTCAACCGCGCCGGCATCGAGGTGGTGGAGCTGGTCTTCGAGGCGCTGGCGACGGCCGAGGCGGTGCTCACCCACGACGAGCGCGAGCTGGGGGTGCTGCTGGTCGACATCGGCACCGGCACCACCGGCTACGCCTGGTTCGAGGACGGCGAGGTGCACCACTCGGCGGTGCTGCCGGTGGGGGCCGGGCACTTCACCTCCGACATCGCCACCGTGCTGCGCACCCCCTTCTCCGAGGCCGAGCGGATCAAGGTGCAGAAGGGGTGCTGCCTGGCCAGCATGGTGGGGGAGGAGGAGGGGGTCTCGGTGCCGGCGGTGGCCGGCGGCGCCACCCGCGTGGTGCCCAAGCGGGAGCTGTGCGAGATCCTGCAGCCGCGCGGCGAGGAGCTGTTCCAGATGGTCCAGCAGGACCTGGCGCGGGCGGGCCTCGGCGAGCCGCCGCGGGGGGGCGTGGTGATCACCGGCGGCGGCGCCCAGCTCGACGGGCTGCTCGAGCTGGCCGAGCAGACCTTCACCTGCAGCGTGCGCTACGGCCTGCCGCGGGGGCTCGGCGGGCTGGTCGACGTCATCAACTGCCCCACCTGGTGCACCGCCTCGGGGCTGATCCTCTACGGGCTCGGCGCCGAGCGGCGCCGCGACCGCGACGGGCGCCGCCAGTCGCTGTCGGTGCGCCAGGTGATGGGATCGATCAAGAACATGTTCGCCGACCTGCTGTGAACGAGCCGAGGGGAGAGTCATCGAAGGCCCCGGCCTTCGTCATCGAATACCGGAACACCCCACAAGGAGACCTGTCATGATCCTGTTCGAAGACCGCGACGACCTCCAGGGCCTGCCCCTGCCCGCCGACGACGAAGGCCTGGCCCCCGCCAAGATCAAGGTGATCGGCATCGGCGGCGGCGGCGGCAACGCCGTCAACCGGATGATCGATTCCAAGCTGCGGGGGATCGAGTTCATCTCCGCCAACACCGACCTGCAGGCGCTGCGCAAGTGCCGCGCGCCGGTGAAGCTGCAGCTCGGCCCCAACCTCACCCGCGGCCTCGGCGCCGGCGGCGATCCCGAGATCGGCCGCAAGGCCGCGCTCGAGGACACCGACAAGGTCCTCGAGCTGCTGCATGGCGCGGACATGGTGTTCCTGACCGCCGGCCTCGGCGGCGGCACCGGCACCGGCGCGGTGCCGATCATCGCCTCGCTGGCGGCCGAGATCGGGGCGCTGACGGTGGCGGTGGTCACCAAGCCCTTCGGCTTCGAGGGGAGGCGCCGGATGCAGCTCGCCGAGCGCGGGGTCGAGGAGCTGCGCGGCGCCGTCGACACCCTGATCACCATCCCCAACGAGCGGCTGCTCAACTTCGTCGACCGCGGCACGCCGCTGTCGGAGGCCTTCCTCATCGCCGACGACGTGTTGCGCCAGGCGGTGCAGGGGATCAGCGACCTGATCAGCGTCCCCGGCGAGGTCAACGTCGACTTCGCCGACGTGCGGACGATCATGACCGGCATGGGCATGGCGCTGATGGGCACCGGCGTGGCGCGCGGCGAGAACCGCGCCATCGAGGCGGCGCAGCGGGCGATCTCGTCGCCGCTGCTCGAGGAGACCTCCATCGAGGGCGCCAAGGGGGTGCTGCTCAACGTCTCCGGCGGCCGCGACCTGACGCTGCACGAGGTGGCCGAGGCGTGCCGCATCATCCAGGAGGCGGTCGACCCCGACGCCAACATCATCTCCGGCATGGTGCTGGACGAGGCGATGGAGGACGAGATGAAGGTCACCGTCATCGCCACCGGTTTCAAGTACACCCCGGACGAGCAGCCGTTGGCCTTCGAGCGGCGACCCATCGAGCGGCCGGTGATCGAGCGACCGGTGGCCGACCGCGGGCCGGTCGTCGAGCGCCGCCCCGCCACCCAGGAGCTGGTGGCGCCGCCTTCGGTGTCGCAGACCGTCGAGGCGGCGCCGGTCGAGGAGGAGGCCGAGGACGTGCCGTTCTTCCGCAAGGTGCTGGCGCAGCACGCCACCGAGGACTCGGGGGGCTACGGCCCGAACTGGTCGGCGGTCGACGACTACGACATCCCGACGGTGCTGCGCAAGCAGATGGACTGAGCCGCAGGGGCGCCACCGCTGCGCTGCCGCGGCCGGCCTACGCGTAGAATAGGCGTCTCTCGGCGAGGCGAGGAGACGCTCCGACTTGACCCTGAGCCCCGAAGGTCTGCTGGACGACAAGTACGAGATCCTCGAGCGCCTGGCATCGGGCGGCATGGGCGACGTGTACCTGGTGCGTCACCGCCACCTGCAGCAGCAACGGGTGGTCAAGGTGCTGCGGGCCGAGCTCGCCAGCGACGCCGCGGTGGCGCAGCGCTTCCAGCAGGAGGCGCGGGTGGCCACCCAGATCAACCACCCCAACGTGGCCATCCTCTACGACTACTCGCAGCTTCCCGACGGGCGCTTCTACATGGTGTGGGAGTACATCGACGGCCAGGAGCTGGGCCGCCGGGTGCGCGAGGACGGCCCGCTGGACGCCGCGGCCGCCATCGAGCTCGCCATCCAGGCCCTGCGCGGGCTCGACGCCATCCACTCTTCCGGCGTCATCCACCGCGACATCTCACCCGACAACCTGATGCTGTCGCAGGACGCGCGCGGGCGGCCGCTGGTCAAGATCATCGACCTCGGCCTGGCCAAGGACCTCCGCCCCGGGGCCGACAGCGAGCTCACCCAGGCGGGAGCCTTCCTCGGCAAGTTCCAGTACTGCTCCCCCGAGCAGGCCGGCTTCCTCAAGAACGCGCCGCTGGACCACCGCAGCGACCTCTACTCGCTGGCCCTGGTGCTGTACGAGCTGCTCACCGGGCTGCCGCCGTTCGAGTCGGAGAGCCAGCACGGCTTCGTGCTCAAGCGCCTCACCGAGGACCCGCTGCCGCTGGTCGACCGCAATCCGGCGCTGCGGCTGCCGGTCGCCCTCGAGCGGGTGGTGCTGCGCGGCCTGGCCCGCGACCGCGAGCAGCGCTACCGCGACGCGCCCAGCTTCATCCGCGCGCTGGCCGAGGTGGCCGACGGGATGCGCGAGGTCTCGACCCAGGAGGTATCGCTGGAGGAGGCCGCCCGCGCGGCCCGCCGGCCGGCGGCCAAGGGCGAGCTGCCGGCACCGCCGGCCGCCAGACCGCGCGTTGCGCCGGCCGCGGCCGCTGCACGCCCCCCCTCGGCGCCGGGGCGCAAGAGCAGCGGCGAGCTGTCGCGGGAGGAGCGCCAGGAGCTGCTGGCGCAGATCGAGCGCGCCGCCGTCAAGGTGCAGGAGACCTCCAAGATCTACGGCCGCGCCGAGGCGGCCCTGCGCGAGGGCCGCTTCGAGGAGGCGCGCGACGCCGTGCGCCGCCTGGAGGCCGTCAACCCGCGCCACAAGGGCCTGGCCACCCTCAAGCAGCGCCTCGGCGAGACCGAGGAGATCAGCCGCCGCCGGCAGCAGGTGCTGCAGGCCGAGCAGATGCTCGAGAAGTACCTCCTCGATCGGCAGCAGACGCTGGCCAAGCTGGCGCTCGAGACGCTGCTCGACCTCTACCCCAACCACCCCAAGCGCGGCGACTACGAGTCGTGGGTGGCGCTGCTGGCCAAGGAGGCGACGCAGCAGAAACGCGCCGACGACGCCTTCGCCGAGGGGCGGGCGGCGCTCGCCCGCGACGACCTCGACGGCGCTCGCAAGCAGCTCGCCGAGGTCGAGGACAGCGACCTGTCGGGCAAGCTGGCGGGGACGCTGCTGGCCGAGCTGCGCGAGGCCGAGCAGCGCCAGCGGCGGGGGCGCGAGGCCGACGAGGTCAAGGCGCGCCTCGAGGCCCACCTGCAGCGGGGCGAGCTGCGGGAGGCGGAGCAGGACCTCGACCGCCTGGCGCGGCTGGAGGTCACCCGGGTGACGCTCGACACCTACCGCTCCCGGCTCGCCGAGACACGCACCCGCGAAGCGGACGAACGCACCGTCGCCGGCTTCGAGGAGCGCTTCGCGGCGGCGGTGGAGGCCCGCGACTGGGGCGCCGCCCGCGAGGTGGCGCAGGAGCTCGCGCAGGCGCTGCCCGACAGCCCGCGGGCGCAGC
>DATKEH010000246.1:0-10945 GCA_035546355.1 Thermoanaerobaculia bacterium
CGGATCCGCTGGCTCTCGCCGCCCGACAGGGTGGCGGAGGTGCGATCGAGGGTCAGGTAGCCGACGCCCACGTCCTCGAGGAAGCCGACCCGGTCGAGGATCTCCTCGAGGATCTTGTCGGCGATCTTGCGGTCGCGCGCCGGCAGCTCGCGCTCGAGCTCGGCGAACCGCCGCCGCAGCTCCCCCACCGGCTTGCGCGACAGCTCGTCGATGGCGTGGCCGCCGACCGTCACCGACAGCGCCTCCGGCTTGAGGCGGCGGCCGCCGCAGTCGTTGCAGGCGGTGGTCGACATGAAGCGCTCGATCTCGCCGCGCACCATCGCCGAGTCGGTCTCGCGGTACTTGCGCTCGAGGGTGGGGATCACCCCCTCGAAGGAGCCGCGCCACTGGTACTTCGAGCGCTTGCCGGCGAACGAGAAGTCCATCTCGTGGTCGCCGCTGCCGAACAGGATGACCTGGCGCACCGGCGCCGGCAGCTGCTGCCACGGGGTCGACAGCGAGAAGCGCAGCTTCTTGGCCAGGGTGCGCAGCATGCGCATCCGCCAGGAGCGGCCGGTCGGCTGCCAGGGCCCGATGGCGCCGGCGTCGATGCCGCGGCGGGGATCGAGGATCACCTTGTCGTGGTCGACGCGGCTGACCGTGCCGAGGCCGCTGCATGGGGTACAGGCGCCGTAGGGGCTGTTGAAGGAGAACAGCCGCGGCGTGATCTCGGCGATGCCGGTGCCGCACTCGGGGCAGGCGTAGCTCTGCGACAGCGTCTCCTCGAGGTCGTCGCCGGCGGCGATGGTCACCAGCCCCCCGCCCACCCGCAGCGCCGTCTCGAGGGAATCCGACAGCCGGCGCTCGATGCCCGGTTTGATCACCAGACGGTCGATGACCAGGTCGATGGTGTGTTTCTTCTGCTTGTCGAGGGTCGGCAGCTCCCCCGACAGGTCCACCGTCTCGCCGTCGATGCGGGCGCGGACGAACCCCTCGCGCGCCATCTGCCCGAGCTGCTTGCGGTACTCCCCCTTCTTGCCGCGCACGTAGGGCGCGTAGAGCACCAGCCGGCTGCCCTCGGGCAGCTGCAGCAGCCGGTCCACCATCTGCTGCACGGTCTGCGGACGGATGACCTGGCCGCAGGTCGGGCAGTGCGGCACGCCGATCGAAGCGAACAGCAGCCGCAGGTAGTCGTGGATCTCGGTGACCGTGCCGACCGTCGAGCGGGGGTTCTTCGACACCGTCTTCTGCTCGATGGAGATCGCCGGGGACAGCCCTTCGATGGAGTCGACGTCCGGCTTCTCCATCTGCTGCAGGAACTGCCGCGCGTAGGCCGACAGCGACTCGACGTAGCGACGCTGCCCCTCGGCGAACAGGGTGTCGAAGGCGAGGGTGGACTTGCCCGAGCCCGAAACGCCGGTGATCACCACCAGGCGGTTGCGCGGGATCTCGAGGTCGACGTTCTTGAGGTTGTGCTCGCGGGCGCCGCGGATGGAGATGCGGTCCATAGGAGCCGTAAAGGGTACCAGAGCGACGGCCGGGAGAGACGCCCGGGGGGGTCTGCTGCCCTACTGCTCCCGGATCGGCCGCTGCAGCGGCGAGGCCGCGGCGTCGTCCTCCGCCCGGCCGGGGTCCGGCAGGCCGTCGGGACGTTCCGCGCCATCACCCCCACCTCCGCCGCCGATGCTTCCCGCGATCCTGTCCAGCTGCCTGTCCGACGGGATGCCGAGGGTGCGGCGCAGATGCCTCTCCGCCCGCGGCGTGAACAGCGCCGCGGCGGCCTGTTCCCTGGAAACGGCGCCGGCGCCGATGCCGGTCCCGAAGAAGAACGGCGAGAGGTCCACCGGCGGGATGCGGGCGTCGTAGTGCTCGTTGATCGCCGCGAGGAAGACGTTGGCCGCGACGGCGTAGCCGAGGTCGGTGGGGTGCACTCCGTCGAAGGAGAAGACGCCGCCGACGAGGAAGTCGGTGGTGAAGTCGACGCCGCCCACCCGGTAGCCGTCGTCCTTGACGTCCTCGAAGAAGGCCTCGATGTCGGCGAGGGCCCAGCCGATGTCGCCCGCGACGGCGGCGATGATGGCGTTGAGCTCGGCGGTACGGGCGCGGATCGCCGACACCTCGGAGGCGTCGAGGACGGCGGCGTCGGGCAAGGGCTGCCCGGTGCCGCCGAGCGCCATCGGGATGCCGATCCCCTGGGCCAGCAGCGCGGAGGCCGGCAGCAGCACGAAGTCGGCCGGCGTCAGCGGCCCGGCGGGCCCGATCAGGAACACCGGCTGGCCGTTGATCAGCACCGGCTGCCCGGTCGCCGGGTTCACCACCACCGGAGGGATGGTGGTGACGAACGGGATGGCCGGGACGTCGGCGATGTTGCCCAACACGCCGCCGGCGCCGCCCGCGGCGAGCGCTCCGACCATCGTCCGCAGGCAGGCCTCGAAGGGCGCCGCCTGGGTGAGGGTTACGCCGTCGATGACCCGTCCGGACACCGCCGCGCCGAGCACGTCGTTGCTGCCGGCCCACAGATAGACGAAGGTGGGGCTCAGGGCCAGCGCCTGCTCGACGGCGGTGAAGCCGAGCCGGCGCAGCACGAGATCGAACATTCCGCCGGCGTCGCTGGTCCGCTGCAGCAGCTCGCAGGCGTCGGCGCCGGGGATCGACAGGTTGTCGTAGGGGCGCGGCAGCCCCAGGTTCAGCGGAGCTCCCGGCTGGCTCGCCTTCGGCGCGATGGTCAGCGGCGACAGCGAGACCAGCGTCAGCTCCGGCGGCAGGCCCGGCTCGGAGACCAGCGGCTGCTCGATCTCGCCGACCCCCGCCTGGCGGGCGATCAGCAGGGGGATGCTGTTGTCCTGATGGGTGATGACCAGCGAGCCGCTGGCGAAGGCAGCCGACAGGCTGTCGCCGAGAGCGACGAAACGGGTGAAGTCGGCGTCGCCGGTGTCGACCTGGGCGAGCGCCGGGACGGTGAGCAGCGCGGCGGCGAGGAGCGTCGTCGCCAGGCGAGGGGTGGACGCGTGGCGAGGGCAGGGCGATTGCGGCATCGGTCCTCCTGATTTGCGCGGTGTTGCGAGCGGCTGCGGCATCCTCCCCTGGCGCGAGCGGCGGGCGGATCAGTTCCAGCCGACGGTGATCCCGAGCAGCCATGCCGTCTGCTCGTAGGTACCGAAGAAGTTGTCGATGCTCTCCCTTACCTCGCGCTCGTCGAAGACCAGGTACATCAAGGCGACGTCCCAGTACATGCCGCCGTCGCGCGGCGAGCCGTAGCCGACGGTGAAGCCGTTGCGGTCGTTGTCGGGCAGCAGCGGCCCGGCCGCCCTCTCCGGCTGCGGCGTCTCGTCGAAGACGTACCCGAGCCGCCATTCGCTGCCGCCGGGGCGGCGCCAGGCGAAGCCGAGCCGGTAGTTCCAGGCGTCGTCCCACTCCTCCCGCCGCTCGACGTCCAGCTCGCTCCCCCGGTCCCGGGCGTCGTCGAAGTCGATCACCAGGGTGTCGAAGCTGCTCCAACCGGTCCAGTTGGCGTCCACCTCGAGGGTGGTGTTGCGGCTGAGCGCGAACGCCAGCCCGAGGCTCGCCATGTCCGGAAAGTCGATGCCGGTCTCGACGGCGACCGGCGCGCCGAAGGGGAGGCTCGCGGCCACCACCGCATCGAGCTGCGGAATGCCGGTGGAGATCTGGGTGAAATCCGCCTCGCCGGCGTAGTCGGTGTCGACCTGGCTGCGGTAGGAGAGGCCCCAGGAGAAGCTGCTGTTGACGCGGTGCAACAGCCCCAGCTGGAAGCCGTAGCCGATCTCCCAGTCGCTCTCCAGGCTGACGTCGGCGATGTCGACGACCGCGAAATTGGCGAAGGGGTTGACGAGGCCTGCGCGCTGGTTCAACTCGACCGTCGAGGCGCGGGCGATGGCGCCGATGCCGATGCCGAAATTCGGCGTCAGCCGCCAGCCGATGTTCGGCGTCAGGTCGAAGCTCTGCAGCTCCGCCTCGTAGCTGATGAAGCGGCCCGGGAAGGTATCGGGGTTCTCCCACTCGGTGGCCAGACCGAAGGGCGTGAAGAAGCCGAAGCCGAAGGTCATGCGCTCGTTGATCGGCTGCACGTAGTAGGCGTGGCTGGGAAAGAACACCACCGACTCCTGGTCGGCGGTGACCCCGGGCCCCGGGAACGGGGCGGCGCCCCGGAAGCTGGTTTCGGTGTTGGTGATCAGCGTCGTGCCGACCATGATGTCGCGCTCGGTGAAGAACGCCAGGCCGGCGGCGTTGTGGAAGATGGCCGAGGGGTCGTCGGCCTGAGCGGTGAACGCTCCGGCCATGCCCATGGCCTGGGAACCCTGCTCGAAGATGCCGAAGCCCGCCGACCCCGCGGGCGCAGCGGCCACCACGACCAGCGCCGCCACCACCAGCGCCCCACGGACCCATCCAGCTTGCTGGCTCATGCTCCCTCCGCTGCTCCTCGATGCGTAAACCGTTCGCCCACTCAACGACTTAGGGGGACCGATACCCTCGCACCATACGCCAAGCCCGAAGGGGGGGTCAAGGGTAGTGGCCGGCAAGACGGAGCGCCCCGGGGTAGGCGGCCACCGCACTCCCCCGCCGCCACGTTAGAGTAGCCGTCGGAGGCACCCTTCCATGCGCTTCGCTCACGACGTCCATCGCCAGACCCAGGAGCTCGTGGCGGAGTTCCTCCGTGAGCTGTTCGACGACCTCTATTACGAGGAGGACACCGGGCACTTCTACGTCCGCTACGGCAGCACCGTGCTCGAGGTGGCCGTCGAAGGCTACGGGCCCGAAGAGGCGAGGGTCACGGTGATGGCCTACTGCGTCCAGGGGGTACGACTCGAGCGCGACCTGCTGCTCGGCCTGCTGGAGCTCAACCACCACCTGCCGTTCGGCGCCTTCTCGCTGGTGGGCAACGACATCTACTTCTCGCAGTCGCTGTTCGGCCGCAGCCTGCAGCGGTCGAACCTGCTGGGGGCCATCGCCGCGGTGGCCAACATCTCCGACGAGTACGACGACCGTATCGTCGCCAAGTACGGTGGGCAGACGGCGCTCGAGCGGATCCGTGACACGGCAGAGCGGCGGCTCGCCGGCAAGCGCGAGAAGCAGGAGACTCGTTAACGCCAGAACCCGGCGCCGAGTCGTGGTTGCGGCCGGCGCGGTCCTCTCGCAGGGGCCTTCTCGGCTATCCTCGGGGCATGGCCAAGGAGCCAGCACCGCGCCTGCTCGCCAGCAACCGCAAGGCGCTGCACGACTATCACGTCCTCGACAGCTTCGAGGCGGGCATCGCGCTGACCGGCACCGAGGTCAAGGCGGCGCGCCAGGGGAAGGTCCAGCTCAAGGACAGCCACGTCGAGCTCCGTGATGGCGAGGCGTGGCTGATCGGCGTCCACGTCAGCCCCTACAGCCACGGCAACCGCCAGAACCACGACCCGGAACGGCCGCGCAAGCTGCTGCTCTCCCGCCGCGAGCTCGAGCGGCTCTACGGCCAGACGCAGATCAAGGGGCTGAGCGTGGTGCCGCTCGAGGTCTACCTCAAGGGTCCGTGGATCAAGACGCGGATCGCCCTGGTGCGCGGCAAGAAGCTCTACGACAAGCGCGAGGCGGAGAAGCGCAAGACCCAGGAGCGGGAGATGCGGGCGGCGCTGAGCGAGCGGCTGCCGCGTTGAGGGCCATGTCGCTGCTGCCGGCCCTCGCCCCGTTCCTCCTCGCCGCCGCCAGCAGCGCCGAGCCCCGGCTCGATCCACTCTCGGCGACCGCCACTCGCGAGCAGGTACTGGTGTCGTTCCACCTCGCCGGGGCGTTCTCGGAGAAGCTCACCGAACGGATCCAGAGCGGCCTCGCCACCAGCTTCGTCTATCGCTTCGAGCTGCTGCGCGACCGCAAGCACTGGTGGGACGACCACATCGCCACCTCGACCTTCGAGGTGACGACCATGTACAACGCCATTTCCCACGAGTACCTGGTCAACTACAAGCTCGACGGCAGGCTGGTGGAGAGCCGTCTGGCCCGCAGCCGCGGCGAGCTCGAGGCGGCCATGACCACCTTCGAGCGGCTGCCGGTCTTCTCGGTCGCCGATCGCTCGCCCGGAACCCGCGTGCTGGTGCGGGCGCGGGCGGAGCTGGGATCGCGGACGCTGCTCTCCATCATCCCGGTGCACGTGGCGACGCCCTGGGCGACGTCGAAGAAGTTCCGCGTGCCCCGCGAAGCGGAATAGGCGATGTTCGGGGACCGCCTGCGCCGCCGCCGCAAGGACACTCGCTTCATCCTGGCGATGCTGGGGCTGCTGCTGCTCCTGCTCGGGGGCCTCTACGCGCTGCTGCTGACCAGCCGCGACCTGCCGACGACGCTGGTGACGAACAGGCTGCTGCTGTTCGTCCTCTGGTACATCAACGTCGTGCTGGTGCTCGTCGTGCTGTTCGTGCTGGCGAGGAACCTGTTCAAGCTGCTGATGGAGCGGCGCGGTCGGGTGCTGGGCTCGAAGTTCAAGGGCAAGTTGGTGGCGAGCTACATCGGGCTGTCGCTGATCCCGGTGCTGCTGCTGTTCCTCTACGGCACCGGGCTGCTGCAGCAGTCGGTGGACCGCTGGTTCGCGGCCCCCGTCCGCCAGGTGCTGCAGCAGGGATCGGCGGTGGCCGAGAGCATGCTGGAGATGGCCGAGGAGATCACCTTGCGCGACGCCGTCCTGGTCGCCGAAGAGCTGAGCGACCTCGATCTCGATCGCCCCCAGCTGCGCCCCCGCCTGAACCGCCAGCTGCAGCGCGCGCTGCAACGGCTCGACCTCGATTACCTGGGCGTCTACCGCGAGACCGACTTCGTGCAGGGGGTGCTCGACCCCCAGGCCGGCCTGAGCGACCTGCCCGAGCCCGGGCGGACCGTGCTGATGGAGGCGGTACTGGACGGCCAGGCGGTGCGGGTGCTGACACCGGCGCCGGGGGCGGGACGGCTGATCCTCGGCGCCGCCGCCGTCCCGGGGTCCAGCTCGCCCCGCGGGGTGGTGGTGGCCGGCCGCCTGCTCTCCCCCACCGTCGCCGAGCAGAGCGAGAAGCTGATCCTCGCCTACCAGGGGTACCGTCAGCTCGAGTCCCAGAAAGGTGAGCTGTCGGCGAGCCAGGTGCTGCTGTTCCTGATGGTCACCCTCCTCATCCTGCTCGCCTCCTCCTGGGTCGGGCTCTACCTGGCGCGGCGGGTGACGGTGCCGATCCAGGCCCTCGCCGACGGCACCCGCCGCATCTCGAGCGGCGACCTGGCGTACCGGGTCGAGGTCGAGGCCGACGACGAGCTCGGAGTGCTGGTGGACTCCTTCAACCGCATGACCGCCGAGCTCGAGCGCAACAAGGACCTCCTCGAGGAGGGGAATCGCGAGCTGGTCGACGCCAACCGCCGCCTGGCCGAGGAGCGGGCGCTGATCGTGGCGGTGCTGCACAACGTCGCCGCCGGCGTGGTGGCTCTCGACGGCGCCGGCCGGGTGGTGGTGTGCAACGGCGCCGCCCTCGCCATGCTGCGGCAGGGCGAGGAGGAGCTGCGGGGTCGCACGGTGGCCGACGCCTGGGGCGACCCCGAACGGCGCAAGCTCCTGGCGCTGCTCGACACGGTGCCGCCGGATGCGTCCGGCGCCGGGCGCGAGATCCGGCTGGCGCTCGGCGGCGAGTGGAAGACCTTCGAGGTCAAGGTCACGTCGATGCGCGACGCCTCCGGCAAACCCTTCGGCCGCGTGCTGGTGCTCGAGGACCTGACCGAGCTGATCAAGGCGCAGCAGCTGGCCGCCTGGAACGAGGCGGCGCGGCGGATCGCCCACGAGATCAAGAACCCGCTCACCCCCATCCAGCTCGCCGCCGAGCGGATGCTCCACAAGTACCGCCAGGGGCAGGACGTCGGCGCCGCACTGGAGGACGGCGTCGCCATCATCGTGCGCGAGGTGGAGACGCTCAAGGCGATGGTGGAGGAGTTCTCCCGCTACGCCCGCATGCCCCGCCCGCAGCCAGTGGCGATCGACCTGCCGGCGCTGCTCGGCGAGACCATCAAGCTCTACCGCGATCTGAAGGAGGGCGTCGCGGTGCGCAGCAGGGTCGAGCCGGGGGCGGAGTCGGCCTGGGTCGACCCCGAGCAGCTGCGCAGCGCGCTCATCAACCTGCTCGACAACGCCGTCGACGCCACCGAGGCGCCGGGAGAGGTGAGCCTCAGCGCCAGCCGCGCCGACGGCCGGCTGCAGATCCGGGTCGCCGACACCGGCCACGGCATCCCCGCCGAGGCGCGGGGAAAGCTCTTCCTGCCGCACTTCTCGACCAAGGGGCGGGGAACCGGCCTCGGTCTGGCCATCGTCCACCGCATCGTCAGCGACCACCACGGCACGATCCGGGTCGAGGACAACGCCCCGCGCGGCACCGTGTTCACGATCGACCTGCCACAGGGGTAGAGGCGGGCGCCCACGGGGCCGAAGCACCCGCTCCCGCCGGGGGTGCTCGCCTCCCCGCGTGCGGCCGCCGCCGCCAGCCGATACAATCGCCCCATGGGCGACGCCACTCCCCGGCAGCTCGTCGAGAGGGATCTCAAGGCGGCCATGCTGGCCGGCGACAAGGAACGGGTGTCGACGCTGCGTCTGCTGCTGGCCGAGCTCGAGAACGAGCGCATCCGCGCCGGCAGCGACGTCTCGCAGGAGACCTTCCTGGGTCTGGTGCAGAAGGGGATCAAGCAGCGCCAGGACTCCGCCGAGCAGTACCGCGGCGGCGGCCGTCCGGAGCTCGCCGCCAAGGAGGAGCGCGAGGCCGAGCTGCTGCGCCTCTACCTCCCCGAGCCCGCGTCCGAGGAGGAGGTGCGTGGCGCCGTACGCGAGCTGATCGCCGCCGAGTCGCTCTCCGGCGCGAAGGGGATCGGGCGGGTGATGCAAACCCTGGTGCCGCGATTCAAGGGCCGCATCGAGGGCCAGCAGCTGCAGCGCATCGCCCGCGAGGAGCTGGAGGCCTGAGCACCGCCACCCGCCGCGCCATCGTCGGCACCGCCGGCCACATCGACCACGGCAAGACGCGGCTGATCGAGGCGCTCACCGGCACCGACTGCGACCGCTGGGCGGAGGAGAAACGCCGCGGCATCACCATCGACCTCGGCTTCGCCCATCTCGAGGCGGACGGTCTGCAGCTGGGGTTCATCGACGTCCCCGGCCACCAGCGGTTCCTGCACAACGCCCTCGCCGGCCTCGGCGGCATCCGGCTGATGCTGCTGGTGGTGGCCGCCGACGAGGGGGTGGCGCCGCAGACCCGCGAGCACCTGGCCGTCTGCTCGCTCCTCGGCATCCCCGCCGGCGTGGTGGCGCTCACCAAGGCGGACCTGGTGAGCCCCGACCTGGTCGAGCTGGCGGCGGCCGAGGTCGAGGAGCTGCTGGCCCCCACCCCCTTCGCCGGGGCGCCGGTGGTGGCGGTCTCGTCGCTCACCGGCCAGGGCATCGAGTCGCTGCGCGAGCTGCTGGTGCGCCGTGCCGCCGAGGTCGCCGTGGAGGTCGATCCCGACCGCCCCACGCGGCTACCCCTCGATCGCGCCTTCCACCTCAAGGGGCTCGGCGTGGTGGTCACCGGCACGCTCGTCTGGGGCACGGTGAGTGCCGGCGACGAGCTCGCGGTAGTGCCCGGCGAGCGCCGAGTGCGGGTGCGCAGCATACAGGTGCACGGTACGCCGCGAGACCGGGCCCACAGCGGCGAGCGCACGTCGCTGCAGCTCACCGGCATCGCGCTCGAGGAGCTCGAGCGGGGGCAGCAGCTGGTCGCTGCCGGGGCCCTGGCGGCCCACCGCACACTGCTGGCGCGCTGCCGGCTGCTGCCGGAGGCGCCGAAGCCGCTCGCCGGGTGGTCGCCGATACGGCTGCACCTCTACTCCTGCGAGACGGTGGGGCGGGTGCGGGCGCTGGCTCCCGCCGAGCTGCACCCGGGCGAGCAGGGCCTGGTGGAGCTGCGGCTCGAGCGGCCGGTTCCCGCCGTGCGCGGCGATCGCTTCGTGCTCCGCTCCCCGTCGCCGGCCGCCACCCTCGGCGGCGGCGAAGTGCTGGATCCCTGGTGGCACCGCCGGCGGGGCGCCCTGCGGGCGACCGCCCTCGAGGCGCTCACCGGCGACACGGCCGCGGCGCTGGGTCTGTGGGTCCAGGAGGCCGGCGAGGGCGGTACCACCACCGCCGAGCTGGCGCGTCGGCTGGGAATGCGCCCGGGCGCCGTCGAGCCCGAGCTGGTCGCCCTGGCGGAGCGGCAGCGGTTGATCCCCACCCCTGCCGAGCGCGGTCAGCAGCCGCGCTGGCTCGCGCCGGCGGTGGTCGACCGGGTGACGCGACGGGCGCGACGGGTGATGAAGGACTACTTCCAGCGCCAACGGCTGGCCGAGGGGATGCCCAAGGCAGAGGCGGTGCGGCGGATCCTGCGCGGCCGCGGCGCCGAGCTGGCGGACCTCTACGTCTCCTGGCTGGCGGCGCAGAAGGTGCTGCAGGTGGCAGGCGACAGGGTGACGCTGCCGGGGCGGCGGGCCGAGCTGTCGGGCGAGGAGGCCGGCCTGGCGGCCCGGGTGCTCGCCGCCTACGCCGCGGCCGGTCTCACTCCGCCGTCGCCGCCCGAGCTGGCCCGCCAGCTCGCCGCCAAACCGCAGATCTTCGACGGCGTCGTCCGCTACCTGCTGGAGCAGCGAAGGCTGGTGCGGCTCCCCGGGGGGTTGCTGGTGAGCGGGGAGGCGGTAGAACGGCTGGTGGCGGATGTGCGCGAGGCGGGCTGGGAGCGTTTCGCGGTACCGCAGTTCAAGGACCGCTTCGGGCTCTCCCGCAAGTGGGCCATCCCCTGGCTGGAGCACCTCGACTCGATCGGCGCCACCCGCCGCGTCGGCGACGAGCGGCAAGTGGTGAAGGAGTAGCGCTCAATTGCCCACGTACCCCAACGCCTCGAGCTCCTTGCGCAGCTCTTCGGGGATCTCCTGGCGCTCGACGCGGCTCTCGATGCGGGCGAAGCGCTGCTGCAGC
>DATKEH010000247.1:0-2341 GCA_035546355.1 Thermoanaerobaculia bacterium
GCGGGAGTCGTGTCGGCGCAGGTGAATCTCGCCGCCGGCACGGCACGGGTGCTGTACGTGCCGGAGGCGACGCCCGGCGAGGAGCTGGCGGGCGCCGTCGAGGCCAGCGGCTACCGCCTCGCCGCCCCGGTGGCCGCCACCGACCCCGCCGAGCGCGAGCGGCTGGCCCGCGAGCGCGAGTACCGCTCGCTGCGCGACCGCTTCGCCTTCTCCGCGGTGGCGGCGGTCCTGGTGATGGTGGCCTCCATGCCGCTGATGACCTCCGCGCACGGGCACGGGCCGGTGGACCTCTTCCACCGCCTGATGGCGCCCCTGCAGGCGGCGCTGGCGACGGCCCTCCCCTGGCTCTACACCCTCGACCCCGGGGTCCTGCGCTGGACGCTGCTGCTGCTCACCACGCCGGTGATCGCCTGGGCCGGGCGGCAGTTCTTCCGCGGCGCGTGGAGCGGCCTGCTGCACGGCAGCGCCGACATGAACACCCTCATCGCCCTGGGCACCGGCTCGGCCTACCTCTACAGCCTGGCGGTCACCGTCGCTCCCGGGGTCTTCCTCGCCGCCGGCCTGCCGGCCGACGTCTACTTCGAGGCGGTGGTGATGATCCTCGCCCTCATCCTCCTCGGCAAGATGCTCGAGGCGCGGGCGAAGGGGCGCACCTCGGAGGCGATCCGCAAGCTGGCGGGGCTACAGCCCAGGACGGCGCGGGTGCTGCGCGACGGCGAGGAGCGCGAGGTGGCGGTGGCCGAGCTGCGCGTGGGGGACGACGTCCTGGTCCGCCCCGGCGAGCGCATCCCGGTGGACGGCGTGGTGCTGGAGGGGAGCAGCGCGGTCGACGAGTCGCTGCTCACCGGCGAGCCGCTGCCGGTGGCCAAGGGCCGCGAGGACGAGGTGATCGGCGGCACCATCAACGGCAGCGGCGCCTTCCGCTTCCGCGCCACCCGCGTCGGGCGCGACACGGCGCTGGCGCAGATCGTCCGCCTGGTCCAGGAGGCGCAGGGCTCGAAGGCGCCGATCCAGCGGCTGGCGGACCGCATCGCCGGCGTCTTCGTGCCGGTGGTGGTGGCCGTCGCGGTCGTCGCCTTCGGCCTGTGGCTCCTCTTCGGCCCCTCCCCTGCCCTGCTCTACGCGCTGGTCTCCTTCGTCACCGTGCTGATCATCGCCTGCCCCTGCGCCATGGGCCTGGCCACCCCGACCGCGGTGATGGCCGGCACCGGCGCGGCGGCCGAGCGCGGGGTGCTGTTCAAGGGCGGCGAGGCCCTGGAGCGGGCCCAGGCCATCACCACCGTGGTCCTCGACAAGACCGGCACCATCACCGAGGGGAAGCCACAGGTGGTGGAGCTGCTGCCGGCGCCCGGGGTCGTCGAGGCGGAGCTGCTGGCCCTCGCCGCCTCGCTCGAGACCGCCTCCGAGCACCCGCTCGCCGCCGCCATCGTCGCCGCGGCGCGCGAGCGCGGCCTCGCGCTCTCCCCGGCCACCGCCTTCCAGGCGGTGGCGGGACGCGGCGCCGAGGCGCGGGTCGACGGTCGCCAGGTGCTGGTCGGCAACCGCGCCTTCCTCGTCGAACGCGGGGTCGAGCCCGGCGACCTCGCGGCCGCCGCCGAGCGCATGGCGGCCGACGGCAAGACGCCGGTGTTCGCCGCCGCGGCGGGCGCACCGCTGGGAGTGCTGGCCGTCGCCGACCCGGTCAAGGCCACCAGCCGCGGCGCCATCGCGCGGCTGCACCGCCTCGGGCTGAAGGTGGTGATGCTCACCGGCGACCATCGCGCCACCGCCGCGGCGATCGCCCGCCAGGTCGGCATCGACGAGGTGATCGCCGAGGTGCTGCCGGCGGACAAGGTGCGCGAGGTGCGCCGCCTGCAGCAGGTGGAGGGGGCGGTGGTGGCGATGGTGGGCGACGGCCTCAACGACGCGCCCGCCCTCGCCCAGGCCGACGTCGGCATCGCCATCGGCAGCGGTACCGACGTGGCGATGGAGGCCTCCGACGTGACGCTGGTGGGGGGCGACCTGACGGGCGTCGCCACCGCCATCGCCGCCTCCCGGCGAACGCTCCGCGTCATCCGCCAGAACCTCTTCTGGGCCTTCTTCTACAACGTCGCGGGGATCCCCATCGCCGCCGGCGCGCTCTACCCTCTGTTCGGGTTGCTGCTGTCGCCGGTGTTCGCCAGCGCCGCCATGGCGGCGAGCTCGCTGACCGTGGTCGGCAACTCGCTGCGGCTGCGGCGGCTCCCCGCCCCGACCGAGGAGATGCCATGACCACCACCAAGCTCGAGATCGAGGGGATGAGCTGCGACCACTGCGTGCGCGCCGTCACCGGCGCCCTGGAGGGGGTGACCGGGGTGGAGCG
>DATKEH010000248.1:0-21089 GCA_035546355.1 Thermoanaerobaculia bacterium
CGGCGGCGAGCCGCGGGTAGAGCTCGGTGAACGCCGTGGCGTACTCGCCGCCGTAGCTCGGCGGGATGCGCATGCCGACCAGCAGCACCGGCACGCCGGCGGCGCGGGCCTGCTCGACGATGGCGCGCAGGTTGGCCTCGACCCCGGCGATGGGCTGGCCGCGCAAGGCGTCGTTGGCCCCCAGCTCGACCACCAGCAGGTCGGGCTCCTGGCGCAGCAGCCAGGGCACGCGGCGCAGCCCGCCGGCCGTGGTGTCGCCGCTGACGCCGGCGTTGACCGCGTCGATGGGTCTGCCGCGTTCGCCCAGCAGGCGCTCGAGCCGCGCCGGGAAGGCCTGCTCCGCGGCCAGCCCCAGCCCGGCGGTCAGGCTGTCGCCGAGGAACACCACGCGCGGCGCTTCGCGGGCCGGGGCCGGTGGCGCCGGTGCCGCGGGCCGTGCCGCCGCGGCGCCCTCGGGCGCGGTCGGCGCCGGCCCCGCATCGTTCGTGGCTGGCGCCTCGCCCGCCGCGGAGGGCTGCGGAGACGACCGCTCGCTGCCGTTGCAGGCGGCGCAGCCGAGCGCCGCCGCGAGTAGCAGTGGCAACGCCCGGGCGGCCCACCGCCGCGCCGCCGTCAGGCCTCCTCCTCGGGGGAGGGACCGGGGCCCGAAGCCTCCTCCGCCTTGGCTCCTTGCCAGAGCTCTTCCAGCCGGTCCAGCGTCACCTCGCCGAGGCGCTGGCCAGCCGCCGTCAGCCGCGCCTCGATGCGGGCGAAGCGGCGCCGGAACTTGTCGTTGGCGGCGGCCAGCGCCGCCTCGGGCTCGATCTCCAGCTGCCGTGCCAGGCTCGCCAGCGCGAACAGCAGATCGCCCATCTCCTCCCCCAGGCGGGCGTCGTCGCGGCCGGCCGCGGGCATCTCCGCCTCGAGCTCGCCCAGCTCCTCGTGCACCTTGGCGAGGACGGCGGCGGCATCCGGCCAGTCGAAGCCCACGCCGGCCGCCTTCTGCGACAGCCGGTAGGCGCCCAGCAACGCGGGCAGGGATCGCGGTACGCCGCCGAGGAGGCCGCCCGGAGCGCTGCCCACCTTGCGCCGTTCCCAGGCCCGCTGCACCGCTGCGGCGTCGGCGAGCTCCTCGCCTGCGAAGACGTGGGGGTGGCGGGCGACCATCTTGTCGCCGGCGGCGCGCAGCACCCCGGCGGCGTCCAGCGTTCCCCGTTCCTCGCCCAGGGCGACGAGGAACGCGGCCTGGAACAGGAGGTCCCCCAGCTCCTCGGCGATCTGCGGCCAGTCGCCGGCGTCGAGCGCCGCGGCGGCCTCGTGAGCTTCCTCCAGCAGGTAGCCGCGAGCGTCGGCCAGCCGCTGCTGGCGGTCCCACGGGCAGCCGTCGGGCGCCCGCAACCGGTGCACCAGGTCGACGAGGGCACGGAAGCCGTCTGCGGCGCCGGGGAGCGTCACGCCCAACCCGAGGCCCGGGGCGATGCCGCCAGAGGTGGCGGAGAGATGGCGAGGTGGCAGGGGGACATGACGCAGTCACGCCTCGGCCTTCCGAGGCAGAGCGCGGTTAGCTTACCCTCGCCGGCACGATCCCCTTTGGTACCATGGAGCCACTACGAGGAGCGCACATTTGAACGAGGAAGACAGGGAGCTCAAGGTCACCGACAAGCGGATGTTCACTGCCGAGGGGGAGCTGCGGGAGGAGTATCGCCACGTGGTGGAGCGGGAGCCAGGGCCCGCGACGCGCGAGCCAGCGGCCCCCGCCGCGCCGCCGCCCCAGGAGCCCCGGGGCGAGCCGCCGCCGCAGCTTGCGGGCGGATCGCCGCTGCTGGAGATCCCGGGAACGCCGCCGGGGATGCGCGAGACCAGCTTCTACGACCTGGTGGCGATGCTGGCCGAGCCGGTGGCGATCTACCTCGGGGACGCCCAACTCCCCGACGGCGGCAGCGCCGAGAATCTGGAGATGGCGCGCCTGCACATCGACCTGATCGACGTGTTGCGCGAGAAGACGGCAGGCAACCTCTCCGCCCAGGAGTCGGCGGTTCTCGAGGACGTGCTGTACCGGCTTCGGATGCGCTATGTCCAGAAGCGGGGGTGAAGGCGGCCGGCCGTCCGGGGCCGGCGTCCGGCGCGGCGCGTTCGCGGCGCTGGCGCTGGTGCTGGCGCTGGCGCTGGCGGCGGCGCCCGCCTGGCCGCAGGTAGAGCCGCAGCCCCTGACCGGCATCGAGCTGACGCGGCCGGTCAACCAGGCGCTGCTGCAGCTGCAGGAGGACTGGCTGCAGTGGATGAGTGCCTTCTACCAGAACAACCCCCAGGGGGCGCAGCAGCAGGTCGCAGACCTGCGCGCCACTCTCGAGGTGGTCGGGATGAGCCGCCTGCCCGATCTGAGCGTCGCCGCTACCGTACGGGCCGTGGAGTCGGCGCGGCAGGGAAACTTCGAGCGCGCCGCGTGGGGCCTGGCGGCGGCCGACGCGCTCGACCCCGGCCGCCCCGACGTCGACTTCGGGCGCGCCATCCTGGCCTGGGAGCGGGGCAGTTACGTGCAGGCCGGCTGGTACCACCTCGTCGGCTACGCCCGGCTGCTCGCCCAGCCCGAGCACCGGCGCCTGTGGCTGGCCAACGCGGTGCTGGGCGCACTGGCCGTCGTGCTGCTGGCCGGGGCGGGTTTCGTAGTCGTCCAGTTGGCGACCAAGGGGGGGCAGCTCTACCGCGGGTTCGCCGCCGCCTTCGGCCGCCGGCTGCCGGCGCCGGTGGGCCATCTGCTGGCCCTGCTGGTGCTGCTCTGGCCGCTCGCCGTGCCGGACGGGCTGGTCTGGGCTCTGCTGTACTGGTCGGTGCTGCTGTGGGGCTACGCCTCGGTCAGCGAGCGCGTCGTCCTGGCGTTGGTCTGGGTCGCGGCAGGGGCCGCGCCCTGGGTGGTGTCCACCCAGCAGCAGCAGCTGGCGATCACCCTGTCCCCGCCGGGACGGGCGCTGGGAGCCCTCGAGAGCGGGCGGCTGTACGGGGGGCTGTTCAGCGACCTCGGCGTGCTGCGCACGCTGCTGCCCAATAGCTCCACCGTGCGCGAGCTGGTCGGCGACGTCCATCGCAGGCTCGGGCAGTGGGAGGAGGCCCGGGCGCGGTATGCGAAGGTGGTCGAGGCGGAGCCGGAGAACGTGACGGCGCTGATCAACCTGGGCGCCTACTACTTCCGCAAGGGGGATTTCGGCAATGCCGTCCAGCTCTTCCAGCGGGCCGCCGCCGCCGACCCGGCGAGCGCGGCAGCGTACTACAACCTGAGCCAGGCGTACTCCGAGTCCTACCTGTTCAACGAGCAACGCCGCGCGCTCTGGCAGGCGCGCGCAGTGGGCGAGGCGCGCGTCAGCCACTGGATCCAGAACCCGCGCGCCGACCGGGTGGTGACGTTCGACGGCGGCATCGCTCGAGGGCGGCAGATCCGCCGCGAGCTGGCTCTCTCGTGGCGCAAGGAACAATCCGACGAGCCCGACCTCCGCCGCCACGCGCCGCTGGCGCTGCCGGTGGTGGCCCTGCTGCTCGCCCTCGCTTTTCAGCGGCTGCGGCCGATCTCGCCCGGCGGCGATGCGGCATTGGGGGCGGTCGAGCGGACGGGTCCACTCGCCCGTCTGGCGCGGGTGGCGCTTCCGGGGCTGGCTGCTGCCGAGGAGGGCAAGGGGGGCCGTGCCTACGGCGCCCTGTTGGTGCTCGCCGCCCTGGTGCTGATCCTGGCCCCGGACCGCCTCGGCTACTCGCTACCACTCGGCTTCGACCCCGGCGATGCGGTGCCGGTCGCCGTCGCCGTTGCCGGTCTGGTGGCGTTCTTCGCGGCACGGCTGTGGTGGGACGTCAAGCGCTACCTGTAGTCGCCGGAGGGCGCAGGGGCGGCTCCCCCCCGGCTGCTAGACTGCTGGCCTATCCGCCCATGGCCATCGAAGGCAGTCTCGACGTCTTTCATCTGCCGGAGATCCTGCAGATGGTCTCCATGCAGAAGAGGACCGGCATCCTCACGGTCCAGGGCGAGAACGACATCGTCGCGGTTTCCTTCAAGGCCGGCCAGGTGGTCGCCGCCGACGCCCTGAATCAGACGGTCGAGGACGGGCTGGGGCAGGTGCTGGCGAGCCAGGGGCTGGTGAGCCCGCACGATTTCTCGGCGGTCGTCGCCGAGCACGAGCGGGCCGGCAGGCGTCTGCTCGATGTCCTGCTCGAACGCGGGCTGGTGGACCGCGGGCAGCTCCTCGACGCCCTGCGGCTGCAGACCTATCGGCTGCTCCTGCAGTTGCTGCGTTGGGAGCAGGGGGAGTTCAAGTTCTACGCCGGCGACGAGGTGGCGTACGAGGAGGGCTTCTACGCCATCTCGGTCGAGGAGCTGCTGATCCGCTCGGTGGCCGACCTGGGGGAGGAGGGGATCGGGCTGCCGAGCGCCGACGCCGTCTACGAGCGGGCCGCCGGCGGCCCCCCGATCCGCTTCGTCGGCGAGGACGGCGAGGGGTCGCTGGTCGACAGCGGCGCGGTATGGCTCGCTCCGGAGGAGCGCCAGCTGCTCGAGAGCCTCGACGGGCGCCGCACGGCTGCCCAGATCGCCGCCGGGACGAGCCTCGGCGAGTATCAGGTGCTGTTCTCCCTCTACCGCCTGCTGCGCGCCGGCTCGGTGCGTCAGGTCCAAGCCGCTCGGGCGGCGGCGTCCGCCCGGGTCCCGGCCCCGGCCGCGGGAGCAGCGCCGGTGCCCATCGGCACGCCGGCAGCGGGGCCGCAGCGGGTGGTGGCGATGGCATCGAGGGGCGCCGCCGCCCTGGCGCCGAACGAGGCGCTGGACGTCGCCGACGTGGGGGCGGTGGAGAGCGAGTCGGCGGCCCCCGACGGCGCGGCGCCGGTCCGGACCCGCGCGGTGCCCGCCTCCTGGGCCGCATCGCTGACCGCGGCCCTCGCTCTGGTGGCCGGGACGGCGGCATTCGCCCTCGCCTGGCAGGCGCCGTGGCGGGTCCTGCTCCCCTTCCGCTGGCAGGAGGAGGTGCGGGAGGTCTTCGCGCACCACCAGCGCCAGGCTCAGTTCCAGCACCTCGACAAGGCGGCCCGCACCTACTTCCTCCTCGAAGGGCACTACCCCGACGAGCTGCGGGAGCTGGCCGAGATGTCGCTGCTCTCGTCCCGCGAGCTCCGCGACCCACGGGGCCGCCGCCTGGCCTACTCCCATCAGGACGTGAGCTACCAGATCACGCCGGTGGCGGCGGGCGCGCCGCTCGAGGAGCTCGGCGTCCGCGAGTCGATCGTCGGGGACTTCCTGCTCGATCCCGAGTTCCTGCAGCTGACCGGCGGCCCGGAGACGGCGCCCCTGGTGCTGCTCGACTAGCCGCCACGGGCGGCCGCTTCGCCTGCGGCGGCCGTCGTGCGCGCGGGCGGCGGCCTGGGCCCGGGAATAAATTTGAGTGGACGAATGTAAGATGCCGTGGGCCTCGGACATTTTTGATGGCCGCGCACTAAGATATGTGGTAGAATCCCAAGGGATGCGATGGAAGGACCCGGTCAAGGAGGAGCGATCGTGAGCAAGATCATCGGAATCGACCTCGGCACCACCAACAGCGTGGTCGCCATCATGGAAGGCAGCGAGCCGAAAGTCATCGTCAATCCCGAGGGCAGCCGCACCACGCCCTCGGTGGTGGCGTTCACCAAGAGCGGCGAGCGGCTGGTCGGTCAGGTCGCCAAGCGGCAGTCGGTGACCAATCCCGAGAACACGGTGTTCTCGATCAAGCGGTTCATGGGGCGCCGCTTCGACGAGGTCAGTGAAGAGATGAAGATGGTGCCCTATCAGGTGGTGCAGGCGGAGAACGGGGACGTGCGGATCGAGGTGCAGGGCAAGCGCTACTCGCCGCCCGAGATCTCGGCCATGGTCCTCGAGAAGCTCAAGCAGGCCGCCGAGGACTACCTGGGGGAGAAGGTCACGCGCGCCGTGATCACCGTACCCGCGTACTTCAACGATTCGCAGCGACAGGCGACCAAGGACGCCGGCCGCATCGCCGGTCTCGCCGTCGAGCGGTTGGTCAACGAGCCGACCGCCGCGGCCCTCGCCTACGGCCTCGACAAGAAGAAGGACCAGACCATCGCCGTCTACGACTTCGGCGGCGGCACCTTCGACATCTCCATCCTCGAGGTGGGCGAGGGGGTGGTGGAGGTCAAGGCCACCAACGGCGATACCCACCTGGGCGGTGACAACCTCGACCAGCGGGTCATCGAGTGGATCCTCGGCGAGTTCAAGAAGGACCAGGGGATCGACCTGTCGCAGGACGCGATGGCCATGCAGCGTCTCAAGGAGGCCGCCGAGAAGGCCAAGATCGAGCTGTCCACGGCGCAGGAGACGGAGGTCAACCTGCCGTTCATCACCGCCGACGCGTCGGGCCCCAAGCACCTCAACCTCAAGCTCAACCGCAGCCGGCTCGAGCAGCTGGTCGAGAACCTCATCAAGCGCTCGGTCGGCCCCTGCAAACAGGCGCTCAAGGACGCCGGCATCGAGGCGGGCGCGATCGACGAGGTGATCCTGGTCGGCGGGCAGACGCGGATGCCGGCGATCCAGCAGCTGGTCAAGGAGGTCTTCGCCAGGGAGCCTCACAAGGGCGTCAACCCCGACGAGGTGGTGGCGGTGGGCGCCGCCATTCAGGGGGGCGTGCTGACCGGCGACGTCAAGGACGTGGTGCTGCTCGACGTCACCCCGCTGTCGCTCGGCATCGAGACCCTCGGCGGCGTGATGACCAAGCTGATCGACCGCAACACGACCATCCCGACGCGCAAGAGCGAGACCTTCACCACCGCCGCCGACAACCAGACGCAGGTGGAGGTGCACGTGCTGCAGGGGGAGCGCGAGATGGCGCGCGACAATCGCACCCTCGGCCGTTTCCACCTGGTGGGCATCCCGCCCGCGCCCCGCGGCGTGCCGCAGGTCGAGGTCACCTTCGACATCGACGCCAACGGCATCGTCAACGTCTCGGCCAAGGACCTCGGCACCGGCAAGGAGCAGCGGATCACCATCACCGCCTCCTCGGGGCTGTCGGAGCAGGACATCCAGCGGATGGTCTCCGACGCCGACTCCCACCGCGACGAGGACAAGCAGCGGCGCCAGGCGGTGGAGGCGCGCAACCGCCTCGACAGCCTGGTCTACACCACCGACAAGGCCTTCGAGGAGCACAAGGAGAAGCTGCCGCCGGAGCACAAGGGGGAGCTCGAGCGAGCGCTCGGGCAGGCCAGGGAAGCGCTGGAGAAGGACGACCTGGCGGCCCTCGAGGCGGCCGAGAAGGCGCTCACCGAGGCGTCGCACCGGCTGGCGGCGGTGATGTACCAGCAGGCCGAGGGCGCTGCAGGCGCCGGCGCTGCGCCCGGCGGCGCTGCGGGCGGTGCGGAGGCACCGCCGCAGGGGGCCGGCGGCGAGGGCGAGGAAGTCATCGATGCCGAGTACGTCGACGTCGACGAGGGGAAGTCCTGACGTGCCGCAGCGGCGGCGGCGATCGTGGAGCGAGCTGGCGCGACTGCAGGAGCGGCTCAACCAGCTCCTCGAGCAGGCGGTCCTGGGGGCCGAGCCCGAGCTCGACCGGGACGGCAGCGCCACCTGGCGGCCGCCGCTCGACCTGATCGAGACGCCGGACGAGCTGGTCGTCTACGTCGAGCTGCCCGGCGTCCGCCGCGATCAGGTGCAGCTGCAGGCCGACGGCCGACTGCTCGAGCTGTCGGGGCGGCGCGAGCCGCACGAGGGGGACCACTCCTATCTCCGGCTGGAAGGCTGCTACGGCGCCTTCCGCCGGCGCCTCGAGCTGCCGGCCGTGGTCGACGCCTCGCACGTCGAGGCGACGCTGCGCCGTGGGCTGCTCGAAGTACGGCTGCCCAAGCAGCAGTCGGCCCGGGGCGCGGCGATCCCGATCGGCGAGGACTGAGCATGGCGAAGCGCGAACGCCGGCAGCGCCGCAAGTACGTGATGATCAGCACGGTCGCCGAGCGCTTCGACATCCACCCCCAGACCCTGCGCCTGTACGAGCGCGAGGGGCTGCTGACGCCGGCCCGCAGCGCCGGCAACACGCGGCTGTACGACGAGGAGTCGCTGCGCCGCCTGGAGACCATCCTGTTCCTGACTCGCGAGCTCGGCGTCAACCTGGCCGGCGTCGAGGTCGTCCTCACGCTCCGCCAACAGCTCGAGCAGATGCAGCGGGAGATGGATCGCTTGCTGGCAGCGGTCCAACAGCAGGTGCGCGACCAGCGCAGCGGCGTGCGCCGCGAGCACGCCCTGGTGCGGCTCGAGGGCGGTCCGCTGCGGCGCATCGGCTAGGAGCCGGCCGCGGCGCCGGGACGCGAGGCGGTGCTACCATCGTCGCGATGCCCGAGAGCGACCCTGCGGCGGTCTGCCCCGAGTGTGACGGGCGGGGCTGGGTGGTGGCGGCCGACGGCGGCGCGGGCAGCGCCCGCCCCTGCCTCTGCCGCCACGCCGACGTGGTGCCGCGCCTGGTCGCCGCCAGCGGGGTGCCGCCCCGCTACCTGGGGTGCAACCTCGGCAACTTCCAGGTCGAGCAGCAGGGAGTGCGCGACCAGCTGCTGGCCGCCCGATCGGTCGCCTCGCGCTACGTCGAGGAGTTCCTCGGCCCCGACGGTCGGCGCCGCGAGTCGGGGCTGCTGTTCATCGGGCCCCCGGGCGCCGGCAAGACCCATCTCGCCACCGCCACCCTGCTCGAGATCGTCCGCCGCTATCGGGTGCGCGGCCGCTTCGTCGACTTCACCTCGCTGATCTTCCAGATCCAGTCGACCTTCGACGCCGCTACCCAGGAGACCAAGCAGGGGGTGATGGAGCCGGTGATGTCGGCCGACCTGCTGGTGCTCGACGAGCTCGGGGCGCAGAAGCCCACCCCCTGGGTGAGCGAGGTGCTCTACCTCGTCCTCAACACCCGCTACACGCGCCGCCTGCCGACGCTGTTCACCACCAACTACCGGCTCGAGGACGGCGCGGCGGGAGCGTCGCTCGACCGCGGCGCCGGGCCGCCGGCGCGCGAGCTGCTGTCGCACCGCATCCCGGCGATGCTGGTGAGCCGGCTGTGGGAGATGGCGCGGCCGGTGGTGATCGAGGCCGCCGACTTCCGCCAGCAGGTCAAGAGTCACCAGCACGCGTAGGCGAGACCGGCCGGGCGGAGGGTGGCCCGAACCTCGGCCCCGCCCGGGGACGGCGCCGGATACGTGCTCTGGGAAGGCGGCTCTCGGCGCCGAGCCGCCGAGAGCCTCGCCGGCGCCTCCGCTCGCCGTCGCGCCGCACCCATATCGACAGCTGGAGGAGGGTGGGCTCTGCGCTCGGCGGGAGGCCCCTGGCGGGGCCGAGGTCCGGGCCACCCCCCGCCCTCCGCGAGTCGACCGGCGACGAGCTCTGGCGGTGGCGGGGCGGCGGCGGTGACAGGGATGGATGACGGGGTCTGATCGCCGCGTACCGTGATAGCTTGCGGGCGCTTGGTCAGACACACTCCTCTCGTGGCCTGGGCGGCGCTCGGGCTGGTGGCGGCGTTCGCCGGTGGCTGCCGGTCGGCGGCCCCGCCTGCGCCGGCCGCGAGTGCGGTGCCGCCACTGGCGCCGGCAGAGCCGGCGGTGCCGGCAGAGCCATCGCCGCCGCCGCTCGAGGCCGCACCCGAGCCGGCCGAAGCGCTCGCCGTCGCCGAGCCGGAACCGCTGCCGCTGTCGATCCCGGTGAGCGTGCGCGTCGGTCTGCTGACCGATCAGAAGGCGGTGAGCTTCGGCAGCGGCCTGCGGGTCGAGGCGAGCGGCCAGGCGGTGGCCGAGAGCGCGCCGTTGCGCATCGAGCCCGCTTCCGGCGGCACCGAGGCGGGGATCTTCCGGCTGCAGGTCGCGGCGCTGCGCGACCCGGGTCAGGCCGAGTCGCTGGCGGGGCGGCTGGCGCGCGCCACCGGCCAGCCGGCCGAGGTGGTGCTCGACGCCGAGACCGGCTTCCACCGCGTGCGCCTGGGGCGCTACCCGACCCGCGAGGCCGCGGAGGCGGCGCGGCGCCAGCTGACGGTGCACGGCGTCACCCAGGCGTGGGTGGTGGAGGAGGGGGGGGGGGTGATCGACCCGGCGCTGCGCGTGATCCAGGGGAAGCAGGCGCAGCGGCTGCCGGGGCGCTGGCTCGTCGTCCGCCGCAGCGACGGCGAGGGCGTGGAGGTGGCGGGCAAGCGCTACCGCGGGGCCGTCCTGGTGTACTTGAACGACCGCGGCACGCTCAACCTGATCAACGAGCTGCCGCTCGAACAGTATCTGCGCGGCGTGGTGCCCAAGGAGCTGGGTCCGGAGGCCTACCCCGAGCTCGAAGCGTTGAAGGCGCAGGCGGTGGCGGCGCGCACCTACACCGTGCGCAACCTCGGTGAGTTCCTCCAGGAGGGGTACGACATCTGCGCCACCCCGCGCTGCCAGGTCTACGGCGGCATGGGGGTGGAGCACCCCCTCTCGGACCGTGCGGTGGCCGAGACCGCCGGCCAGGTGCTGCTCTGGCAGGGCTCTCCCGTCGACGCCCTCTACAGCTCGACCTGCGGCGGCCACACCGAGGACGTGGAGCTCATCTTCCCGCTCAAGCGCGACCCCTATCTGAAGGGCGTGCCCTGCGTCGAGGGGGGGGTGGCCCGGCTCGGCGGCGGCCTCTCGCGGTCCGCTCGCTTCCCCGCCACGGTCATGCAGGCGTTGGTGCCGCCCGAGCCGGCGCGCAGCGAGGGAGCGAAGCTCGGCGCGCGCCTCCACCGCCTGGCTCTGCTCGCCGGGCTGGTGCCGCCGCCGCTCACCCTCGACAGCCTCGAGCCGCAAAGGGTGCGCCGGTTCGTCGTCGGCCTGTTCGATCTCGCTCTCGACGCGCGCCTCTTCGTCGCGCCGGAGGACCTCTCCTACCTGCTGCAGGAGCCGCCCGCGGACTGGGGGGACGACGACCTGCGGCTGGCGGCGTTCTTCGTCAAGGCCGACCTCGGCGACGCCGGGCACGGTCCGCTCGACGCGGTGCGCCAGGAGGAGCTGCTCTACCGGCTCGCCCTCTACCTGCGCGTCCTCGAGCCCACGGCGGTGCGCTTCCACGCCCTCGAAGACGGGGCGCTGGTGGTGCGCGAGGGCGGCGAGGTGGAACGCGTGCCGCTGCCCTCGCCGCTGCTGGCGTTCCGCCGCCTGGGCGACGAGATCTATGGCGGCGATCTGTCGTTGGTCGCCGGCGATCGCCTGCAGCTGCTGCGCCACCGCGAGCGGCTGGTGACGGTGATCCAGGAGGTCGAGCGCGAGGGGGTGGCCTACGACCGCAGCAGCAGCTACAGCTCGTGGACCCGCTTCCGCAGCGATCGCCAGCTGGCGCAGGCGGTGCAATTGCGCTACCCGGGCTTTGCCTTCCGCTCCTTCGAGGTGCTCGAGCGCGGCGTCTCGGGGCGGGTGGGCAGCATCCGGCTGCACGGCAGCGACGGCAGCAGCGAGGTGGTGGAGGGGCTGGCGGTGCGCTGGACGCTCGACGTCCCCGACACCCTGTTCACCGCCAAGCGCCTGCAGCCGGCCGGGGGGGAGCCCGGCTGGCTGTTCAGCGGCAAGGGGTGGGGGCACGGCGTGGGGATGTGCCAGGTGGGCGCCTACGGCATGGCGCTGCGCGGCCACGACTACCGCCAGATCCTCACCCACTACTACAGCGGCGCCACTCTCGGACGGGTGGTGACCGCCACGGTGGCCGCCGCGCCGACCCGGGCGGGGACAGAGCCCCGCCCCTACGACCGGGGCGCGAGGCCCGAGCGGCCGTAGGGGGGCGACCGAGGGACCTCGTCCGTGGGCGGGTGGCTGCCACGTCGCGCCGGCCTAGAACCGACTCAGATCGCGGCCGAACACCGCCGCCTTCGCCCAGTCGAACAGCACCTTGACCTTGTTGGGGAAGCTCACCAGCCTGGTCAAGTAGACCGAGCGCCAGAACAGCCAGGCCGTGCGGCCGCTCCACTTGACGTGCGGGAGGTCGGCCAGCGCCCGGCCGCCACCGATGTAGGCGAGCATGCCGAAGGAGTGGGCGGTGAAGGGCGCCACCGGCCGGCCGCGCAGCAGCCGCGCCAGGGCGCGCCCCAGGTACTTGCCCTGCTGCTGCGCCATCTGGGCGGTGGCGGGGAGCGGCGGGTCGCCGACGGCGGCGCAGTCGCCGAGCGCCCACACCCCCTCGCGGCCGGAGACCCGCAGCGTCTCGTCGACCGGGATGCGCCCCGCCACCAGCTCGATGCCGAGCGAGCGGACCAGCGGCATCGGGGCATTGCCGCCGGCCCACACGATCAGCCCGCAGGGGACCGCCTCGCCGCCTGCCAGCAGCACCCGCCGCGCCTCGATGGCCTCGACCTTGGCCCCCAGCCGCACCTCGATGCCTTCGCGCAGGAAGTGCTCGCGGGTGTAGCGGGCCAGCGCCTCGTCGAAGCCGCTCAGCAGCCGCTCGAGGGCTTCCACCAGCACCACCCGTACCTGGCCCACGAGCTCGGGGTAAGCGCGCCGTAGCTCGTCGTCGATCAGGTCGGCGAGCTCGCCGGCGATCTCCACGCCGGTGGGGCCGCCACCGCACACCAGGAAGGTCAGCCGGCGTCGCAGCTCGTCCGGATCGAGCCCCGGCACCTCGGCGGCGGCCATCTGCTCGAGCACCCGGCGGCGGATGGCGCGGGCGTCGCCGATCTCCTTGAGCACCAGGGCGTGCTCGCCGACACCGGGCACGCCGTAGTCGGCCACCTGTGCCCCCACCGCGACCACCAGCAGGTCGTAGGCCAGGGGGAACTCCTCGCCGGTGACCGCCGAGCGGCAGAGCACCTGTCGCAGCTCCCAGTCCACCCGCTCCGCCGCCGCCTCCAGGAAGTGCACGTGCGACAGCCGCGGCCGCACCGGCTCGAGGATGCTGCGCAGCTCCACCGTCCCCACCGTCGCCGAGGGCAGCAGCGGCGTGAACAGGAAGTGGTTCCGCGGGCTCACCAGGGTGGTCTCGATCGCCCCGCGCCGCAACGCGCGCAGCAGCGAGTAGCCGCCGAAGCCGCAGCCGAGCACCACCAGGCGGGGCAGGGGCATCAGGCGATCATACGGCCGCTGGCCGGCCCCGCGCCTCTGCTACGATCCGTGTGGAGGTGCCCATGCTCGACGTGTCCGCCAGCGACGCCCCAGCCGACGCCGCGGCCGCCGGGGTCGACTTCGCCCTCACTCCCGAGCAGGCGTTCATCCAGGAGACGGCGCGCGAGTTCGCCCGCCGCGAGGTCGACCCCATCGTCGACGAGAGCGACGAGGCGCAGCGCTTCCCGATGGAGGTGATGAAGAAGGCCGGCGAGCTCGGTTTCCTCGGCATCATCTTCCCCGAGGAGTACGGCGGCGCCGGCCTCGGCTACGTCGAGTACGTCCTGGTGGTCACCGAGCTGTCGGCGGTCGATCCCTCGGTGGGGATCAGCGTCGCCGCCCACAATTCGCTGTGCAGCAACCACATCTACAACTTCGGCAGCGAGGAGCAGCGGCAGCGGTGGCTGGTGCCGCTGGCCCGCGGCGAGAAGATCGGCGCCTGGAGCCTCACCGAGCCCGGCGCCGGGTCGGACGCCGGCGGCACCCGCTCGGTCGCCGAGAAGGTCGACGGCGGCTGGGTGCTCGACGGCGCCAAGACCTTCACCACCCACGGCTCGGTCGGCGACGTCTGCGTGGTCTTCGCGGTCACCGAGCCCGAGGCGCCCAGGGGGCGGCACATCTCCGCCTTCGTGCTCGAGAAGGGGATGGAGGGGTTCCGCCCCGGCAAGAAGGAGAACAAGCTCGGCATCCGCGCCTCCGACACCGCCGAGGTGGTGATGGAGCGCTGCTTCGTCCCCGACGAGCACCTGCTGGGGGAGCGTGGCACCGGCTTCAAGCAGGCGATGGAGGTGCTCGACGGCGGCCGCATCTCGATCGCCGCCCTCGGCCTCGGCACCGCCATCGGCGCCTACCGCACGGCGCTCGCCTATGCCCAGGAGCGCGAGCAGTTCGGCAAGCCGATCGCCGAGTTCCAGGCCATCCAGTTCGCCCTCGCCGAGATGGCGACCCGCATCGCCGCCGCCGAGGCGTTGACCTTCGCCGCCGCCGACGCCATGGACCGCGGGCTGCCGGTGACGCTGATCGCGTCGCAGGCCAAGCTGATGACCAGCGAGGCGGCCGTCTTCTGCTCCGAGCGCGGGGTGCAGATCCACGGCGGCTACGGCTTCGTCAAGGACTATCGGGCCGAGAAGTACTACCGCGACGCCAAGATCTGCACCATCGGCGAGGGCACCAGCGAGATCCAGCGGCTGGTGATCGCCCGCCAGCTCCTGGGGCGGCAGCGCCGCAAGCCGTGATCCGCCACATCGAGCACGTCGGCATCGCGGTGCGCTCGATCGCCGAGGCGCGGCGCCTCTACGAGATCCTCGGCCTCACGGTGGAGGCGATCGAGGAGGTGCCCCACGAGGGCGTGCGGGTGGCCCTCATCCCCTGCGGCGAGAGCCGCATCGAGCTGCTCGAGGCGACGCGGGACGACTCGCCCATCGCCAGCTTCCTGGAGCGGCGCGGCCCCGGCCTGCACCACCTCTGCCTGGCCACTGACGCCCTCGGCGACGACGACGCGAAGCTGCGTGCGGCCGGCCTGCAGGTGCTCCGTGGCGAGCCCACCCGCGGCGCGGGCGGCTGCTGGGTGCAGTTCGTCCACCCCAGGAGCGCCGGTGGCGTGCTGCTCGAGCTGGCGCAGCCGGTCGAGGAGGTGAAGCCGTGAACCCTGGGTCGATCGTCATCCTGCACCTGTCGCAGCCCACCGAGAAGTTCTGGGGCGTGTTGCTGCGCCTGGCTCCCGAGGGGGTCACGGTGCGCGGCATCAACCTCCCCAGCTTCGACGACTGGGCCCGCTCGGTGGCGCGCCAGGAGGCGAGCCTCGACCTGACCACCATGTTCGTGCCGCTCTTCCGCGTCGAGCGCATCTTCCTCGACGAGCAGGTCGGCGAGGTGGAGAGCTACCGCCAGCGCTTCGAGCGCATGGCCGGGGTCACGGTCGAGGAGTACCTCGGCATCGCGGGCGGCGGCGCGGCGCCGTTCTGAGCCCGGCCCCGACGAGCGGTCTCCTCGCGGCCGCCGCCGCGCGGTTCAGAACTCGACGTATCTGAGGAAGAACCCCGGCGTGTCGAGCTGCCGCGACACCAGCTGCTGGGCGCGCTGCGGCGTGACGAGGAACTGCCCGGCCCGCTGCCGCTCCCCCGTCGCCATGAGCAGCTCGAAGGCGTCGACCGGGTTGCGCTGTTGGGTGAGCTGGTCCAGCACCTGAGCGCTGGCCTCCAGGGCCCGGAAGAGCGCCGCCTCCGAGTTGGTGGTGAACTCGAGGAAGACCCGGCCGGGCTGAGTGCCCTCGTAGACCGCCACCTCCTCGACCCCCCGGGCGCGCAGCAGCTGGACGACCCGGGTGGTGAGCTCGGTGTCCTGTAGCGGCTTGCGCTGGACCCGCGACAGGTCCGGGCGGCCCTTGCTGGTGGTCACCGCGGTCGCCGGCTCGGCGGCGGCGGCGGGCGGCGCGGCGCTGCGCCGCTGCAGGGTGTCGCCCAGCGAGCGCCGGGCCGCGATGTCGGAGAGCGTCTCCCCCTTCTTCGGCGCGTTGCGCAGGTCGCGGGAGGGGCCGGGCTCGAAGACCACCGCCGTGCCGTAGTCGTGGAGGTTGGCGGCCTGGGTGCGCTCGTGGTCGATCTCGGCGATTGCCAACGAGCTGCGGGTGCCGTTGGGCAGGGTGATGATCGCCTGGCCGCCGACCTGGCGGTACTTCTCCTTGGCGATGATCTGGCTGCCGTCCTTGAGGACGACGACGTAGGCCGCGGCGGGGGCGCCGAGCAGCAGCAGCACGGCGAAGGACAGGGCGAGCTCGCGAATCCGCATCGGTGGGTCTCCCATGGTGTCGCCCTATGATAGCGGAGTGCAGTCGTCGGCCCCGCTGCCCTGGGTGATCGCCTGGCGCTACCTGCGCGGCCGGCACAGCCGGCTGCTGCATCGCACGGCGCTGGCGGCCCTGGCCTCCGTGGCCCTCGGGGTCACCGCCATGGTGGTCGCCATGGCGCTGATGAGCGGCTACCGCCAGGAGCTCGAGGGCAAGCTGATCAGCGGCAACGCGGCGATCCTCGCCTACCCGTTGACTCCGACGGAGCCCGAGCGGGCCGCCGCGCTGGCTGCCCGGGTCGAGGCGATCCCCGGAGTCCGCAGGGCGCGGCAGGTGGCCTACGGCCAGGGGACGCTGGTGTCCGAGCGGTCGCCCGACGGGGAGGCCGTGACGCTGCGGGGGATCGGCCCCGGGCCCGACCCGCTGGCGGGGGCGGCGCCCCGGCTCGCCGCCGGCCCCGGGGGAGTGGCCGGTACCGTCCTGGGCGAGGAGCTGGCGCGGGCGCTGCGCGTCGGCGTGGGGGAGCGGCTGCGGCTGGTGGCGCTGGGCTTCGCGGCGGGGCGGCCGCGGTTCGGCTACTCCAGCCTCGAGGTCGTCGGCACCTTCCGCACCGGGTTCGCCGAGTTCGACCGCAACTGGATGGTGCTCGCACGCCCGCTGGTCGAGGAGCTGTCGGGCGCGGCCGGCGGCGGCACCCTGTTCGAGGTGGCGGTGGACGAGCCGCGGCGGGCACCGGCGCTGGCCGAGAGGGTGCAGGAGGTGCTCGGCTCGGACTACCTGGTGACCGACTGGCAGCGCCTCAACCGCGAGCTGTTCTCCGCCCTGCGCCTGCAGCAGCTGTCCCTGTTCTTCCTGCTGGGGCTCATCGTGCTGGTGTCGACCTTCAACGTCGCCTCCACCCTGATGGTGCTGGTGCGCGAGCGGATGCGCGACGTCGGCGTGCTCGCCGCCCTCGGCATGGACCGCGGTCGGCTGCTGGCCGTCTTCCTCGCCTACGGCGGCGCCCTGGGGATGGTGGGCACGGCGATCGGCCTGACGGCGGGCGGCGCCATCTCCTGGACCCTGTCGACCTTCGAGCTGATCCGTTTCGATCCCGAGGTGGCGGAGATCTACTTCCTCTCCTCGGTGCCGTTCGTGGTGCAGGGCAGGGATACGGCGGCCATCGCCGGGTTCGCCATGCTCTTCACCCTCGCCTCCTCCCTGCTCCCCGCCTTGCGAGCCGGCAGGATCCAGGCCGCCGACGCCCTGCGCTACGAATAGCGCGGGCCGCGAGCGGCGGCGCTGGCCGCGATCGGCGGTGGCGCGGGGCACTGATAGATTTCGGGCCTGTGCCCGAGCTCTGGCGTCGGCTGCGCTCGATGCGGCGCACTCGTGTCGCGTTGCGGCGCTTGCGGGTGTGGCGGCGCCGGGCCGAGTTCGCGCTGGCGCGGCGTTTCGGGCTGGTCTCTCCCGAGGATCGGCGCTTCTACCTGCTGGTGCCGATCGTCGGCGTGCTGGCGGGCGTCCTCGGCATCTCGGTCGACTTCCTGATCGAGGGGTCGCAGCGCGTGCTGTGGGGGCGCGGCGAGCTGCTCGACGCGGCGCTCGCCGCCCCGGTGTGGCTGAAGGTGGGGGCGCCGCTGGCCGGCGGCCTGCTGGTGGGGGCGGTGGTGTGGCTCGGTCGCCAGCCGCTCTCAGGCACCGGCATGAGCGTGCTGATCGAGTCGGTGGTGCTGCGCCAGGGAGCGGTGCCACCGCGGCCGATGGTGCTCAACGCGCTGGCCTCGATCTTCACCGTCGGCAGCGGCGGCTCGCTGGGCAAGGAGGGGCCGATGATCCGCCTCGGCGCCGCCTTCTCCTCCTGGGCGGGGCAGAGGCTGGGCCTGCCGCCGCACCGGCTGAAGATCCTGGTGGGGGCAGGCGCCGGCGCCGGGCTGGCGGCCGCCTACAACGTGCCGGTGGGCGGGGCGCTGTTCGCCATGGAGGTCATCCTCGGCAACTTCGCCCTCGAGATCTTCGGGCCCATCGTGGTGGCCTCGGTGATCTCCACCGTGATCGCCCGCAGCGTGCTCGGCGACGTGCCGGTGTACGCCGCCACCGAGTACCAGCTGGTGAGTGGCTGGGAGCTCCTCGCCTATCTCGGGCTCGGGGTGGTCGGAGCGGTGGCCTCGGTGGGCTTCGTCTCCGGCGTGCGGTGGGGGAGGACGCTGTTCGCGCGCCAGCGCTGGCTGCCGGCGCCGCTGCAACCCGCGGTCGGCTTCGCCCTGCTCGGGGGGCTCGCGATCTACGTGCCGCACGTGCTGGGGAGCGGCTTCGAGACCATCACCCTGGCACTCCACGACCAGCTCGCCCTGGGAATCCTGCTGCTGCTGCCGCTCGCCAAGATCGTGGCCACGGCCCTCACCGCCGGCAGCGGCGGCGCCGGCGGGATGTTCACCCCCTCGCTCTTCGTCGGGGCGATGGTGGGCGGCGCCTACGGCTACGGCATCCATGCGCTGTGGCCGACGACCACCGCCACCTACGGCGCCTACGCGGTGGTGGGGATGGCCGCCATCGCCGCCGGCACCAGTCACGCGCCGATCAGCGCCATCCTCATCCTGTTCGAGTTCACCGGCAACTACGACCTGATCCTGCCGCTGATGATCGCCGCCATCACCGCCAGCGTCCTCTCCCGCAGCCTCTACCCCTACTCGGTGTACGAGGAATCGCTGCGCCGGCGCGGGGTGGACCTGCAGTACCGGATGGAGGAGGCGGTGCTGGCGGGCATGGAGGTGGAGAGCCTGATGCGGCAGGACGCGGAAGTGTTGCGCCCCGACGCCCCCTACGTCGAGGTCGTCGAGCGCTTCCTCGGCAGCCGCCGCCAGCGGTTGTTCGTCGTCGACGACGAGAAGCGGCTGCTCGGCGCGGTGTCGCTGCACGACATCAAGCACGTGCTGCAGGAGCCGGCGGCGTTGACCGCCGTGCTGGCCCACGACCTGATGGTGCCGGTCGAGCGCACGCTGCACCCCGCGACGCGGCTGCACCGGGTGACGGAGGAGTTCTCGCAGAGCGACTTCGAGAGGCTGCCGGTGGTGGACCCCGAGACCGGCCGGCTGCTCGGCGTGCTGGCCAAGCGCGACCTGCTCTCCATCTACTCCCAGGAGGTGCTCGGGCGCCCGGCGACGCTCGCCACCTTCGTCACCGGCGGCGCCGGCCGCGACTACGTCGAGCTGCCGCCCGACTTCGCGCTCCGCCTGGTGCCGGTGCCGGCGCAGCTCGCCGGCCGCACGCTGGCCGCGGCCCGGCTGCCGCAGACGGTCGGGGTAAGGGTGGTCGAGCTCAAGCGCCCCCGCGGCAGAGAGACGGAGCGGGTGATTCCCGACGGGGAGACGGTGCTGCGGCCGGGCGACGCGCTGATCGCCATCGGCCCCCGCGAGGCCCTGGAGCGCCTGGCGCGGGGTGAGGTCGCACGCGACGAGGCGTCGGCGATGCGGGAGATAGATTGAGGGGGCGGAGCGGCTCGCCCCCGGAGGTCGGCGAGCTGCCGCTGCCCCCGGGGCTGTGCGCGGATTGCCGCCACCTGCGCTTGGTGCGCTCGCAGCGCAGCACGTTCGTGCGCTGCGCCATGGCGGAGGTGGACCGGCGGTTCCCCCGCTACCCCCGGCTGCCGGTGCTCGAGTGCGCCGGCTACGAGCGGCGAAATCGCGGGTAAGATATGCGGCGACCAGCCCAGCTCCTGTTCCGGGTGAGATGACCATGCGACCATCGTTCTTCCTGCTCGTGCTCTTCAGCCTGGCGTTCGCCAGCCCCGCCGCGGCCTACCTCGATCCCGCCACGGGCAGCATGCTGGTGCAGCTCCTGCTGGGCGGCGCCGCCGGCCTGGCGGTGGCGACGAGGATCTTCTGGCGGCGGATCCTCGGGCTGTTCGGCCGCCGCCGGCCGGACGATGACGCCGCGGGTTGACCTCGGCTCCTTCAGGGACCGCTCGAGCCGCGTCTTCTACGTCGACGGCGGGGTGTACCGCGCCCTGGACGGGCCGGCCCTGGCGGCCTGGCGGCAGTTGGCGCAGACCGCGTTCTTCGGCGCCCTGCTGGCGGAGGGAAAGGTGGTCGCCAGCGAGGAGGTCCCGCTGCCGTCGGGAGTGCCGGCGAACGACGGCGCCGGCTGGGCCGGGGCGCTGCGTCACCAGGCGGTCCCTTTCGTCTCCTACCCCTACGAGTGGCCCTTCGGCATGCTGCGCGAGGCGGCGCGGCTGCAGCTCGAGCTGCAGCGCCGCGCCCTGGAGGCGGGGTACACGCTCAAGGACGCCTCCGCCTACAACGTGCAGTGGCGTGGTGGGGCGCCGCTGTTCATCGACGTGCCGTCGTTCGTGCCCCGGCAGCCGGGGGAGCCGTGGGTTGGCTACCTGCAGTTCTGCCAGCTGTTCCTCTACCCGCTGCTGCTCACCGCCCGCCGCGGCATCGACTTCCACCCCTTCCTGCGCAGTCAGCTCGACGGCATCGCGCCGCAGCAGTGCGACCGCCTGCTCGGCTGGCGCCACCGCCTGAGCCGCGGCGTGCTCGTCGACGTGTGGCTGCAGGCGCGGCTGCAGGCGGCGACGGCGGGCACCGCGGGGGAGGCTTCGCTGCGCCGCGAGCTGCGCCGCGAGCGGCTGCCGCGGGAGGTGGTGTCGCGCAACGTGCGGCGGCTGGAGAAGGTCGTCGAGCGGCTCGCATGGGAGCCGGGGAGCTCGACCTGGTCCGAGTACGCCGACACCTGCTCGTATTCGGATCGGGATGCGGAAACGAAGCGGCGGTTCGTGGCCCAGGCCCTGGGCTCGCGTGCCTGGCGGCTGGCGTGGGACCTGGGCTGCAACACCGGCGAGTACGCACGCCTGGCGTCCGAGCACGCGGAGTACACCGTCGCCCTGGACGGCGACCACCTGGCGATCGAACGGCTCTACCGGCGGCTCGCCGCCGCCGGCGACCGCCGCATCCTGCCGCTGGTGTACGACCTGATGAACCCGTCCCCGGGTCTCGGCTGGCGCGGCGTGGAGCGCCGGACGCTGCTCGCCAGGGGACGGCCGGACCTGGTGCTGGCGCTGGCGCTGTTGCACCATCTCGCCTTCACCGGCAACGTCCCCCTCCCCGAGCTGGTCGACTGGTTGGCGAGCTTCGGCGGCCACGTCGTCGTCGAGCTGGTGACCAAGGACGACCCGATGGCGCGCCACCTGCTGCGCAACAAGGACGACCAGTACGGCGACTACACCGTGGAGGGCTTCGACCGGCTGGTGGCGGAGCGGTTCGAGGTGGTGGCG
>DATKEH010000249.1:0-16408 GCA_035546355.1 Thermoanaerobaculia bacterium
ACCAGCCGCGCCTCGAGGTCGTAGAGCCCGGCGTAGGCGCCCCGCACCCCGGCCGCGCCGTGCACCCGCACCCGGCGCTCGACGCGATCGGCGAAGGCGAGCACCGCCACCCGGTCGCCGCGCCCCACCGCCACCCGCACCAGGGCCAGCACGGTGGCCAGGGCGTGGTCGAGCTTGCTGCGGCTGCCGTCGACGCCGGCCATCGACCGGCCGCAGTCGAGCAGCACCAGCAGGTGGGCGCCGCGCTCCCAGGTGTCCTCACGGGCGATCAGCCGGCCGTGGCGAGCGGTGGCGCGCCAGTGGATGCGGCTCATCGCGTCGCCGGGCAGGTAGCGGCGCAAGGCGTAGAGCTCTCCCCCCTGCCCGATGGCGCGGGCGGGCGACTGGCCGAGTTCGCGCCGCTGGGCGAGGGCGAGCAGCCGCCCCACCCGCCCCTCCCAGCGCACCTGCGGGTAGACCCGCACCCGGGCGGGCGGCAGCAGCTGCCGCTGGTGCCAGGCGAGGCCCCAGGGCCCGAGGACACGGGCCGTCAAGGGCCCCCACTCGTGCTCCCCGCGCCGCCGCGGCCGCAGGGCGTAGCGCCAGACGGCGCCGCCGGCGGCGGGGACCAGGAGGCGGTGCCGCAGCGGCGTCGGCGACAGCGCCGGATGCAGGGCTTCGCGCAGCCACACCACCAGCGGGCGTGCCGCCTGGGCCTCGACCAGCACCGTCACCTCCCCGCTCCCCTGCTGCACCAGCAGCACCGGTGTCTGGCGCCGCGCCACGACCGCGGTGCGGCGGGCTCGCAGCAGGTCGAGCGCGGCCGCCCCGAGGACGGCGGCATCGAGCGCCGCCGCCCCCCAGGCGAGCGCCGGGACCGCCGGCGCGCCGGCGAGCAGCAGCGTGGCCAGCCCGAGGGCGAAGAAGGAACGGCGGGCGAGGATCAGGGCGCCGGCTCCCCGCCGTGCGGCACCTCCACCGCGGCCGCCACCGCCGCCAGCACCGCCGCGGGGCGCTGCCCCTCGAGCTCCGACTCCGCCACCAGCAGCAGCCGGTGCCCCCAGCAGGGGGCGAGCAGGCGTTTCAGGTCGTCGGGGAGGACGAAGCCGCGCCCGCACAGCACCGCCAGGGCGCGCGCCGCCTCGAGCAGGGAGAGCGCACCGCGCGGGCTCACTCCCAGCTCGACGTGGGGCGAGGCCCGCACCGCCTCGGCCAGGCGCAGCAGGTAGTCGAGCAGCTCGTCGGCCACGTGGACGCCGCCGCTGGCCCGGCGCAGCGCGGCGGCGGCGGCGGGCGGCACCACCGCGGTCACCGCCTCTCCCCCCGCCCGCCAGCCGGTGAGGGTCCCCGCCACGGCGCGCCGGTAGAGCTCGAGCTCCGCCTCGCGGGGCGGCGGCGCGACCGCGATGCGCAGCAGGAAGCGGTCGAGCTGCGCCTCCGGCAGGGGATAGGTCCCCTCGTACTCCACCGGATTCTGGGTGGCGATGACGAAGAACGCCGGCGGCAGCTGGTGGGCGGTGCCGTCGATCGACACCTGCCCCTCCTGCATCGCCTCGAGCAGCGCCGCCTGGGTCTTGGGCGGCGTGCGGTTGACCTCGTCGGCCATCAGCACTTCGGTGAAGACCGGCCCCGGAACGAGGTGGAAGCCGCCGGCGGCAGGATCGAAGACGTTGGTGCCCACCACGTCGGCGGGCATCAGGTCGGGAGTGAACTGCAGCCGCTTGAAGCTGCCGCCGAGGGCGGCCGCGAAGGAGCGCGCGAGCAGCGTCTTGCCGATGCCGGGCACCCCCTCGAGCAGGGCGTGGCCGCCGGCCATGTAGGCCACCAGCAGCTCGTCGATCGCCGGCTCGAGGCCCGGGAGGTGCTCCACCAGGGCGCGGCGCACCTGCGCGGCCAGATCCGACGCCTCGCCGCGCGCCTGCGGCTCGACCGGGCTGGCGGAATCGGGTCTCATCGCGGCATCTCCGCGCGAACCATACCGCGGGCCGGGGCGTCACCGCCCTCGGCCGGGGCCCGTCGCTGCAGCCGCCCCACCTCGCGGGCCAGGGCGAGCAGCTGCCGGTCGCCGCGCACCGGCCGCTGCGCCAGCTCCGACGGCAGGGCCAGCCGCCGGTCGAGCTCGGCGGCGCGCCGGCGCAGCAGCGCCGCCGCCGCCGGGTGGTGCCCGAGGCGCCGGTGCAGCTGCCCGAGCCGCACCAGGAACTGCGCCGCGCCGCCGGCGAGCGGCGGCCGTTCCCGCCACGCCGGGCCCATCCGCCGGCCCAGCGCCAGGGCCGCGGCCAGGTAGACCAGGGCGAGCTGGGCGAGCAGCAGGTCCAGCCCCCGGCGGGTGGTCGAGCCCACCACCGCCGCCCCGGGGCGCACCAGCCCGTGATGGAGCTCGTCGAACCGCCAGGGGCCGTCGAGCCAGCGGCGCAGCGTCTCGACCACCCCGGCCGCCTGCGGCAGCCGGCCGTTGGCCAGCAGCTCCGCCGGCAGCAGCACTAGGCGACCGCGCCCGACGACGAGGGCGAAGCCCGGGGTGCTGCCCCCGGGGCCGTGCAGCAGGTCGACCGCGCCCTCCGGCGGCGTCGGCAGCCAGCGGCGCCGCCCCAGCTCCAGGGTGACGCCGGGGTCTCCGGCCCAGCGCACCTGCCAATCGCGGCGACCCTGCCGGTACCAGCGCCAGGGCGCCAGTGGCACCGCCGCCGCGACCGGCTCCCAGCCGACGCCGAAGCTCCGCAACAGCAGCATCTCGGCGGCGCTGGGGCGATGATCTCCCGAGTAGCCGATCAGCAGGCTGCCGCCGCGGCCCAGGTGCCGGCGCAGGGCGGCCGGGTCGACGTCGAGGGGCCGGCTCTGCCAGGGGAACCCCAGCACCAGGACCCCTTCTCCCACCGCCCCCGCCAGGGGGGCGTCGAGGAGGGCGACCTCCTCGCCCCGCGCCTCGAGATAGGCGCGGGCCGCCAGCCACCCCGCCGGACCGCGCGACAGCGTGCTGGCGGCGCCCTGGACGGCCTGCCGCCCCAACCACCACCCCGCCACCGCCGCCAGCAGCAGCAGCGGCGCCAGCCAGCGCCCCGCCCGGCTCACGGCAGGCGCTCCTCGATCCGGGCCAGGAGCGCCGCGACCTCGCCCACCGCCAGCGGCCGCCCTCCGTAGAGGAGGTGGTCGAGACGGCGCAGCGGCTCCCGCAGCGCGGCGGCGCCGGTGGCCGCCACCAGCTCGCTGGAGGTCCAGGCGGGTTCGGGGCCGCCAGGGGCGAGACGCAGGGCCACCCACCACCACAGCGCAGCGAGCGCCGGCCGCAGGGCGCCGGCAGCGAGACGCCGCTCGAGCTCGCGCCGCCACCAGGTAGCGTCGCGCTCCGCCTCGCCGGCCCCCGGCGGAGCACCCTGCAGCACGACGGGCCGCTGCCGCGACCGCCGCGATCTCCAGCCGCGGCGCCCGATGCGCCAGGCGAGCAGCGCCGCGGCCGCGAGGGCCGCCGCGGCCAGCAGGCGCGTGGCGGCGAGCAGGACCAGGTCGAGATCGACGCCGGGGGGCACCACCCGCTCGAGCCCGCCGAGGATCCAGGCCCTCAGCGCCAACGCGACGTCCGTCGCGTAGTCGGTGAGGCCGGCGGTCGGCGGCCTGGTGGCCAGCCGCTCGGCGGCGAGGACCTCCTCCAGCGCCCGGGGATCGGCGGGGCTCCAGGCGGGGGTCGAGGGCGCCGTCAGGGCGGCACCTCCCCGCCCGCGAGCTCGGCGAGCGCCGCTTCCAGGTCCTGCCCCTCGCGGCGCCGCCGCTGGTCGAAGTAGAAGTGGGCCACCAGGAAGTCGAAGTAGAGCTGCACCGCCAGCTGGGCCAGCGAGGCCAGCACGCCGGAGGGGATGGTGAGCCACAGGGTGGCGCGCACCACCGCCTCCGGGTCGGCCGCCTCGCCGGCGGCCACCTCGCGGAACATCATCCACTGGGTCACCGCCAGCGCCGGCATCTGGATGGCCAGCGCCACCGAGTAGCCGAGGACGATGGCGAGCAGAAAGACCAGCATCATCTTGAGCAGCGGGTGGCGCAGCAGGCTGCCGCTGGGGTTGTGGGAGAGCAGCTCCCAGCTGCGCCCCAGCGCGGCGAAGCCGAGACGCCCCTCCTCCACCATCACCGGCAGGCGCAGGCCCCAGGCGGCCATCAGCAGCAGGCCCGGCAGCAGGCAGGCGAGGTAGCCGAGCAGCGTCAGCGCCCAGGCCATCAGATGCGTGCCCCAGATGCCGGGCCGCAGGAACGTCCTCAGGCTGCCGCGCAGGTCGGGGTCGCCGCGATCGAGGGTGTGCAGGACCGCCACCATCATGGTGCCGTAGAGGAAGAAGAAGTAGAGCCCGGCGAGCAGCGCCAGCGCCAGCAGCAGCAGCACCGAGCCGCACATCAGCCCCAGGTCGGTGCTCTCGTCGACGCCGAGCAACTGCAGGTTCCAGACGTTCGCCACCACCTGCAGGGCCAGGGCGGCGGGCGCCAACGCCACCGCCAGCGGCACCCAGATGGCGCGGAAGCCGCGGCGCGTGGAGCGCCAGGCCTCGTCGACCAGCAGGGCGAAGGGGAGCACCCGCAGCGTGGCCTGGGCGCCACTCACGCAGGAGCCTCCCTCGGACTCCTGCCAGCCGCCCCGAGGGCCCAGCCCAGGAACACCGCCTGCAGCGACAGCCCGAGGAAGAGCTTGGTGCCCCAGGGCACCGCCGGGCTGGGCGAGACCAGCCCCTCCACCGCGCCGAGGACCAGGAACCAGGGCAGGCACCCCGCGAGCACCACCAGCGCCTCCCTCCCGGCCTGTTGCAGCGCCTGGCCGCGCGGCCGCTCCCCCGCCACCAGCAGGGCGCGGCCGATCCCCAGGCCGGCGCCGGCGCAGACCAGGATCAGGGTGATCTCCAGCGGCCCGTGGGCGGCGACGAACTCGAGCAGCTCGCCGGCCAGCGAGAAGTGCAGCGTGACGCCGAGCACCGCCCCCAGCATGTAGCCGTTGAGCAGGGTGATCCACAGCGAGCCGACACCGCCGAGCAGGCCTCCCGCCCAGGCGGTGATCGCCACCGACATGTTGTTGCGGGCGATGGCCGACGACGAGATCGCCGGCGGCACCGTGGTGGTGAGGGCCTCGGTCCACAGCCGCCCATCCCTCAACCCGGCTACCGTCTCGGGGCCGAGCAGGGCGACCGCCACCCCCGGCTCGAACACGGCCACGCCCAGGCCGACCAGGGTCATCACCAGGAACAGGGCCAGAGAGAGGCCGATCAGCGGCAGGTGGGCGCGCACGGCCTGCGGAAAGCGGTCCAACAGGAAGCGGCGCGGCGAGAAGCGATCGCCGGCGGCGTCGCGGTGCAGGGCGCCGGTGCCGGCGACGGCCAGCCGCTCCAGTCGCCGCGCCACGCCGGTGTGCGGATAGCGAGCGCGAGCCCAGGCGTGGTCCTGCAGCAACTGCCGGTAGAGCATCGCCAGGGCCTCGAGCTCCTCGTAGGTCAGCGCCTCATGCCGGCGCAGCCGCTCCAGCCCCTGCTCGAGCTCCTCCCACAGAGGCCGGCGCAGGGCGACGAAGCGCGAGTAGTCCACGGGCTGCTAGCGCTCCTCGGCGCCGAAGGCGCGCCGCAGGCGGCTCACCGGGTCCGCTGAGGGTGCCCCCAGGAAGCCCGGCGCGGCGCTCTCCACCCAGGCTTCCAGCCGCTCGCCGAGCTGCCGGCGCCGCCCCGGCTCGAGCGCCGCAGCCCGGCGCAGGAAGGCCTCGACCACCCGCACCTCTCGCACCGACCACCCGCGAGGCAGGCGAGTGAGCAGCAGCTCGCCGTCCCGCCTCTGGTGGACGACCACGGTCCCGGCCAGGCGATCTCCCAGCCGCCGCGACAGCGGGTCGGCCGCCATCAGCAGCAGCCCGAAGAGCAGGTCCAGCAACCGCACCAGGTTGCGTACCACCAGCGCGGCGACGCTGGCCGCCGAACCGTCGCCGGCGACCACCCGCAGCCCGAAGACGCGCTTGCCCAGGGTGCGGCCGCCGCTCAGCACCTCCTGCAGCGCGAACCAGCCATACTCGGCGGCGAAGGCGCCGAGCAGCACCGCGGCCACCGCCCAGCCCCCTTCGATCCCCAGCGTGGCGACGACGGCGATCACCGCCATCACCCACAACGCCATCATCAGCCCCAGCACCAGGTAGTCGAGGACGGCGGCCAGGACGCGGCTGCCGATCCGCGCCAGCGGCAGCTCCATGGGCACGTTGTCCAGGCCGAGCACCAGCCCGGCGCTGGCGTCGATCGCCTCGGGGGCGGCGGGCTCGGCGAGGAGAGGGCGCGGCGGCAAGATGCGGCGATTGTATTCGCGCTATCGCCGCTCGAGGATCCAGCGGCGGAGCCAGGCGCGCAGCGAGCGGCGCCGCCCGATACCGAGCGCCCGCAGGCGACGCGGTGAGTGGCCGGTGAAGGGCAGGCCGTGCTCGGCGATAACCGCCGCGGTGTGGGCGCCCAGCTCCGGAGGCTCGCCACCCGCCCGGGGGCGCGCGCCGTCGAGCAGCGCCGGGTAGCCGAGCCGCCACGCCCCGTCCGCCCCCTGCCGCGCCACCCCGCGCTGCGCCACCTGTTCGTGGGCCGCCGCCTCGGCGGGAGACAGCACCGGCGCCACCGGCAGGTCCTCGCCGGCGAGCAGCTCCTGCCACTCGGCGAGGCTGCGCGAGGCGACGAAGTCGGCGACCCGGCGATGGCCGCGCGACGAGCGGTCGTACTGCGCCTTCTCGAGGTCTCGCCGCCCGCCGGCCCGGCACAGCCGGCGCCAGAAGTGGGGCTCGAGACACGCCACCGCCAGCAGCCGCCGGTCGCGGGTCGGGTACACCCGGTAGCAGGGGAGCGCGCCGGTGAGACCATGGGGCTCCCCCACCGCGCGCGGGCCGGCGGCCTCCGCCGCCCAGCCCACCAGGTTGGCGTGGGCGGCGGCGTCGACCAGGGCCTGGTCGATCCAGGCGCCCGCGCCGGTGTCGTGGCGCGCGTGCAGGGCGGCGAGCACGGCGGCGACGCCGCTCCAGGCACCGACCAGGTCGGCCACCGGCACGTTCGGCAGCCCGCCGGTGGGCGCCAGCGCGCCGGCGATCGCCTGGTAGGTGAGGTCGTGGCCGGCGCGCGCCGCCCAGGGACCGAGCTGCCCCCAACCGCTCAACGAGCAGATCACCAGCCGGGGGTGGCGCCGCCGCAGCTCCTCCGGGTCCAGCCCCAGCCGCGCCAACGTGCCGGGACGGAAGCTCTCGAGCAGCACGTCGGCCTCGGACACCAGCTCCCGCAGCGCCCGCACCGCCGGCTCGCGCTTCAGGTCGAGCGCCACGCTCTCGATCCCGGCCAGCAGCAGCGTGGCCAGGGCGCTGCGCCCGTCGCGTAGCGGCGGCGCCTCGCGCACCGGGTCGCCGCGGCGCGGCTCCTCCACCTTGATCACCCGCGCGCCGAGGTCCGCCAGCAGGCGGGCCATCAGCGGGCCGGGGAGGTGGCGGGTGAGGTCGACGACCCGCAGCCCGGCGAGCGCCGGCTTGGCGGGCACCTACTCCCGCTCGACCACCATGGCGAAGCCGACGCCGCCGGCGGCGCAGACCGTCATCAGCCCGAGGTTCAGGCCGCGCCGGCGCAGCTCGTGGAGCAGCTGCATGGTGACCCGCGCCCCGGTGGCGCCGAACGGGTGGCCGATGGCGATCGAGCCGCCGTTGACGTTGAGGCGCTCGAGGTCGACCTCGCCGAGCGGGCGCGAGCGGCCCAGCTCCTCGCGGGCGAACTTCTTCGACGCGAACGCCTTCAAATTGGAGAGGATCTGCGCCGCAAAGGCCTCGTGCATCTCGACCAGGTCGAGGTCCGAGAGCTTCAGCCCCGCTCGATCGAGGGCCTGCGGCGCGGCGTAGGCCGGCCCCTGCAACAGCTGGGTGCCCGGGTCGAGCGAGGCGTAGGCCCAGGAGCGGATGTAGCCGAGAGGCTGGTAGCCGAGCGCCTTGGCCTTCTCCTCGCTCATCAGCAGCACCGCCGCGCCGCCGTCGGTGATCGGGCTGGCGTTGCCGGCGGTGATGGTGCCGAACTGGCGATCGAACACCGGTTTGAGACCGGCCAGCGCCTCCGGCGAGCTGTCGTGGCGGATGCCGTTGTCGACCACCACCGCGCGGTCGTAGTCGGGCGGCGGGAACGCCGGCACCACCTGCTCGGCGAAGCGGCCCTCCTTGGTGGCCGCCGACGCCCGCTGGTGCGACATCAGCGCGATCTCGTCCTGCGCCCGCCGCGACACGTCGTTCTCCTTGGCCATCTTCTCCGCCGCCTGCCCCATGGTCATGCCGGTGGTGTACTCGGCGATGGCGGGTGGCACGGGCACCAGGTCTTTGGGCCGCAGCTTGGCGACTATGGCCGCCTTCCGCGGCAGGCTCTTGGCCCTGGAGAGCTCCATCAGGCGGTGCGCCGCCGCGTCGGAGTAGCGGATCGGCACGTTGGAGAGCGACTCCGCACCGCCGGTCAGCACCACCTCGGCCTGCCCCACCAGGATGGCCTCGGCGCCGGAGGTGATGGCGCGGTTGGACGAGGCGCAGGCCAGGTTGACGGTCGTCCCCGGCACCCGGTCGGGGAGCGAGCTGCGGAACACCACCTCGCGGCCCAGGTTCGGCGCGTAGAGGGCCGGCACCACGCAGCCGAAGATCGCCAGGTCGATCTCGGCGGGATCCAGGCCCGTGCGGCTCACCAGCTCGCCGGCCGGCAGCGCCGCCAGGTCGATCACGTCCATGTGCTGGAAGTCCGTGCTCCCCTTGGTGAACGGGGTGCGACAGCCTTCGACGATCGCCACCCGCCCCGCGGGGCCGGCGAGCTTGCTCCGGCTCGTCTTCTTGACCTGCGGGGCGCCGTCGAGACCGGTCCAGACGGTGTCGGCGCGCTCGGAGATCTCCTGCCGCGCCGTGGCGTCGTTCGCCTCGGGAAGGGGCGGCGGCAGCTGCTGCGACGGCGTCTCGGGCATCTCCCTCTCCTTTGTCGCACGGGCGGACGGCCGCCCGGGCCTACTCTAGCGCATCTTGCCGCACAGCGGCAGAGAGATCCGGGAAGGCGGCGATCCCGGTGCCGAGGTCGGCCCACAGGGGGTCGGCGGCCGCCGCGGCGCCGTCCGCATCCTGGCCGTAGGCGAGGACGGCGTGGAGCCGCCGCAAGCGCCGGCGCAGCGGCCGCGGCCGCTCGCTCGCGCGCAGCAGCGCCGCCGTCTCGTCCAGCGCCGCGGCGGGCAGGCAGGCGACGGTGGGCCGCGCCCAGTGCAGCGCCCACGGCGCCAGATCGGGCTCTGGCGACAGCACCAGCGCGGCCCCCGAGGCCAGGCACCAGGCGAGCCAGGCGCGCTCCTCGATCGGCGCCAGGTCTCCCGCCACCAGGGCGATAGGCCGGCCCGCCGGATGCCGCAGCGCGGCGTCGACGGCGACAGCGGCGGCGAGCAGCGGGCGCGACGCGAGGCGCCGCCAGCCGTCGCCCGGCGACCACGCCCAGGCCCCACCGGCCTCCGCCGCCGGCGCCCACGGCGGGGATACGGGCGCCGGCCGACGAGGCGGTTCGGCGGGCGGCGCGGCGGCGGGGTCCGGGTGCCAATGCCGGATCTCGCCTGCCCCCCCCGGCTCCAGCCGGCCCGGGTCCGCGCCGCCGCCGCCTCGCGCCGGGGTGTGCGGCAGCGCCAGCCGCCCCGCTGCCTGGATCGCCAGGTCGAGGGCCAGCGCCTCCGGGTGCGGCCGATAGGCGAAGGCGACGGTGTCGCCGTCCACGGCGGCGACCGCCGGCGTCAGGGCGGCGAGCCGCTCCCCCAGCCAGCGCCAGGGCAGCCACCGCCACTCGTCGGCGCGGGGGAAGACGACCCAGGGCGCCTCGGGCGTCGCTCGCAGGTGGCCGGCGACAGCCGCCGGCAGGTGGAGATCCTCGAAGGGGCTCAGGAGGCGGCGACCTTCATCGCCGTCTCCACCTTCTGCTCGATGATGGCGCGCATCAGGGTGGCGGGGGGGCCGAGCGCGGCGCGACCCACCAGCTTCCCCTCTTCGAGGGTGATGGTGCCCTTGGCTCCAGGCCCGTGCAGGTGGAGCACGTCGCCCTCCCAGTGGCGCTGCAGCATGCCGCCGGGGAACTGCTGGCCGAGAGCGGCATCGAGGTGGGCGCGCAGCTCCGCCATCGACTTGCGCTCGGTGGGGATCTCGATGAAGAGGTCGCTCACGCCGCGGGAGGCTATCACGCGCGAGTGGCGCGCTCGCTGGGGCGCCGGCGGCGCACCCGGGGAGCGCCAGAGGAGCGCCAGAGGCGAGGGTCGCGCCCCGGCCCGCTGATGGCATGCCGCGTGCTAGCCTGAGCACCATGCGACGGCAGGCTCTGCTCGCCTCGGCCCTGGGGCTGGCGCTGCTCGCCCACTCGGCGACGGCGCAGACGATCGAGAACCCCGAGCTCTTCGGCAAGAGCGTCGCCGCGGCGCAACAGGCCCTGGAGCACTTCGGCACCTGGGACGACGACGAGGCCCTGCGCCGGGTCGCCGACATCGGCTACCGCCTGGCGGGGCATTCCGGCTACACCAAGACCCCCTTCACCTTCTTCCTGGTGGAGATGCGAGAACCGAACGCCTTCGCCCTCCCTGGAGGACAGGTGTTCGTCACCCGCGGCATGCTCGAGCTCGGCCTCACCGACGATCAGCTGGCGGGCCTGCTGGGGCACGAGATCGCCCACGTCACCCTGCAGCACGGCATCAAGATGCAGCGCCGGGCGACGCTGCTCAACGTGCTGTCGCAGGCGGTGCTGGTCGGGGTCATCCTGGCCGAAGGGCAGAGCGAGGGGCGACCCGCCAACCTGCCCTACGGCCGCAACCCCGGCGGCAGCTACGGCTCGAGCAGCGGCCAGAGGATCCAGGGCGCTGCGGCGGCGGGCATGATCCTCGGCGAGCTGCTGCTGCGCAGCTACAGCCGCGAGTTCGAGGACCAGGCCGACGAGGAGGGGCAGCGGATGGCGGCGGCGGCGGGCTATGCGCCGGTCGGCGCGGCCGATCTCTTCGCCCTGATGGAGAGCCGCCTGCCGCAGTCGCGGCAGTATGGCTACTGGCGCACCCACCCCTTCTTCACCGATCGGGTGAGCGCGGCGCGGGCGCGCGGCGAGATGATCAAGCGCCAGGAGCCGCGGCCGGTGGACCGCTACCGGGCCGGTACCCAGGCGGTCCTGCTGGATTTCGACCCGGCGGAGGCCGCCGGTGAGGAGACCGTCGCCATCGAGCTGCTGCTCGAGCGCGCCGCGCTGGTCGCCTGGCCGCAGGGGGAGACGGCGGAGCGGCTGCGCCTGCAGGCGCTGCACCGGCTGCGCGACGAGTACCTCGCCGCGGCGCCGCTGTCCCGTGACTACGGCGCGCTGCTGCGCCAGTACGCCGCAGAGCGGGGCGTGGTGGCGTCGCTGACCCCCGAGTCGCCATTCCTCGACACCCTGGACGCGGAGGCCGCGGCGTTGCAACGGGAGGTGGACGAGCGGTTTCCCGAGGCGCTGCGGACGCTCGACTCCGGCATCTACCAGACCCGGTTCCTGGAGACCTTCCTCAGCAACTACCCCGATGCCCCGCAGGTGCCGCAGGCGGCCTACGCGCTGGCCCTCGCCTACGCCCGTATGGGCAGACAGACCGAGGCCGTCGAGCGCTACCTGCAAGCCTGGCGGGCCGAGCCGCAGGGCGCGCTCGGCCAGCAGGCGCTCGCCGGGCTGCGCCGGCTGGCGCCGACGGTCGACCAGCTGGCCGCCCTCGAGCAGCTCGCCGATCAGGTGGAGGACGAGGAGCTGCGGCAGCTGACCCGCGAGCGGCTGGGCCAGCTGGCCGGCAGCTACGCCGACCTGGCCAACGGCGCCGAGTACCTGCGCCGCTTCCCGGAGGGCAGCCACGCCGACCGCGTCGCGCAACGCCTCGACCAGCTCGCCGAGAAGCTGCTCGGCGAGGTGATCCTCTACCAGGGGGTGGGCGAGAGCATCAAAGCGCTCGAGCGGATCCAGATGATCCTCACCCACGCCCCGCTCTCCGCCGCCGCCGACCGGCTGCGCGACCGGGCCGTCCTCGAAGGGTGATCCGCAGGTCCTGATCTCGTGGGCCGGCCTGCTGGCCGGCGCCGGCAAGCGGAGGGAGAGCCTCGCACATGGCCGATCGCATCCGACGCATCGCCATCAACACCGGCGGCGGCGACGCCCCCGGGCTCAACGCCGTCATCCGCGCCGCGGTGTTGAGCGCCCGCCGGCGCGGCTGGGAGGTGCTGGGCATCCAGCGCGGCTACGAGGGGCTTCTCGACACCAGCAAGATCCTGCAGCTAGACCGGGCCAGCGTACGCGGCATCACCCATCTGGGCGGCACCATCATCGGTACCACCAACCGCGGCAACCCGTTCGAGTACCCGATGAAGATGCCCGACGGTCAGGTGGTGCCGGTCGACCGCTCCGACGAGGTGGTGACCAACTTCCGGCGCCTGGGCATCGACGCGCTGATCACCATCGGCGGCGACGGCTCGATGCGCATCGCCCACGCGTTCGCGCAGAAGGGGCTGCCGGTGGTGGGAGTGCCCAAGACCATCGACAACGATCTGGAGGGGACGGTCCTCACCTTCGGCTTCGACACCGCGGTGTCGGTGGCCACCGAGGCCATCGACCGCCTGCACTCGACCGCCGAGGCGCACGAGCGGGTCTTCGTCGTCGAGCTGATGGGGCGCTACACCGGCTGGATCGCGCTCCACGCCGGCGTCGCCGCGACCGCCGACGCCATTCTCATCCCCGAGATCCCCTTCGACATCGAGGCCGTCTGTCGCAAGGTGATGGAGCGCGAGGCGCTGGGGCGGCACTTCTCGATCGTCGTCGCCGCCGAGGGGGCGCGACCGCAGGGCGGCGAGATGGTGGTGCAGGGCCCCAAGGAGGTGGGCCGGGAGGTGCGGCTCGGCGGCATCGCCGAGCAGGTGGCGCAGCAGATCGAGGAGTGCACCGGCAAGGAGTCGCGCACGGTGGTGCTGGGCCACGTGCAGCGCGGCGGCAGCCCTACCGCCTTCGACCGCCTGACGGCCCAGCGCTTCGGTGCCGCCGCCGTCCGCCTGGTGGCGCAGCGCCGCTTCGACACCATGGTGGCCCTCGACCCGCCGGAGGTGCTCACCGTGCCGCTCACCGACGCCATCGGCCGCATGAAGCGGGTGCCGCTCGAGGGCGACACCATCCGTACCGCCCGCGAGATGGGCGTCTGTCTCGGCGACGAGTACGAGGAAGACCTGCGGTAGGCCGGGCCCGTCGCGGAGGCGAGCCTCGGCCCCACCTGGGCACGGCGCCGGAAGGGTGGTGTCCGGCAGCGGATCTCGGCGGCGCCTCCGCTCGCCTCCGCGCCGCGCCCTCCATCGTGGCTGGGGGGCCGCGACCGTCGTAGGGGCCGGCCTCCGCGCCGGCCCCGGGCGGCGGAGGCGCCGGCTACTCGATGACCTCGACGGCCGGGTCGCGGCGCCAGAAGCGGTCGCGCGGCGGCAGCGCGCGGCGGCGGAACACCTCCTGGCGCGAGTGGGGGTTCCAGCGGCGCACCAGTAGCCCGGTGCGGCTGTCGACGTCGCGGGTGACGATGCCGGGAGGCCGCTCGAACCCTCCGCTCGGACGGCTCCGCACCGCGTCGCGCATGAAGCGGCGCCACAGCGGGGCCGCCGCCTGCGAGCCGGTAAGACCGAGCGGCTTGCCGTCGTCGCGCCCCACCCACACCACGGTGACCAGGCCGCGGGCGTGGCCGGCGAGCCAGGCGTCCCGCGCCTCCGACGTGGTGCCGGTCTTGGCCGCCACCGGCAGGCCGTCGAGGGCGGCGGCGCGGGCCGTGCCCTCGGCCGCCGCGCCCCACATCACGTGCGTCACCAGGTAGGCGGTCTCAGGGCTCACCACCCGCCGCGGCCGCACCCACACCCGCTCCAGCCGGCTGCCCCCGGGGCGCTCGAGCCGTGTCAGGGGCCGCGGCGCCAGGCTCACCCCGCCGGCGGCGAAGACGGTGTAGGCGCGGGCCAGGCTCAGGGGAGTGGTCTCGACGGCGCCGAGGACGAACGACGGCGGCGGCATCTCGGGTAGCGCCAGGCCCGCCTGGCGCAGGCGCTCGGCGGTGGCGGCGAAGCCGCAGTGGCGGGCGATGCGGACGAAGGGCACGTTGCGCGACTCCTCCAGGGCCTGGCGCAGGGTCACCGTGCCCTGGAACCGGCCGTCGGCGTTGGCGGGGCGCCAGACGCCGCGTCGCAGCCGCAGCTCCAGGGGCTCGTCGGCGACCCGGCTGGCCGGGTGCAGCGGCCCGTGTTCGCCGCAGCGCTCGAAGGCCTCGAGCAGCAGCAGCGGCTTGACCACCGAGCCCGGCTGCCGCCGCGCCCACCGTGCCCGGTCGAAGCCGCCGGGCAGCTCCCCCGGCCGGCTCCCCACGTAGGCGAGGACGTCTCCGGTCTCGGCATCCAGGGCCACCAGCGCCGCGCCGATGGGAGCGGCGCGCAGCCCGGGGTGGGCGGCGCGCAGGCGGCGCAGCTCCGCCGCCATCGCCTCCTCGGCGAGCCGCTGCAGGTGGGGGTCGAGGCTGGTCTCCACCACCACGCCGCGCCCGCGCGCGACACGGCGCCGCGCCTCCTCCTGCACCAGGTCGGACACCCAGCCGAGGAAGCTGCCGGCGGGCGGCGCTTCGGGGGCGTGCGCGCGGGCTCGCAGCGAGGCCTCGCGCGCGGCCGCCGCCGCCGCCGCGGACAGCCAACCCTCCTGCTCCATCACCTCCAGCACCTGGTCGCGCCGCCGCCGCGCCGCCTCCGGGTGGCGCAGCGGAGACAGGCGGTTGGGGCTGCGGATCATCCCCGCCAGGGCGGCCGCCTCGGCTGCCGTCAGCCGCTGCGCCGGCTTTCCGAAGTAGGCTCGCGCGGCAGCTCCGAAGCCGTGGACGGCGAGGCCTCCGACGTGCCCGAGGTAGACGTGGTTCAGGTACGCCGCGAGGATCTCCCGCTTGTCGTACTCGGCCTCCAGCGCCAGCGCCCGCACGGCCTCCGAAACCTTACGCCCGAGGCTGCGCCGCGGCGTCAGGTCGCGGTTCTTGATCAGCTGCTGGGTGATGGTGCTGCCCCCCTGGGCCACCCCCCCCTTCTCGAAGTTCGCCAGCAGCGCCCGCGCCACCGCCCGGCCGTCGACCCCCGGGTGGTCGAAGAAGCGATGGTCTTCCGCCGCCAGCACCGAGCGCCACACCGGCTCGGGCAGCTCGTCCAGACGCACCGGCGCCCGGCGGGCGCGCCTGCCGTCGAGCGCCTCCGAGAGGAGCTCCGGCTCCAGGAACCGGCTGTCGCGCGTTCCCAAGCCGAGCGCCGTCTCCCCCGTCACGGAGACCGCCTCCACCATGCCCGTCTCCCGCTGCAGGCCGAGGCGGATCAGCGCCGGCGGGTGGTCCCGGCCGCCCCAACGGTGGCCGCGCCGGTAGATCCAGAAGACGTCGTGTCCCCAGAAGTACTCTCCCGGCGCCGCCGGGCGCGCGGACACCCGGCGGTACCCCAGCCGCTCCAGGCGCTCGGGAAGCCCCGCGTCACGCACGCCGATACCCACCGCCAGCGGGAAGCGCCCCGACCACACCCGTACCTCGCTGCGCCCGAGCTCCCCCTCGAGCCCACCGGCGACGGCCGGCGGCGGCGAGGGGAGCACCGCCGCCAGGAGGCCGCAGGGGAGCAGCAGGCGCAGCGCCAGGCGCCAGGGCGGGACGCGGAAGAAGCGTTCGGCCAGGCCGGGGCGGGGGGGCGCCGCCGTCGCGCCCGCGGGGCCCTGCGCGAGGGGAGAAGAAACCCCCGGCCGGGCCCCCTCGGGCCCCGCGGCAACGGAGGACAGCCGTCCGCCGAGATCCTGCTGCCGTCGATCGTCCATCTCGAGTGCCGGCCCCCTCGCCGCGCCGCCGGCGGGCCCGCCCACAGCAACACGCCTGCCCGGCCCGCCCTTCCCAACCCCCCTACGACCGGGTGGGCGTACGAGTTCCCCGTCGGCTCACCCGCCGACAACGCCCTCGACACCTCGCGGGTCCGCTTCAGACTGGCCGAGCGCAGGGGTGACATCTGCCGCATGCCACCGGCCAGCCGCCGGGGCTGCCGGCGACCGCGCCGCCGCGGCTACGCAGGGCCCGACTGCTTCTGCAGCATCTCCAGCATCGCGCCGACCAGGTTGTTCTTGCCGTCCATGATCTGGGCGAGGATCTGCTGCATTTCTTTCTGCTGCCTCGCCGTCTCTCCGGCAGCGCCCTCGGCGCCCGCGGCGAGGCGGCCGCCCAGCTCGCGCAACGAGCCGGCGAGGGACTCCAGCGCCCCCATCACTCCGGGATCCCCCTTGGGGTCGGCGAGGCCGAGCTGGAGGAAAGCGCCCAGCAGGTCGTCCGCGGTGATCGCGGCCGGGTCCTTCCCCACCTTCCCCAGGAGCCCTTCGAGCAGCTGGTCGCCCCACCCCGCGGGCGCCTGCCGAGCGCC
>DATKEH010000250.1:0-9941 GCA_035546355.1 Thermoanaerobaculia bacterium
GGCTAAGGCCAGCCCGCCTCGAGCCCCATCTCCTCCAGCAGCGCCTCCAGCCACGGCGCCGCCAGCGCCAGCAGCAGCACTCCGCCGATCGCCACCATCACCACCCCGACCGTCAGCCACCGCTTCGCCGCCCGCGGCACCTGGCGGTTCTGCCACAGCAGGGGCAGGGCCATGGGCCCGGCGACGAGCAGCATGAGCACCGTGTAACCGATGCTGTCGGCAGCCACCAGGCCCCGCCCGCGGCCGCGGGCGTCGCGCCAGGCGTCGGCGACGGCCGGCATCCACAACAGGGGATAGAGCGCCGCCAGCAGCAGCGCCCCCAGCCAGGAGCGAAAGGGCCGCGGACCCCAGAGGCAGAGCGCCACCGCGGCGACCACCCCGGCGGCGATGGCGAGCAGCGCCCAACCCCGCGGCCGATCGCCGTTGTACAGCTGGCCCGCACCCGGCGCCAGGGCCGAGAGCCCCGCGGCCAGCCAGGGGGAACGGCCCTTCACGGCGCCCGCGAGCCCCTGCGCCTGCCCCCCGCCGGGCCAGCGGGCGGCCGGACGCACCCGGCGAGGGGGACGGCGCCGCGGCTTCCCCGCCGCGCGCGCGAAGGCTCCGAAGGCCGATTTTCAGTACAATGACCCCGACAGTCCGCCTGATCATCGCAAAAGGAGGGAAGCATGAGCGAGCCCGTTACTCCCCCGCCTCCGTCGCCGCCCCGCCGTTCCCGCCGCCGCCGAGCGCTCCGATCGGTGATCCGGCGGCCCAGGTCAACGGCCCCGCCATCGGGCTCATCGTCACCGCCGTCGTCGGCATCCTCTTCGCCATCATCGGCTTGATCATGAACCTGTTCGGCCTCGGCACCGCCGGGCTCGGCGGCTTCGGCGGCGAGGACTACGGCCAGTACATGAACTACATGAGCGGCGGGCTGGGGGTTATGTCGTCGCTCATCGGCCTGGTCATCGGCGGCTTCCTGATCTGGGTCGGGATGCAGATGCGGATGCTGCGCCAGTGGACGGCCGCCTTGATCGGCAGCATCCTGGCGATGATCCCCTGCATCAGCCCCTGCTGCCTCATCGGCCTGCCGATCGGCATCTGGAGCTTGATCGTCCTCAACAAGCCGGAGGTCAAGGCGGCGTTCACGAAGTAGGCGCCGGCCTCTGCGCCCGCCCGTCCAGGGCCGCCACGGAGGGCGGCCCCTACGTTCGGCTGGAGGCGTCACCGCCCGCGTGGCTCCCGGCGGTCGTAGGCGCCGGCCTCTGCGCCCGCCCGTCGGGGGGTCACACGCCGGCGACCAGCCGGCAGAGCTGCGCCGTCAGCAGGGCCATGTAGTTGCCCAGGGCGTAGCCGATCAGCGCCATCAGCACCGAGGCCGGCACCAGGCTCTCCCGGTGGTAGGCGGCGACCACCGGCGCCGACGCCGCGCCGCCGATGTTGGCGGCCGAGGCGATGGCGACGCTGTGGATGTCGACGCGCAGCAGCCAGGCGCCGGCGAGGCAGAACAGGCCGTGCACGAAGATCCAGATGAAGGCCCCCAGCAGGAAGGCCGGGGCCTGGCCGAGGCCGGCGAGGCTGGCCCGCGCCCCCATGCCGGCGACGAAGACGTAGATCAGCCCCATCGCCAGCTGGTGGGCGCCCGGCAGGCGCCGGATGGGAGTGGCCGAGAGCCCCAGGGCGAAGGTGGTCACCAGCAGGATCTTCCACGTCGAGGTGGAGAGGATCGGCTCCACCTCGGGGAGCAGCGGCGCCAGAGCCGCCGCCGCCCAGGTGGCGGCGAGGGCCACCACACCGAGGTACAGGTAGTGGCGCATCGCCGGCGCGCGCTCCTCCCGGACCTCGGCGGCGGCCGCCGCCTCCATCGCCTCCACGCGCCCGACTTCCACTCGCGCCCAACGGTTGAAGCGGTCGGCGAAGGCCTTGGAGCCGAGCAGGATCGGCAGCCACACCACGTAGACCACGTTGTCCGCCAGCACGGCGAGGCCGAGCTGCTCCGGTGAGGCCTCGACGGCGCCCGCCACCGCCGCCATGTTGCCGGTGCCGCCGATCCAACTGCCCGCCAGGGTGCCGAACCCCTTCCACGCGTCCGGCGACAGCCACTGGTGCACCGCCGCGTACCCCACCGCCCCGCCGATCACCACCCCCGCCGTGCCCAGCAGCATCACCAGGACGCCCTTGCCCATCACCCGCACCGCCGCCCCGACGTCGACGCCGAGCAGCATGAGGACGATGAACGCCGGCAGGGCGATGTCGCGCAGCACGCCGTACACCGGGGACTCGGCGGGGATCACGCCGGTGTTGTTGAGCACCACCGGCGTGGCGTAGATGAAGATCAGCGGCGGAAACAGCTGGAAGAGCCGCCAGCGCGTCACCTCCTCGACGAGGAAGAAGAACGCCGCGACCGCCACCAGCACGGTCAGCACGCCCACCGGGGAGGTGACGAGGGGCATGAATCGCGACAGTATCAGCAAGCGATGAAGGCCGGCGGCGGCAACCGCGCGGTGGGAGGGGCGGTGGTAGGCTAGCCGGCCGGAGACCTCCAGGAGGAACGCGATGATGCGATGGCTCGGACTCCCCCTCGCCCTGATCGGCAGCGTCGGCTGCGCGACCGGCGGCGCCGCACCACCCGCCGCCGGGCCCGAGGCGGCGGCGGCAGCAGAGGCCGAGGACGAGGTGGCGCCCTACCCCTCCACCTACCGGCCGCTCCCCTCGCAGCCCACCCTGATCCGCAACGCCACGGTGATGACCGCCGCCGGCCCGACCCTCGAGGGGGCGTCGGTGCTGCTGCAGGATGGCCGCATCGTCGCGGTGGGCACGGGCCTCGCCGCGCCGGCGGGGGCGGTGGTCGTCGACGCCACCGGCAAGTGGGTGACCCCGGGGCTGATCGACACCCACTCCCACCTCGGGGTCTACTCCGCGCCCGGCAGCGAGGCCCTCTCCGACGGCAACGAGGCCACCCAGCCCAACACCGCCGAGGTGTGGGCCGAGCACTCGGTGTGGCCGCAGGACCCGCAGTTCCCGCTGGCCCTCGCCGGCGGCGTCACCACGATGCAGATCCTGCCCGGCTCGGCCAACCTCTTCGGCGGGCGCAGCGTGACTCTGAAGAACGTGCCGCGGCGCACCGTCCAGGCGATGAAGTTCCCCGGCGCCCCCTACGGGCTGAAGATGGCGTGCGGCGAGAACCCCAAGCGGGTGTACGGCAGCCGCAATCAGTTCCCCTCGACGCGCATGGGCAATTTCGCCGGTTACCGCAAGGCGTGGATCGACGCGGTCGAGTACCGCGACAAGTGGCGGCGCTGGCGGGAGGGCGACCGCGACGCCGAGAAGATGCCCAAGCGCGATCTCGAGCTCGAGACCCTGGCGGGGGTGCTCGACGGCGACATCCTCCTGCACCAGCACTGCTACCGCGCCGACGAGATGGCCTACGTGCTCGACATGGCCGCGGAGTTCGGCTACCGGGTCTCCTCCTTCCACCACGGCGTGGAGGCGTACAAGGTGCGCGACCTGCTGGCGGCCCACGAGGTGTGCGCCAATCTGTGGGCGGACTGGTGGGGGTTCAAGATCGAAGCCTACGACGGGATCTCGGAGAACATCGCCCTGGTCGAGGAGGCCGGCGGCTGCGCCATCGTCCATTCCGACTCGGCGGAGGGGATCCAACGCCTCAACCAGGAGGCCGCCAAGTCGCTGCGCGCCGGCATCGCCGCCGGCATCGCGGTCGACCGCGACGACGCCATCCGCTGGATCACCGCCAACCCGGCCAGGGCGCTGGGGATCCTCGACCACACCGGGACGCTGGAGCCGGGCAAGATGGCCGACCTGGTGATCTGGTCGGGCGACCCCTTCAGCGTCTACAGCAAGCCGGACCAGGTCTACGTCGACGGCGCGGTCGCCTTCGACCGCTTCGACCCGGCGCGGCAACCCAAGACCGACTTCGAGCTCGGCCTGCCGGCCAAGGAGGTGGCGTGGTGAGGAGCAGCACGCAGCGAGGCTTGGCGGCGATGGCGTTGGCGGGTGCGCTCGCGCTCCCCGCCGCCGCCGAGACGGTGGCTATCGTCGGCGCCACGGTACATCCCGTCTCGGGGCCCAGGCTCGACAACGCGACGGTGGTGATCAGCGACGGCAGGGTCGCCGCCGTCGGCGTCGGCGCCCGCGTGCCGGCAGGAGCGCGGGTGATCGACGGCGCCGGCAAGGTGGTGACGCCCGGCCTGCTCGACTCCTTCACCCGACTCGGCGTGGTGGAGATCGGCGCCGTCGCCGGCACCCGCGACTACGCCACCCAGGACGACCGGATCACCGCCGCGTTCAACGTGGTCGACGCCATCAACCCGTTCTCCTCGTTGCTGGCGGTGACCCGCGTCGAGGGGATCACCCGGGCGGTCGTGGCGCCGGCCCCCGGCGCGTCGCTGATCTCCGGCCAGGGTGCGCTCATCGACCTCGGAGCCGAACCGGCTCCCGACCTCGCAGGGATGGTGCACAAGAACCCGGTGGCGATGTTCGCGGTGCTCGGCGAGTCCGGCGCCCAGAAGGCCGGCGGCGCCCGCGGCGCGGCCATCCTGCGCCTCAAGGAGGCGCTGGAGGACGCCCGCGACTTCGCCGCTAACCGCCGCGCCTGGCAGACCGGCGACCGCCGCGACTACGCCCTCTCCCGCCTCGACCTCGAGGCGCTGCTGCCGGTGGTCGAGGGGGAGGTGCCGCTGGCGATCCACGTCGACCGTGCCGCGGACATCCTGGCGACGCTGCGCCTGGCGCGGGAGTACGACGTGATCCTGGTGCTGCTCGGCGCCGCCGACGGCTGGATGGTCGCCGAGCAGATCGCCGCCGAGGCGGTGCCGGTGGTGGTCAACCCGATGCAGAACCTCCCCACCTTCGACAACCTCGGGGCGACGCTGGAGAACGCCGCGCGCCTGCACCGGGCCGGCGTCACCGTGGCCTTCGCCTCGTTCGACGCCCACAACGCGCGCAACCTCAAGCAGGCGGCCGGCAACGCCGTCGCCTACGGCATGCCCTGGGAGGAGGCGCTGCGGGCGATGACCGCGACGCCGGCGAAGCTGTGGGGGATCGCCGACCGCTATGGCAGGTTGCAGGTGGGCATGGACGCCGACCTGGTGGTGTGGTCGGGAGACCCGTTCGAGCCGCTGACCTCGGTCGAGCACGTCTTCGTGGAGGGACGCGAGGTGCCGATGCGGACGCGGCAGACGGAGCTGCTCGAGCGCTACCGCACGCTCGACGAGGCGCTGCCGCCGGCGTATCGGAACTAGCAGCGGGAAGCCACCGGCGGGTCGTCGGCGGGTTGCGCCGCGACGGGTAGGATGGCGTCGTGACCACCGCCGTTCCCTCCGCGCCCTCCGGGGCGATCCCATCGCGGCCGCAGAGCGGCACCGTGCCGCCCTCCTCGCGCGCCGCGCTCGATGCTGCCCTCGACACGCTGGCGGCGCGCCGCGCCGCCTGGGCGACGCTGCCGGTGCTCGACCGCATCGCGCTGCTGCGCAAGCTGCGCGAGTCGTTCGCCGAGGTGGCCGAGGAGTGGACCCACGCGGCGATGCGCGCCGAGGGGCTGTCGCCGCGCGACCGCCGCTCCGGCGAGGAGTGGATCGTCGGACCCTACTTCGTGCTGCGCAATCTGCGTCTCCTGCAGACCGCCCTGCGCAACATCTCGGTGACCGGTCGGCCGCGCATCCCGGGTCCGGTGCGCCGCCTGCCCAACGGCCAGGTGGCGGCGCGGGTCGTCCCCTACGACTCGTGGGACGTGATCCTCTACCGCGGCGTCATGGCCGAGGTGTGGATGGAGCCGGAGGTGACGCCCGAGGGCCTGCCGGAGACGCAGGCGGTGGCCTATCGCGACCCCGACCCGCGGGGCGCGGTGGCGCTGGTGCTGTCGGCTGGCAACGTCTCCTCGATCGGGCCGATGGACGCGCTGCACGAGCTCTTCGTCGACAACCAGGTGGTGGTGTTCAAGGTGCACGAGGTCAACGACTACCTCGGCCCGCTGCTCGAGCGCGGCTTCCGGCCGCTGATCGAGGCCGGTTTCCTGCGGGTGGTGTACGGCGGACCCGAGGAGGGGGCCTACCTCTGCGAGCACCCCGCCGTCGACGCCATCCACATCACCGGCTCGGACAAGACCTACGAGGCCATCGTCTTCGGTCCCGGCGAAGAGGGCGCGCGGCGCAAACGGGAGAACCGGCCGCGGCTCGCCAAGCCGGTGTCGGCCGAGCTCGGCAACGTCAGCCCGGTGGTGGTGGTGCCGGGGCGCTGGAGCCGCGAGGAGATCGCCTACCACGCCGAGAACATCGCCACCATGCTGGTCAACAACGCCGGCTTCAACTGCAACGCCGTCCGCGCGCTGGTCACCTGGCAGGGCTGGGATCAGCGCGACGAGCTGCTGGCGGCGCTGCGCGAGGTGCTGCGCCGGGTGCCGCCGCGCCACGCCTGGTACCCGGGCGCCGGGGAGCGCTACCGGGCCTTCGTCGAGGCCCACCCGGAGGCGGAACGCTACGGCGGGGCGGCGGGCGACCAGTTGCCCTGGACGCTGATCCCCGGGGTCCCCCCCGGCGACGACAGCCTCTGCTTCACCACCGAGTCGTTCTGCAGCGTGTTCTGCGAAACGCCCCTTGCGGCCGCCTCGGCCGCCGAGTACCTCCGGCAGGCGGTGGCCTTCTGCAACGACCGCCTCTGGGGGTCGCTCAACGTGACCCTCCTCGTCCACCCGCGGGCGCAGCAGGACGCCGAGCTGGCCCCCACCATCGAGCGGGCGGTGGCCGACCTGCGCTACGGCACGGTGGCGGTGAACCACTGGGCGGCCATCGGCTACGGGCTGGTCGTCACCCCCTGGGGGGCCTACCCCGGCAACACGCCGCAGGAGATCGGCTCGGGCACCGGCTTCGTCCACAACACCCTGATGTTCTCGCGGGTGCAGAAGACGGTGGTTCTGGCCCCCTTCACCGCCTGGCCGAAGCCCCCCTGGTTCATCACCCACCAGCAGGCCTACGAGCTGGGCAGGAAGCTGACCGCCTTCGAGGCCGGCCCGGCGCCGTGGAAGCTGCCGGGGATCCTCCGCCTGGCGCTGCAGGGGTGACCCGCCCCGCCGCCGTGCCCTCCGCCGGGCCCCCTCCCGCTGCCCCTCGCCCGGTTGTTGACTCCTCATGCGCCATCGCCATAGAGTGCGCCGAACACAGGAGGGACCATGGCGAAAAGGATCGGATCACTGCTGTCTTGGTGTGGGTTGCTGCTGGCCCTGCCGCTGGCGGCGCAGCCCAACGTGCGTGTCGACATCCAGGGGGACCTCGGGCTGACCCCCAGGGAACACTTCACGGAGACGGTCGTCGACCTGGGCACCGACCCCACGAGTCACTCGGCGCAGGTAGTCACCCAGGACTGCTCGGGAGACGCCCTGGGCTTCGGCCCCGAGCGCTACGAGTTCACGCTCACCGCGCCGACCGACGTCATCGTCACCATCACCGACTGCTGCGTCGCGGGCGACCGCTTCGAGGTGCGCATCAACGACAGCGACTTCGCCGATCACGACCAGGACTGCATCGTCGGCCGCCAGGAAACCTCGGTGGCGCCCGACGTGCCCGACGAGGTGGCGCGGGTGACCCTCGCCGCCGGCAGCTACGCCCTGCGGGTGCGCGACGTCGCCTTCCAGTGCGACGGTTTCGACGCGTGCCCGGCGGGCTTCGAGGTGCAGATCGACTTCGACGACCCCACCGACGTGGCGCCTGTGTGCCTGGAGGAGTGCGGCGGCCAGGCCTTCGACATCGCGATCCCCACCACCTCGGCCTGGGGCCTCGGCGCGCTCGCCGCGCTGCTCCTGCTCGCCGGCGGCTTCGCCCTCAGGCGCCTGCGCGGCTGAGCCGCTGAGGGTTCGCTGATATTCCCGGGGGGGGGCTGGCGCGGGCGCCGGCCTCCCCGGGCGTTCCCGGCCGCGGCCGCACGCCGCCGTCGCGCCGTTGGCATCGGCTTCGCTTCCCCGGGAAGGTACCGGGCCGCAGCGCACGCCGCCCCGACACGGGGGAAGCCGCCATGCCGCAGACCGCCACGCACAAGCTGATCGCATCGCACCTGCTCGACGGCGCCATGACGCCCGGCGAGGAGATCGCCCTGCGCATCGACCAGACGCTGACCCAGGACGCCACCGGCACCCTGGTGATGCTCGAGCTGGAGGCGATGGGGCTCGAACGCGTGCGCACCGAGCTGTCCTGCCAGTACGTCGATCACAACCTGGTCCAGGAGGACCACAAGAACGCCGACGACCACCGCTTCCTCTACAGCGCGGCGCAGCGCTTCGGCCTGTGGTACAGCCCGCCGGGCAACGGCGTCAGCCATCCGCTGCACCAGGAGCGCTTCGGCAAGCCGGGCAAGACCCTCCTCGGCTCCGACTCCCACACCCCGGCCGCCGGGGCGCTGGGCATGCTGGCGATCGGCGCCGGCGGCCTGGAAGTGGCCCTGGCGATGGCCGGAGAGCCGTTCTACGTCAACATGCCCGAGGTGTGGGGCGTCGAGCTGGTCGGCCAGCTGCCCGACTGGGTGAGCGCCAAGGACGTGATCCTGGAGATGCTCCGCCGCCACGACGTCGACGGCGCGGTGGGGTGCGTGATCGAGTATCACGGGCCCGGCCTCGCCGCCCTCTCCGCCATGGACCGCCACGTCATCGCCAACATGGGCACCGAGCTCGGCGCCACCAGCACGGTGTTCCCGGCCGACGACGAGGTGCGCCGCTTCCTCGCCTCCCAGGGGCGGCAGCAGGACTTCACCGCGCTCGCCGCCGACGAGGGCGCCGCCTACGACCGCCGGGAGCGGATCGACCTCGGCTCGCTCGAGCCGTTGATCGCCATGCCGTCGAGCCCGGGCAACGTGCAGCCGGTGCGCGAGGTGGCCGGCGAGCCGATCTACCAGGCCTACGTCGGCTCCTCGGCCAACCCCGGCTACCGCGACTTCGCGGTCGCCGCCGAGATCGTCCGCGGGCGGCGCATCCCGCCCCAGGTCTCCTTCGACGTCAACCCCACGTCACGGCAGATCCTCGAGAACCTGGTGCGCGACGGGCACCTCGGCGCGCTGATCCACGCCGGCGCCCGCATCCACCAGGCCGGCTGCAACGGCTGCATCGGCATGGGGCAGGCGCCGGCCACCGACCAGATCAGCCTGCGCACGGTGCCACGCAACTTCCCCGGCCGCTCCGGGACGCGCGAGGACAGGGTCTGCCTGGTGAGCCCGGAAACCGCCGCCGCCGCCGCCCTGACCGGCGTGATCACCGACCCCCGCGAGCTCGACATGCCCTACCCGCGGGTGGCCGAGCCGGCCGATCCGATCGTGCGCGACGACCTGCTGGAGCCGCCCCCGCCGCCCGCGGAAGCGCGTCGCATCGAGCTGGTCAAGGGGCCCAACGTCGCTTCCCTGCCCGAGCTCGAGCCGCTCCCCGAGACGCTCGAAGTGCCGGTGCTGCTGCGGGTGGGCGACGACGTGTCGACCGACGAGATCATGCCCGCCGGCACGCGGATCCTGCCCTACCGCAGCAACATCCCGCGCATCAGCGAGTTCGTCTTCGAGCGCATCGACGAGACCTTCGCCAGCCGGGCGCTCGCGGTGCGCGACCAGGGGGGCTGCGCGGTGGTGGGGGGCGCCAACTACGGTCAGGGGTCGAGCCGCGAGCACGCGGCCCTGGCGCCGCGCTGGCTGGGCGTGCGGCTGGTCATCGCCGAGTCCTTCGCCCGCATCCACTGGCAGAACCTGGTGAACTTCGGCATCCTGCCGCTGACCCTGGAGGACGCGGCCGACTCGGCGCGGCTGGAGCAGGGGACGCGGCTGCGCATCGACCAGCTGCAGCGCCAGGTCCGCGAGGGCTCGCGCGTGGCGGTGGAGACGGTCGGCGACGGGACCACCGTCCCCACCCGCCACCAGCTGTCGGCGCGCCAGGTCGAGATACTGCTCGCCGGCGGCCTGATCTACTGGGTCAGGCGGCGGCG
>DATKEH010000251.1:0-2733 GCA_035546355.1 Thermoanaerobaculia bacterium
GTTCCTGGAGGACCGGGAGACGGTGCGTGGAGTCTACGAGCGCACCGTCGATCTGCCCGCCGGCCGCACCGTCGGCATCCCCCTGCAGGTCGAGCTCGACCTGCTCCGTTTCTTCGGGGACAACGCCCGCGAGCTGGTCGACATCGGCCTGCGGGCGAGCGGCTACCGCACCGGCACTCCCGCCAACGTCCGCCTGGTCGCGCGGCCGACCGTCGACACCCCCGTCGGCCCGATCCGCTACCCTGGCGACATCACCATCACCACCAGCTTCTGAGCCCGCTCGGCGGCTGGTGAGAGACTGCGCCCCGTGAAGCCCCGGTTCTTCGCCACGCCCGAGGAGCTCGAGCAGTGGCTCGAAGAGACGGTGGCGGCGTAAGTCGCCGCCGCCGCCCCTCCGCTGCATCCCGCCTACCGCGCCGACTCGGCGGCGGCCTGTGCCGCCGCGTTGCGCAGGATGGCGTCGAAGTCGGCGCGGAAGGTCGCTTCGTCGACGGCTATGCCGTGCAGCCAGGTGCTCCAGTGACGGGTCAACGCGGCCATCGCCAGCGCCTCCTGCACCTGCTGCTCGCTGGCGCCGTTGAGGCGCGCCGCCTTGGTGTGGGCGTAACTGCAGTAGCGGCAGGGGATCTGCGCTGCCACCGCCAGCCCGATCAGCTCCTTGACCCGCGCCGGCAGCGCCGTGTCGCCGCTCATCTGCAAGGCCTTGAGCTCCTGCCAGGCCCCCGCCACCGCCGCCGCCGGATAGGTCTGCAGGAAGGGCGGCGGCGTGCCGAGCAGCTGCGCGATGTCGCGCATCGCGCTGGCGGCGTCGACCACCTGTACCGGCACCGCGTTGGCGCCCGCCTCGGCGGCGTGGGCGAAGGCGGCATCCGCCCACGACCGGAACTCCGCCTCGTCGGCGAGGCTGCCGTTGAGCACCGTGCTCCACTGGCGGGTGAGCGCCGCCATGGCGACGGCCTCGGCGATCTCGGCGTCGTCCGCGCCGTTGGCCCGCGCCGCCTGGGTGTGCGCGTAGACGCAGTAGCGGCAGGGTACCTGCGCGGCGACGGCGAGGCCGATGAGCTCCTTCTCCTTGCCCGGCAGCTCGGTGGCGTTGGAGAGCTGCACCGCCTTGAAGTTCTGCCAGGCGCCCGGCAGCGCCGCGGGAGGGAAGGCGGCGAAGAAGCCCGGCATCAGGCCGAGCGTGGCCTCGATGTCCTGGCGTACTGCCACCGCCGGGTCCGCCATCGCCGCTTCCTGCGCCGGCGCCGGCAGGGCGACGAGGGTGAGCAGGGTCAGTCCGCAGAGCATCCGCTTCATGGAGTCCTCCTTTTGTCCATTGCCTCGACGGTCGTCCCCCGGGGCGCGACACGCCCAGGGGCTCGTGGCCGGTTTCCTGACCCTTCGATGCCGCGAACGGCGGCAGGGTTTCAACCGCCCGCGGGCCGCTCAGCGAGCGCGGCGGCTGGCGAGGATGGCGGTGACGAGGTCGGCGGGGACTTCCGCCGGCACCTCGTCGTCCGGTGCCCGCAGGGCGCGCCGCGTCAGCTCCAGGGAGCGCTCGTAGCTCTCGAGATACGCCACGCAGTCGGCGCACACCGCCAGGTGCTGCTCGAAGCGCGTCCGCTCGGCCGCGGTCAGGCGGTCCTGGCGGTAGTCGTCCAGGAAGTCGAGCAGCTCGCGGCAGGTCAGCATCGCCCCCATTTGTCCCCCATCTCGCGCCAGAGCCCATCGCCCCCCGGGATCGGCGCCCCGGCGCCCGGAGCGGCCCTCCGCGCGAAGCCCCCTCATCCCGTTTGGATGCCGCATCGGCCGCCCCGGTTTCCGCGGGCCCATCCCTCTTGAGGATCCCCTCGCGGCGGCGCTACGATCGCTCTCAGCCTCGGTCGCCGTAGACGACGAGCGGCAAGGGCGCCGCCCGCCGCCCCAGGCCCCCGGGCGGCGCGAGAGCACCCGCCATGCCAGTCGTCACCCCGCCCCCGCCGGAGGATCCCGTCGCCGGCACCACCGCCGCCGAGCACGCGCTGCTCGCCGCATTGCGTCGTGGGGACGACGCCGCCTTCGACAGCTTGGTGCGGGGCGAAGCGGGCAGGCTCCTCGCCCTCGCCCGCCGCATCCTGCGCGACGAGGAGGAGGCACGCGACGCCGTGCAGGATGCCTTCGCCACCGCCTTCGAGCGGCTGCCGAGCTTCCGCGGCGAGTGCCGGCTGTCGACCTGGCTCTTTCGCATCGCCGCCAATGCCGCGCTGATGCGCCTGCGTGCCCGGCGCCGCCGGCCGGAGGTATCGATCGAGGAGCTGCTGCCCCGCTTCCACCCCGACGAGCATCGGGTGATCCCGCCCGGCGACCGCAGCCTTCCGGATGCCGAGGAGGCGGTGCACCGCCGGGAGATCCATGCTCTCGTACGCTCCTGCATCGATAGGCTGCCGGACCGCTACCGTACGGTGCTGCTGCTGCGCGAGCTGGGAGAGCTGTCGACCGGCGAGGCGGCGGAGCTGCTGGCGATTACCCCCAATGCTGTGAAGATCCGCCTCCACCGCGCCCGCCAGGGCCTGCGCGAGCTCCTGGTAGCCCGTCTCGGCGGGCTCGGCGAACGGTGAGGCGCCACGGCGACGCGCCACGACAGGAGCGGCCTGGCGGCGCCGCCCGCCGGTCTCAGCCCGGCGACGCCGGTCGCCGCCGCTCGGCCGGCAGCACGGCGTTGGGCTGGATGAGGAGCAGGCGCTCGACGCGGCCCTCCTCCTCCAGGAAGCG
>DATKEH010000252.1:0-26174 GCA_035546355.1 Thermoanaerobaculia bacterium
ACACCACCGGCGCGGAGAGGAAGTCCAGCGACAGATCGAGCAGGTCGAGGATCACCACCAGGCCGAGGGGGACGGCGCGCAGGGTGGTCCAGAAGTCGGCGCCGCGGGGGATCCGCAGGCGGCGCAGCTTGCGGTAGAGCACGGCGAGCAGCACCAGCGCGGTGAGCAGGGCGATCCCCGCCATCGCCGCCAACAGGAGCAGGAGGTTGCGCAGCCCCTCGTCCACGGCCCGAGTCTACGCGCAACGAGGGTGTCGTCAGTGCAGCTCCCCCGCTTCGGCCGCCACCCGCGCCTGGTACTCGGCCAGCGCGCCGCGCAGCCAGTCGGGGATCTCGCGCTTGGCGAAGGTGTCCATGTCCAGGCATACCGTCACCTGGATGGCCTCGGCGGCGAGGCTGCCGTCCTGCTTCCACACCGCGTACTTCCAGGTGATCGAGGTACTGCCGAGCTCGACGCCCCGCACCTCCACCTCGATCTCGTCGCCGAAGCGCAGCGGCTGGCGGAAGTCGATCTCCAGGCGCACGCTGGGAAAGCCCACCCGCCGCTCGTCGATCACCCGGTGGTAGGCCATCCCAAGCTCCTGGCGGAAGAACTCCTCGAGCGCGACGTGGAAATAGTGCAGGAAGCGCGGGTAGTAGACGATGCCGGCGTGGTCGATGTCGCCGAAGCGGACCTTCAGGTGGGCGCGGAAGGGCACGGCCGGAGCTTACGGCATGATGGCCGCCCAGCGACCCGAGAAGCGCCGGCGCAAGGGTCACCCTGGGCCGATGGCGCGCAGGACGGTCGTAGGGGCGGGGCTCCGCCCCCGCCCGGGACGGCGCATACAATGCGGTCAATGTGCGAGCCGCCGCGCCCACCGCCGCCGCCGCGCCGGCCGCGCTCCGTGCGGCGCGCAGGCCGCCGCCGCGGCTGGAAGCCGCTGCTGGCCCTCGCCGGTCTCGGGGTCGCGGCGGCGGCGGCGGTGGTGCTGACGCGACGCGGCCGCACCGGGATGGCGGCGCCCGGGGCCGAGCCGGGGGCGCCCGGTGTCGAGCCGGCAGCCGCTGACCCGGCGGAGGCCCTCGCCCCGCCGCCATCCCCTTCCGCGCTGCGCGAGTCCTGGATCGCCGGCCCCGCCGGCACGCTCTTCCTGCGCGAGGTCGACGGCCCCGGCCTGCCGGTGGTGCTGGTGCACGGCCTCGCCGGCAGCGGTCGCCTGTGGGGGGCGCAGCTCGCCTGGCTCGCCGGGCGCCACCACGCGGTGGCCCTCGACCTGCGCGGCCACGGCCGCTCCGATCCCTCGGTCGGCGGCGAGTACGACGTGGCCGACTACGCCGCCGACCTGGCGGCGGCGGCGGACGCGCTGGCGCTGCGGCGCTTCCTGCTCGTCGGGCACAGCCTGGGGGCGGCGGCGGCGGTCGAGTACGCGGCGCATCATCGCGCCCGGGTGGCCGGCCTGCTCCTGGTCGACCCGCCCGGCGACTCCACCCGCCTGCCCCGCGGCCGGGTCGAGGAGCTGGTGGCCACCGTCGCGCGCGACCCGCAGGGCGAGGTCGAGTTCCACTACCGCCAGCTGCTGCTGGGCTCGACCCCCGAGACCGCGCAGGCGGTGCTCGACGAGCTGGCCGCGACCGGCGGCGAGGTGCTGGCCCCGAGCCTGGAGGCGGTGATGGGCTGGGAGCCGCTGGCGCCGCTGCGCCGTTATCAGGGGCCCCGGCTGTGCCTGCTGTCGCTGCTCAACGACGCGCCGGAGAGCCTGGCCCGGCTGGCGCCCGAGCTGCCGGCGCGCACCGTCCGTGAGGGCAGCCACTGGCTGATGCTCGACCGCCCGCAGGCGGTGCACCAGGCGCTGTCGAGACTGCTCGATCAGGCCGCTGGGGCGGGCCCGGGGTGAGCGGTCCCGTCCCCCACACCGTCGGCGGTGTGACGCTGTGGCTGTCGACTCCGGTGGAGGAGGTGCCGCCGTGGGTGGGGCAGGAGGAGGTGCTGCTGCAGCTGCTGGCGGCGTGGGTGACCATCGACGAGGCCGACGTCCCCCTCAACCCGCGCCTGCTGGGCAAGCCCGGCGTGGGCAAGACCACCCTGGCCTGCGCCGCCGCGCGCCGCCTCGGCCTGCCCATCTTCATGATGCAGGCCACCATGGACACCCGCCCGGAAGACCTGGTGGTGTCGCCGGTGCTGGCGCCCGACGGCGGGGTGCGCTACATGGCCTCGCCGCTGGTCTCGGCCATGGTCCGCGGCGGCGCCCTGATCCTCGACGAGGGCAATCGGATGAGCGAGAAGTCGTGGGCCTCGCTGGCGCCGCTGCTCGACCACCGCCGCTACGTCGAGAGCACGGTGGCGGGGGTGAAGATCGCCGCCTCGCCGGAGTTCCGCTTCGTCACCACCATGAACCAGGACGCCTCGACCTACGAGCTGCCCGAGTACGTGCACTCGCGGCTGATGCCGCAGATCCACGTCGACTTCCCCGAGGAGGACGAGGAGCGGGAGATCCTGCGCGCGCAGGTGCCATTCGCCAGGCGGGAGGTGATCGACTACGTCGTGCGCTTCCTCCGTCGCGCCCACGACGCCGACCTGCGCTTCACCGTGCGCGACGGCATCAACCTGGTGCGCTACGCCATGAAGCGGCTCGAGCGCGGCGAGGCCGCCGACGCCCGCGACGCGGTGGTGCAGGCGCTGCGGCTGTCGATGGGGCCCGAGGAGAAGGACGTCACCCTCGAGCTGCTGTGAGCCGCCGCGACGCCCTGCCCGTCCCCTGGGAAGCCGCCCCGGGCACCTTCCTCCTGCCCATCGCCCACGACCGCCTCGACGTCGCCCCGCTGGTGCGCCAGGCGCTCACCGCCGTCGATCCGGCGGCGGTTGCCGTCGAGCTGCCCACCACGCTCGCCGCCGCCGCCGAGGCGGCGGTCGCAAGGCTGCCGCGCATCTCGCTGATCGTCTCCGAGGAGCCCGACGAGGACGCGCTGGTGTGGGTGGTGGCGCCGGGCGACCCGCTGGCGGAGGCCCTGCGCTGGGCGCTCGAGCACGGTCGCCGGCGCTTCTACGTCGATCCCGACGTGCGCTATCGCGAGCGCCACCGCGACCCGCTGCCCGACCCCTGGGCGGCCTGGGAGCTGGGCGACGAGTACTTGCGGCTGCTCGCGGCGGCGGCGGGCGCCGGTCCCGGCGGCGAGGAGGACCTGCTGCGCGAGGCGGGGATGGCGCACCACCTGCAGGGTGCGCGGAGGGAGGTGGGAGAGGGGGTGATCCTCGCCCTGCTCGGCGCCGCCCACGTGCGGCGGGTGGGGGAGCGCCTCGCGGCGCCGACCGCCATCCCGCTGGCCCGCAGGCAGCGCCAGGAGGTGAGCGTGTTGCACCTCCACCCCGAGAGCCTGAGCGGCCTCCTCCTCGACCCGCCGCTCGCCCATGCCTGTTGGGAGCTGCTGCGAGGCGGCGAGCTGCCCGCGACGAGCGAGCTGGGCGCGGCGGTGGCGCGGCGCATCTCGCTGGTGCGCGGCGGCCTGCGGCTGTTCAGCCGCCAGACCGTGGAGGCGCCGGAGCGGCGCCGGCGCCTGGTGTCCTGGGCAGCCCGCCAGGCGGCTCGGCAAACGCAGGGCGGGGTGCTGGCGCCCGACCGCCGCCGCCTGGCGAGCGCGGTGTGGGAGGCCGGCGTAGCCAACCACGACGAGCACGCCCGGGAAGCGCTGGCGCCCTGGCAGCGGCGGGTGTTCTTCGACTTCGCGCGGCGCCACGCCCGGGTGCAGGGCCTGCTGGTGCCGGGGCTGTTCGAATGGGTGGTGGCGGCGCGCGGGGTGGCCGACGACAACTTCGCCTGGGAGGTGTTCTCGGTCGCCCGCACCTACCCCTGGCAGGAGGAGGAGGCCGAGCTGCCGACGGTGCGGGTAGACGGCGACGAGCTCGACCTCGGCACCCGCCGCGTGCGCTTCCGCCGCCGCTTCTTCCGCGTCAAGCAGCGGCCGGTGCGGGTGCCGGTGCGCGAGCGGGCCGAGACCGACGACCCGCTGGAGTGGCTGGCCGGCTTCGACGGCGGCCTCTGCTCCCATCCGCCGGAGGACGTCGAGGTCGAGGGGTACGGCCGCTACCTGCAGCAGAAGGCGATTTCGATCCTCTCCGCCGAGCGGCGGCGCAGCCAGCCCTTCGTCGCCGGCATGCTCGACGGGCTCGACATCCGCGAGACCCTGCGCCACTGGCACGACGGGCAGGTGTGGGTCGAGGAGCGCGGCCGCGTTCCGGGGGACGCCGGCTCGGTAGTGGTGATCTTCGACCGCGACGACGAAGGTTCCCGCTACCCCTTCCTGATGACCTGGCTCGGCGAGCACGACCAGGAGTCGGACATGGCCTTCTACAGCACCGACCCCGCCGACCAGATCGTCGGCCCCGGCATCGTCCGCGCCACCTACGGCGGTTTCCTGCTCACCATGCCGCCGGGGCGCCTCGCCGACGTCTGGCAGGACCCGGACTACCAGGGCCTCGGCGGCAAGCCCGAGGTGCTGCTCGCCGCCGCCATCGACTACAGCGAAGAGCCCATCGTCGTCCACGTCGGCCGCACGCCCCCGGCCGAGACGCTGCGCCGCCACGCCGCCGCCCAGGGCAAGCGGATCGTCCACATCCCCCTCGGCTCCCTCTCCCAGGGGACCCTGCGCAAGCTGCGCGTCGTGCACCTGCTGGCCGGGAGGGACAAGCGCGAGATCGCGGAGCGCTACGTGTGGTGAGACTCGGACCCGCGCCCGGAGCAGGAAAGCGCGAGAGCGTCGGATCGAGCGGTCGTACCTGATTGTTTCGCAGGTTTCCTGAATGGCTAATTATGAGGTTCTACTCGGTCAACGCTAGGCCGCCGCTCGGTTTTGGCCTCAGAATGTACCGCGCTTTCGGGTCTCTATCGAGGTTCCTCTTCTTGACGTGAATCAAAAGGTTCATCGCAACTAACTTCTCAAGAGTCCTCTTGGCCGTCGTCCAAGTGCGGCCAGTGAGTCGTTGAAGATCGGTCACACCAATCTCGCCGTTTTCTGCAACATAGTTGATGGCGCGTCGCTGATCCTGCGTCAGGGTCGCGAAAATGGTCTCTCCGATGAGTGACGCAGCGTCGGCATCTATCCAGACGCGCCTCTGTTTGATGTTGTTGCGCAAGATTACGCGCACGACTTGGCCGAAATCGCGTGTGGTCTGCCGGAACTCTGGCGTCGGTAGGCTCATAGCCTCCATCGATTCTCTAATGCGGCGCGTACCCTCGTGAGCACACTTCACAAATCGCAGATAATACATCGCGCTCATTAGATGTGGGTTGCGAGGGTTATGGGAGCGGTAGATATTCTCCGCCGTAACGCCTGGCGGGAAGCCACCGGGGCTCTCGATTTCGAGTCTATCGTCGAACATCTTGATAAATATATTCATGTTTCTCAACATGTACGAGCGATGTACGCATGCGTTGACCACGGCCTCATACCAGGCGGCCTTAGGGTATTCCGGTGAAACGAAGAACTTTCCGTCGGGGCCGAGACGCGCAAATTCCCGAAGTTGCTGTTCTACTATCTTCTCAGCCTCTACGATCTGGTATGGGATCGGACCTTCGATCGTAATGTCTTTTGTGGCATTGAAGCGCGCGCCGGTTCCCTCCACTTCACCCTCGAACCGGAGAAACCGGATCTTGGCCCCGGGATAGTGTTTGCCGGGATCGTTTGCGAATATAAGTGCGCATGCCATATTAGGTCGAAAGCCGTCTCTGCTAGGCTCGCCGAGTCGACGAAGCTGAAGGACGTCCTTAAGCGTACACTGGCCCGAAGGGAACCGGCGAGTTTCATGGAACGCGGCCGAGAATTGCTCTAGGTACTCGATAGAGAAGTCTTCCGGGAAGGCATAGAGAGCGGGCTCCTGCTCGTGAGTCACCTGGCGCCTGTCTGCCTCGTGGTGACGCTCTTCGTCGGCAGTCAGCTTTTTTTTCGACTCACCGCTTCGGATGAAAGCAGCGCCGTTGGAAGTTCGCACTAAACGGTCTTGCCGGTAATGGACGCGGAAGAGCGTGACGAAGTCTCTCGAGCCGTCTTGAAGACTGACGGGAACTCGCTTGCACTCAAGCCGTGCGTCCGGGCAGTAGATGTCGCCGGAGCGCTCCAGATTATTTCGCCTATCCGAGGTAAGCCTTGAGCAGCCGCTGAAGGTGCCGTCATTCTCCTGGCCTGCCACAATGAGTCCTCCGCTCGGCGTATTTGCCCACATACAGAGGTAGTCGCCGAGGGCTCGTGGCGTAATGCTCGCCGGCTTCCGCTCCAAGCGCCTGTCCTCGGAGAGCAGAAGGAGGAGCTTCTCAGAGGCAGCTTCGTAGATGTCCGCCGGGGTGAGAAGCAGGAGATCCGTGGGGCTCGAATCGGGGAACAGGCCGAGCTGCTGATCGCTCATGCCCGGAAGTATAGAGCAGGTTCGTAAGTCTCAGGGACGTAAAGGCCTGCTGACGCCATCGGGTATAGAGCACCACCAGGAGAGCCGATGGGGCTGCTTCGGTGAGAAGAGCGGAATCGAGTCCACTTACGCCGCGACGCGTGTGGTGAGGTCGCCGGCGGCGATGGCGTTCATGTAGGCGAGGACGAGGTCGCGGGTTAGGTAGCGGCCGTAGGCGGCGCGGTCGTCGGCCTCGACGATGGGGAACTGGGAAAGGACGTAGTCGGCCTCGTCGCGGGTGAGGCCGTAGAGGTGGAAGAAGAGAGCGTCGAGGCGCGCCATCCGGTGGAGGCGGTCTTCATCGTCCCAGGGGAAGGGATCCCCTTCCCAGCCGAGATCCCTCGCGAGCGGCTGCAGGTCGTGGGCGTTGAACGAGAGGCGTAGCACCTCTCCGCGGACGAAGTCGCCCAGGCTGCGGCCATCCACCAGCCGCGCGAACGCGTCCGGCGGCACCACGGGGATCTGCTCGACGATGTAGAGGTTCAGGTGCTGCCCCTGGACCTTCTGGCGAGCGAGGTAATCGAAGGCGAAGCTGTTGAGGTTGGCCAGGAGAAGAGGCGCCCAGGCCGCGTAGTCGCTGTCACCGCCATCGCTGGTGAGCAGCGGCAGCGTGTTCCCGGCGCCGTAGCCAGGCACCCCAGCCGCGATCATCGTGCGGGCGTTGGTCGGGGCGGTGACGTCCTTGAAGCTGAGGGTCCACGACTCGGTCAGCTGTCGCGACACCTCCCGGCGCGGCACCCAGTACTGCGGCTCGGGCAGCCAACGAGGGTCCTGGCGCTGCTCCTCGGTCGCGGGCACCGGCTGGGCCGGGCGGTGCAGGTTCTCGGGGTTGACCGTGATGCTCGCCGCGCGATGGTCATACATCTGGACCATCTTGCCCTCGTAGAGCGGCACGTACAGCTCATCGGCCTTCTTCCAGAGGCTGCCCTCGGCCGGGTAGAAGCCCTCGGCGTCGAGCTCGACGCGCGTCTTGAACAATCGTGAGTCGTTGGTCATGTCGAACAGACGCCTGTACCGAGCCGGCCACACCGCGAGCGGCGGCTCGTGGCGCCGGTCCACCAGCACCGGCAAGCGCTTGTACACGGCGGTCGTGATCTCCGCATCGCGGCGGCGGCGGAACACAGGGGCCGTTCCCGTGTTCGGGTTGACGGCCGCGAAATCGGCCGGCGCCAACTCGAACTGGCCGCTCTCGGGATCCTCGATCTCGTTCGTCGAGTGGAGGAAGAAGGCGCAGGCGGCCGCGGGGAAGGTCCGATCTCGACCGCCGAAGACGAAGGCGGCGAACTTGAAGCGGCTATCGATGTCAGGGAAGAAGACCCGCCGGTTCTCGAAGTCGAGCAGCGCCGCGAGACGCCCCGACGTGGCGAGGCCGCGGAAGAACTCGGCTGCCCCGAGATCCGAGGCGATGCCGGAGGGCACGAGCAGCCCCACCATGCCGCGCGGCCGCACCAGCCGTTCCGCCCGCTCGACGAACAGCGAGTAGATGTTGACGTCGCCGCGCCCCAGGAGCGGGTACTGGCCGCCGGTGCGGGCGACGGCCATCGCGGCATCCGCGCGCTCGCGGGCCGTCTGGTAGTCCGCCCACAGCGGGTGCCCCTCGGCCTCCAGGTCGCGGATCGCGCGGCGGCGGTCGGCGGCGCGTGGCGCGACGGCGATGTCGCGACGCCGAGCGGCGAACCACTCCACCTCCTGCAGCTTCATGCGGTCCCAAGGCGGATTGCCCAATACGACGTCGAAGCCGCCCGCTCCCGCCGGTCCGGTGGATCTCGGGCCACACGGTGGGAAAGGCCAACTCCCAGTGCAGGAACCGCTCCTCGTCGGCCAGGCCGCGAGCGAAGGCGAGGAGCTCGTTGACCGCCTTGGCCTCGGGTCCCTGCGTGGCCGACTTCGCCACCACGGAGCCGGTCGTAAGCACCTCGAGGAGGTCCCCGAAGGCGCCGCGCAGCAACGGGGCGAGGCCCGGGTGGTCGCGGCGCACACCGGCCACGTACCAGCGGTGCGCGTGCCACAGGTCGAGGAGCTTGCGCAGGGGCTCGAGCGCGTCGTCCGCGTCGCGGAAGAAGGTCTTCGACTGCGCCACCTCGTCGAGGTCGAGATCGCTGATCTCGGAGACGCTGGCCATGAGCTGGCTGGCGTTTCTGAGGTGGACGATCGCGCCCTGGATGAACATGGCGCCGGCGCCCGCGAGCTCCTCGCGCACCGCGTCGACCCATTCGCCGAACAGCGAGTCGCCGCCCCGTAGGTGGTGATCGAGGAACGACAGCGGCGCGCCTACGGTGAAGGTGTGCAGCCACAGCGCCACCTTCGCGAGCTCGACCGCCATCGGGTTCTTGTCGACGCCATGGACACAGCGCTTGAGCACCATCCGGCGCACCAGATGCCGGTCGTCGAGCTGGTCGCGGTCGAGCACCCAGGAGCCGGCCTCGGCGGCGGCGAGGATGCGCTCGCGCAGCGCCTCGAGCCGGCCAGCGAGTGGCGAGGCGTAGGGCCTGGCATCGCTCGCCCAGTCGATGGTGGCCTCGGATTCAGCCATCAGCTCGAGGACGCGATCCGCCAGGAAGTCGACCAGCGACACCAGGAAATGGCCGCTGCCCATGGCCGGGTCGCAGATCCTGAGCGACAACACGGCCTGCGCGGGGTCGGCCTTCGCCAGCTCGGCGAGCCGCTGCTCCTTGCTTCGTCGGTCCGAGGCCAGCTCAGCAGCGAGGTCCGCGAAGCGCCGCCGCGCCTCCTCGATCAGTGGGCCGACCGACCGCTCGAGGATCAGCGTCACCAGGTCGTCATGGGTGTAGTAGCTGCCGGTGCCGCGGCGCGCGAAGAGGTTCGGACGGATCTCGAGACCATTCGCCTCCGCCACCACGTCGAACTCGAGGAGGCGCTCGTAGACCGAACCGAGGTGCTGCACCGAGAGGTCGCGGTAGTTGATCCAGTGACGGCGGCCGGCTTCGTCGGGGCGGCGGGAGAGCCGATCGAGCAACGGCGCCAGCCTGGCGTCGGCCAGGCCTGCGCGATCGATCAGGGGCTGCGAGCCGGCCTCGAAGAGCCCGCCGTCGTAGGCCGGCAGGCCGATGGAGGAGTCTCCCTTGCCGATCGCCACGAAGAGGTCCTGGAGGTGGCGCGCGTAGCGGGTCGCGGTCGCGCTGAAGGCGTCGCGTGCGTCGGTGCGGGTGGCGATATCGTGGCGGATCGCCCGTAGTGAGTAATCGTCGTACCTGCGGTCGGTCGCCGGCAGCAGGTTGCGGTCCTCGGCGTAGAGCACGAAGAGGATGCGGTAGAGGAAGGTGAGGGCGGCGCGGCGCACCTCCTGGAGGTATTCGGCGGTGAGGGGCCGGGGCGCCTGCGGGTCGCCGTCGATGAGCGCCCGCGCCAGGGCGGGGAAGACCTCCTCGAAGACGACGTCGCCGAGCTGCCGCGACACCCGCTCCTCCCACAGACGGCTCTCGGCGCGCGCGAGCAGGAGGAAGCTCCTCCCCTCCGGATCGCCCGGGTCGGGGAGGAAGGACGCCCTGCCGAAGAGCAGGAGGAAGACGCGGAGGTCGTCGCCGCCAGGTTCTGCGAGCGAGGTGTCGGCCTGAGTGTTGGCGGCGATCCCGAGCGCGGCGCCGAGGTCGATCTCGCAGAACTCCTCCGAGCGCGAGCGCGCACCCTGGAAGTAGAGCCGCCAGAAGCGGCCGTTGGTGAGGATGCCCCACTGGATTGCCCGCTCCGACAACACCTCGGCGCGGGAGAGGTAGCGCAGCATCTGCGTCGAGGGGACACCTTCGTCCTCGTCGGGGGTGCCCGCGCGATCCAGCGGCCGGTCCCAGCGCTTCGATTCGAGCACTGCGAGCCCGTGGCGGAAGCCGGCGGCTTCCGAGCCCTCCGCCGCGGCTCGCGCCTTCGCCTCGGCGTCGGCGAAGAGCAGCGCGTCGGGCACGTCGCGGCGGCCTCGCGGCGACGCCGACTGCTGCGGGAGGATGTGTTCCCAGCCGAGCGCTTCGAGGACCGGGAAGATCAGGCCGTGCTCGGTGACCGCCTCGTTCGGCCGGGAGCCGGTGGAAAAGGACGCGAGAATCGCCCTCAGGCGATCGCGCGTCGCCGCGACCTCCGCCTCACCCAGTCGAGCCCATGCGAGCGTCTCGCGGATCCCCTCCGCGAGGAAGTCGCGGCCGAACAGCTTGCCGCGCATTTGCGGGAGAGCCTACCGCAGGAGAGAGGTACCGGTGCACCCGTGGACTGCTCGCCGTGCCGATGGCAATTTGATGGATCTTAGGGCCCGGGCCATAAGATGCATAAGATCGGGTAAGATCCGTTGATATGGACGAGATTCAAAACCCCTATCGGCCCGGAGCAGGCAGTCCACCGCCAGCGCTCCTGGGTCGTGACGAGCTCATAAAGCGGTTCGGCGTACTCATCCGCCGAGCGATGGTCGGCCGGACCGACAAGAGCCTGATGCCGATAGGGCTTCGCGGAGTCGGCAAGACGGTTCTTCTGAATCGCTTTGCAGAGATCGCGAAAGACGAGGGCTGGAGAGTCGCCTTCGTCGAGGCGCCAGAGACTCAGGAGTTTCGAATTCTCCTCGCCTCTCATCTGCGCAAGACCCTCCTTGAGCTGGATAGATCCGGAAGGACTGAGGCGATACGAAAAGCCCTCGGGATTCTGAAGGCTTTCACCGTTCACCTGCCGGACGGGACAAGCTTCCAAGTTGACGCGGATCCCCTTTTTGGACAGGGTGACTCTGGGATACTCGCTGATGATGTAACTGATCTTCTCGTGGGTCTTGGAGAGGCTGCACGATCCCGTTCCTTGGGATGTTTACTCGCTATCGACGAGGTACAGTACCTGTCCAGCGACGAGCTCGGAGCTCTGATCACGGCGATCCATCGAACGACTCAACTTAATCTGCCAGTGGTCTTGGTCGGAGCTGGGTTACCACAGCTGCCAGGCCTGGCTGGCGACGCGAAGTCATATGCGGAGCGTCTGTTCGACTTTCCAGAGATTGGGTCTCTCGCTCCTGAGGATGCTTCAGCGGCCATATCGATCCCAGCCCACAAGGAGGGTGTGGAGTTCGAAGGACGAGCGTTGCGTCGTATTGTCGCTGAGGCCCATGGCTATCCATACTTTCTTCAGGAGTGGGGATTTCATGTCTGGAACATGACTGAGGCCTCTCCCGTGAGGGAAGAGGATGTGGAGAATGCAAAAGAGGCGGTCACGCAGCAGCTCGACAAGAACTTCTTCTTGGTCCGATTCGATCGACTCACCCCAAAGGAGAAGGTGTATTTGCGCGCTATGGCCGAACTCGGGGCTGGGCCTCACCGCTCTGGCGACATCGCTTCCTGTTTGGGGGTGAAGGTCGAGTCGGTAGCGCCGCGGCGATCTGCGCTCATAGCAAAGGGGATGATCTACAGCCCAGCACACGGAGACACGGCGTTCACCGTGCCTCTGTTTGATCGATACCTAAAGCGGGCGGTACCGCAGTGGGAGCCTAAAGGCAAAGCAAGTAGCTAAGGGCGTGGTGTCTGGCTGGTCGTCGACCTGCTTCGTCGATGCGCCGCGACAGGTAGGACGACGATTCCCCGACTCGCGCAGAACGACGGTTAGTAGCCCTCAGTGTCCGGTTCATATGCCTGGCCGGCCCGCAGCCCCTCGATCGCCCAGCCCCAGTCGACCGCACCGCCGTCCCAGCTCGGCAGTCTGGCCGCCGCGTCGACCCAAACCCGCTCGACCGCCAGCCGCCACACCAGGGCTCGAGCGCCGTCGCCTTCCACCCACGGCCGCGGCGGCGCCGCCACCACCTCGCGGCCGTCGGGGCGGAAGAAGCGCGCCGCGCCGCCCTCCTCCAGCAGTACGCGGAAGGCCTCCTCGTGCACGGCACGGTGATGCCGGCGGCAGAGCAGCAGCAGGTTGTCGATTCTTGTCGCCCCGCCGTCGGCCCAGTGCTCGACATGGTGTGCGTCGCACAGCTTCAGCCCGCAGCCTGGGAAGCGGCAGCCGCCGTCGCGCACCGACAGCGCCCGCCGCATCGCCGGCGGGATCGCGCGCGTCTTGCGCCCGACGTCGAGCACCCGCCCCTCCCGATCGTGCCGCACCGTCACTCGGCTGGCTTCGCAGGCCAGGCGCCGGGACGTTTCCGCGGAAACGCCGGCGCCGCCTTCGAGGTGGCAGAGGCCCTCCCCCGTCGGGGACGTTTCCGCGGAAACGTCCGCGGAGCCGGGGTTGTCGGCCGCCAGCACCTCGGCGTCGACGTGCACCACCACCTGGAAGCGGTCGCCGCGGGTGCCGGGGTCGAGCCCGCCGGCCAGCGCGCTCTCCGCCACCAGGCCGAGGGCATCGGCGCGCCTCTGCTCCGGCCCGTCGTGGTCCCCGTCGACGGGCGGCGCGCCCGCCGCGGCCTGCTCCCGCCCCTCGCGGTACAGCCTGTCGCCGGCCGCATCGAGCGCCCGCAGCAGCGCCGCCCCCGCCTCCGGCTCGAGCCGCCCGCGCACCACCACCAACCCGTCCTCGTCGGTATAGACGTGCAGGTAGCGGCTCGCCCGCCGGCGCTCGTCGCGCTCGCGCTCCGCGATGCGGTCGACCCGCCGCCACACCCGCACCAGCTTCTCGACGTGGGCCGCGGTACCGGCGCGCGCGAATTCCAGCAGCCCCTCCTCGTTCTCGGCGGTGGCCACCCGCGTCAGCGCCCGCACCTTGGAGTAGGACAGCTCGCCGTGCCGCATCGCCTCGGCGATCCTCGGCAGCTCGCCGAGGGCCCGTGCCACGCGCACCTTCTCGCGCGCCGCGCCGAGGTCGAGGCCGGTGCGCCAGTTGAGCCAGTGGGCGCAGGAGCGGAAGCCGTGCCCCCACCCCTCCCGCGCGTCGAACTCGCGCAGCATCACCAGCAGCTGATAGGTCGCGGCGGTGATCTGCGCCGTCAGCAGCGCGATCTCCTCACCGAGGCGCTCGAGGTCGTCGAGGGGCGGCCCCGGCAGGCCCGGCGGCGGCTGCGGCTGCGACGGCGTACGAAGCGGTGCGATCATGGCTCCCTCCGAAAGTCCTGATCGCATTGTAACCGCTGATTTTTCAGGCTCTTGGCTGCCCCTCTGGCGGACGATCGCGGCCGGGGCGAGGCTCGAGGCTGCCTCGGCCGCAGATCGTCGCCTCTCGGCGCGACGGCGGCCGGGGCGGCCTGCCCCAGCGGAGACCTCAGCCATGGCGCCGATTCGGCTCGAAAACCCTGTCAAGCCCTTTCGGCAAACTGTCACATCGGAGGGTATGGCGAAACGAAAGGGCTGGTGCCTGTCATGATCGGCGGTGGGTCTCCCCTGGGTGGTCGCGTGGCCGGTACTGCTGCTTTGCCTGGGGTTCCGAGCCTGTCCGGTTAGGGAGAGCGCCGGCGCCACCGCGGCGGCGCGATTTTCCGTCTTCTGGAGTGAGGAGACGGAAGATGGCATCATGGAGGGCAGCGGGATGGCGAGGACGATGGCCCAGGGCGGGCGCAAGCTCACGCACGACGACTACCTGCGGTTCCCGGACGACGGCCAGCGGCACGAGCTGGTCGACGGGGAGCACTTCGTGACCCCCTCGCCGCTGCGGCGCCACCAGCGCGTGGTGGAGAATCTCTTCCTGCTCGTGGCGCCCTTCGTGCGCCAGCGGCAGCTCGGCGACCTGGCCCTCGCCCCCCTCGACGTCATCCTCTCGGAGACCGACGTGGTCGAGCCCGACCTGCTGTTCACGTGCAGCGAGCGGCTGCACATCGTGCAGGACTGGGTGCGCGGCGCGCCCGACCTGGTCGTCGAGGTGCTGTCGCCGTCGAGCCGGCGGCTCGACGAGGTGCTCAAGCTGGAGCGCTACGAGCGCTTCGGCGTGGCCGAGTACTGGCTGGTCGACCCGGAGGCGGGGACGGTCAAAGTCTACCGCCGCGAGGGCGATCGGTTCGCCAAGCCCTCCCTGCTCGGGCTGCGCGAGGGGGAGCGGCTGTCGACGCCCCTGCTCCCCGGCCTCGAGGTGGCGTTGACGGCGGTGTTCGAGGGCGTCCTGCCGTAGCCCTGGCTGCGACTGGCGGTCGATGGCGCGCCTGGCGCGCGATATGATCGTCGCGAACTGCCCATCGACACGAGGGAGAGCGATGACCGAGCCCACCACCACTCCGCCTGCCGCCGCCAAGCCCGCCGGGACCGACAAGAAGACCATCGCCGGGATCCTGGGGATCCTGCTCGGCGCCTTCGGGGTCCACAAGTTCTACCTCGGCTACACCAAGGAGGGGATCATCCAGATCGTGGTGACCATCCTCACTTGCGGCCTCGGCGGCCTGATCGGGGTGATCGAGGGAATCCTCTACCTGCTCAAGTCGGAGGAGGAGTTCGTAGCCACCTACGTCGAGGGCAGCAAGCCCTGGTTCTGACGCCGTAGCGGGCGGGCGAGAGCACCGGCGGCGGCGGCTCGCCGGGCCGCGGGATCCCCGCGGTGCCGCAGGGTACGGGCCCGGGGCGCGGGTATGCTCCAGGGGTCCAACTCGACTGGAGACGCCGCGACCGTGGACGACCTCGTCGGGCAGCAGATCGGGCACCTTCGCATCCTGGCGCCGCTCGGGCAGGGCGGCATGGGGATGGTGTACGAGGCGCGCCACGAGAAGCTGGGGAGGCGGGTGGCGGTCAAGGTGCTCGGCGAGCGCGAGCGCTTCGACAGCGATGCACGCGGCCGCCTGCTGCGCGAGGCGCAGCTGCTGTCGCAGCTGTCGCACCCCAACATCTGCCTGATCCACGACTATCTCCAGGACGGCGAGAGGGACGTGGTGGTCCTCGAGCTGGTGCCGGGGCGCAGCCTGCGCCAGGCGATGGCGGCGGACGAGCTGGACGAGCCGGCCCGCCTCGCCGTCGCCGAACAGCTGCTGTCGGCGCTGGCAGCCGCGCACGGCGAGGGCATCGTGCACCGCGACCTGAAGCCCGAAAACGTGATGATCACCCCCGCCGGGCAGGTGAAGATCCTCGACTTCGGCCTCGCCCATCGCCCCGACGAGCAGCCGGTGACCGAGGGGCACCGCTCACACGCCGCGGGGGAGGATCTGCTGCCGGACGAAGGCACCGCCTTCCGCACCCGCATCGGCTGGGTCACCGGCACCGTCGACTACATGAGCCCCGAGCAGGCGCGGGGGGAGACGGCGACGCCGGCGAGCGACATCTACTCCCTGGGCCTGCTGCTGCAGGAGCTCCTGACCGGCGTCACCCCCGGCCGCCGCGGCTCCATCCCGGAGCAGCTGGAACAGGCGATGTTCGGGCGCACGCAGCCGGTCGAGGGCATCGATCCCGACCTCGCGGTGCTGGTCGAGAGGATGAAGTCGCCGTCGTCCGGCAGTCGCCCGTCGGCGCCGGACGCCCTCGAACGGCTGCGCTGGATCCGCGGCAAGCGGCGCCGGCGGCTGCAGCGGCTGCTGGCGACGGCGGCCGTCGCCGCGCTTGCCCTGCTGGCGGCGGGGCTCGCCTGGCAGGCCTACCGCGCCCAACGGGCGGCCGCCGAGGCCGAGAGGGCCTGGGCCGAGGCGGAGGGGTTGAGCGCCTTCATGTTGGAGGACCTGATGGAGCGTCTGCGCCCCCTGGGGCGGCTGGACCTGCTCGACAGGGTGGCGGACGAGGCGCAGCGCTACTACCAGGACATCCCCGCCGAGCTGCGCTCGAGCGAGCGCCAGTACCGCCACGGGCTGGCGCTGCGCACCATCGGCCACGTGCTCGAGCTCGAAGGGCGCTGGGGGGACGCGGAGGCGACCTACCGGCGGGTGCTGGCGTTGGCCCAGGAGCTGGCCGCCGAGGAGCCGGCGCCCGCGCTCTACGTCGACGCCCTGCGCCAAGCGTGGGACGACCTCGGCGACGTGCTGCTCGAGCAGGGGCGGCTCGCCGAAGCCGAGGTGGCGTTTCGCCAGGCCCTCGACCTCGGTCAGCAGCTGGCCGCCGAGCGGCCGCAGGACGTGACGGCGCAGGGGGCCCTCGCCGACGCCTGGGACGATCTCGGCGGCCTCTACCAGCGCCGGGGCGACCCGCATCGCGCCATGGACGCCTACGAAGAGTCGCTGGCCATGGCGCGCCGCCTCGTCGGCCGCGATCCGGGCAATCCCAACTGGGACAGCATGCTGGCGCGCAGCTACCACCGGATCGGCACCGTCCACGAGGGGGACGGCGACCTGCCGCTCGCCCGGGCGGCATTCGACGAGGCGCTGCGCATCGACCGCGAGATCGTGGTCCGCCACCCCGCCGATGCCGAGCACCTGATGAACCTCTCCCAGGCCCTCCACGACGTCGCCAGGGTGCGCCGGGCGGCGGGCGACGCGGCCGCGGCCGCCGCTGCGCTGCAGGAGGCGGTGGCCCTCGACGCGCGCCTGGTCGAGCGGGACCCGACCAACGCCCGCTGGCGCTCCTCCCTGGGGCGCGGCCATCTCGCCCGCGGCGACCTGCTGGCGGCTCAGGGTCGAGGCGAGGAGGCGCGGGCGGCGTGGTCCGAGGCGCGCTCGGTGCTGGCGCCGCTGTCGGCCACCTCGTACCGCCAGGAGTACGAGCACGCCGTCGCGCGCCTGGGGGCGGCCGACCCCTAGGGAGGGGCGACGGCGGCTACCGCCGCCTGAGCAGCGGCACCGCGAAGGCCGACAGCAGGGCCGCCATCAGCACCAGGCCCGCGAGGTTCAGGGTCGGGATCTCGAGCACCGACGCCGGCGCCACCGCGAAGCAGTAGTTGGTCTGTTCGAAACACGCCTGGTGATCGCGAATGTAGGCCGAGTAGTAGCAGCCCTCTTCTCCACAGTCGGCGTTGGTGCCGAAGACGAAGCCCTCGGGCTGCGGGACGCCGGTCTCGGGATGGCAGTACTGCGTGTCGCCCCACCCGTCGAGCCAGGCGAGGTTGTCGATGGTCTCGAGCTCGGTCGAGCAGGCGTAGTTGGCCGCGCTGCCGCCGAAGACCTCGGCGCACGCCTGCAGGCACGAGAGGGGGACGGCGCCGCCGTCGTCGTCCCACCCCGGGCCATCCCCGAGCTCGTAGGAGCCGACGAACCCGGGCGCCTGCGCCAGCGCCGCACCGCCACAAAGGGACAGGACCGCGACCACGACCGCCGCTCTCCTCGAGATGCTCACCATCGCGCGTTCTCCTGATGTCCAAGTCGCTGGGCCGAGTCGTACGGGAGCCGACGGAAGCGCTGTTCCGGCGGGAACGTAGCAGAGTCCCTCGGCGAATGTCAACGGCGCGTCGCCCGGCGCCGCTCGCGGAGGGCCGGATCTCTCCGCCGCTGCTGCTAGGCTCCTCCGCACCGTGGACGCGCGCGCCGAGCTGTGGCTCAAGGGGGGCCTGTCGCTGCTCGCCCTCGCGCTGGTGCTGTGGCGCGAGCTGCGCCCCGGGCGCCTCGCGGCCCGCCAGGCCGGGCCGGCGCTGGCGCTGATGGCGGCGATCGCCGCCGGCGCCTACTACAACTTCGGCGGCTTCCACGGCGCCGGCTACGTGCACCACTGGGAGCAGTTCCACTACTACCTGGGGTCGAAGTACTTCCCCGAGCTCGGCTACGACGGCCTCTATCTGGCGTCGGTGGCGGCGCAGCGCCAGACCGCGCCCGAGCTGCCGCCGCCGCCGCACCTGCGCGATCTCGCGACCAACCGCGTGCTGTCGACCGCGTCGCTGTGGCAGGAGATCCAGGCGGTCGAGCGGCGGTTCACCCCCGAGCGCTGGGCGGCGTTCGCCGCCGACCACCACCACTTCCTGACCGCCAACCGGCTCGAGTACCTGAACCGGATCCGCAAGGACCACGGCTACAACCCCTCGCCGGCGTGGACCTTCGTCGCCCGTCTCGGCGTGGCCTGGCTGCCGGCGTCGGGACCGAACCTGGCGCTGCTCGGCTGGATCGACCCGCTGCTGCTGGCGGTGGCCTTCGGCTACCCCTTCCGCACCTTCGGCGCCCGTGTGGGATGCGAGGCGCTGATCCTCTTCGGGCTCGGCTACGCCTGGCGCTTCGACTGGGTCGGCGGCGCCTTCCTGCGCCAGGACTGGCTCGCCGCCTTCCTGGTGGGCATCTGCATGCTGCGCCGCCAGCGTCACGCCGGCGCCGGGGCGCTGTTCGCCTACGGCGCGCTGGTGCGGATCTTCCCGCTGGCCTTCCTGCTCGGCCCGGCGGTGGTCGGGCTGCGCGATCTGCTGCGCCGGCGCTCGCCGCGCTGGGCCTTCCGCTTCGCCGGCGGCTTCCTGCTGGCGGCGGTGGTCGGGGCCGGCGCCGGCGCGCTGACCGGCCGCGGCGCGGCCGCCTGGGCGGAGTTCGCCCGCAACACCGCCCAGCACCGGGAGACCTGGCTGACCAACAACGTCGGCCTCGGGAACCTGCTGCTCTACGACCGCCAGACGATGGAGCGACGGCTGGTCGACTGGTCGCTGGCCGAGCCCTGGCTGGTGTGGCAGGAGGTGATGAACGAGCGCCGGGACGAGCGCCGGGCGTGGATCGCCGCCGCCGCCGGGCTGTCGCTGCTGCTGGTCGCCGCCGCCGCGTGGCGCAGCGATCCCGCCGAGGCCGCCGCGCTCGGCCCGGCGGCGGCGTTCGCCGTCGGGCTGCTGACCTGCTACTACTGGGTGATGCTGGTGGCGGTGGCGTTGCGCCCGCCGCGCTGGGGCGTGCCGGCGCTGCTGGCGCTCAACGCCGGCCTGTACGCGGTGGCATTGGCGACCCCGTCCTTCGAGGCCATCTACGGGTCGATGTCCTGGGGGCTCGCCCTGTTCTTCGTCGCCTGGACGGTGGCCGGGTGGATCGGCGGGCGGGCACTGAGGCCCGCCCCTACGACCGAAGGTGAGGCGGTCGACGAAGGTCGTAGGGGCCGCCCTCCGCGGCGGCCCGCTGTTAAGACAACGCGGGGGGTCGCGTACTAGGAGTAAGGACATGGAGGACGAGGTGCCCCTGGCAATGCAAACCCACACCCCGACGCCCGCTCCCGGGCCGCCGCCGCAGAGGCTGGAGGCGCTGTTCCAGGAGCACGGGCGGTCCGTCTTCCGCACCGCGCTACGGGTCACCGGCAGCGAGAGCGACGCGGAGGACGTGGTGCAGACGGTCTTCCTGCGCCTGCTCGACGGCGGCCACCTGGCCACCCTCGAGGAGGAGGCGGGAGGCTACCTGCGGCGGGCGGCGTCCAACGCCGCGCTCGACGTCTTGCGCCGCCGCAAGACCAGCCGCGCCGTACCGCTGGAGGGGGCGCCGCAGCTCCCCGACGATCGCGCCACCGCCGAGCGGCTGCTGGAGAGCCGGAGGCTGCGCGACGCGCTGCGCCGGGGCCTCGGCGAGCTCAACGAGCGCGGCGCCGAGGTCTTCACCCTGCGCCATATCGAGGGCCTCTCCAACGGCGAGATCGCCGAGCTGCTGGGCACCTCGGCGGCGGTGGTGGCGGTGACGCTCCACCGCGCGCGGCGCACCCTCCAGAAGCACATGCGGGAGCTAGCAGGAGACGTACGATGAGCCAGCACACGCGATACGACGACCAGCCGATCGACAGGGCCTGCGACGAGATCCGCGGCGAGGCCGCCGGGCTCGACGCACGGCGGGAGGAGGCCGCCCTGGAGCGGGCGTGGGAGGGCATCCGCAGGGCCGCCGCCGCCGCCGGCCCGGGGACGGTGCTGAACTGCTCCGACATCCAGGCCCTGCTGCCGGCGTATCTCGAGGGGCGCCTCGAGGGCGAGCGCTCCCTCCTGGTCGAGGACCATTCCCGCTCCTGCATCGCCTGCCGCCGCGAGCTGCGCCGGCTGCGTCTGGGGGCCCATCAGCGCCTCGCCGGCGGTACCGTCGAGCGCTCGCGCTCGCGCTGGAAGTGGGGCCTCGCCGCCGCGGCGCTGCTCGCCCTCGGGCTGACGCAGGCCTGGGTGGTCTGGCGCTACTGGCCGAGCGGCGACGGCGCCGGGGCCATGATGCGGGTCGTCGAAGGGGCGCTGTTCACGGTCTCCAGCGACTCCGCGGGGAGCTTCTCGGCCGGCGCCGAGATCCCCTACGGACAGGAGGTGGTGACGCCGCGCGGCAGCGGAGCGGTGGTGCAGCTGCACGACGGCTCGCGGGTCGAGCTGCGGGAGCGCTCGCGCTTCGCGGTGACCCGCAACCGGGCGGGCACGACCATCGACCTCGAAGGCGGCAACCTGGTCGTCGAGGCGGCGGATCAGCGCGACGGCAAGCTCTACGTCGACACCGGCGAGGTCGTCGTCTCCGTCGAGGGGACGGTGTTCAGCGTCAACGCCGGCACCAAGGGCTCGCGCGTCTCGGTGTTCGAGGGCGAGGTGCACGTGGATCAGCGCGGCCGGCGGCTGGCGGTGCTGCGTCCCGGCGACCAGGTGACGAGCAACCCGGCGCTGGCGACGGTGCCGCTGGCCGAGGAAGTGGCCTGGAGCCCCAACCAGGAGAGGTACCTGGCGCTGCTGCGCGCGGTGGTGGCGCTGGAGGACGAGCTGCGGTCGGTTCCGTTGCCCGGCCTCCGCTACGGCTCCGACCTGCTCGCCAGCATGCCCCGGGGAACGGTGCTGTACGTCACGCTGCCCAACCTCTCCGGCTCGCTGCAGGAGAGCCTGGCGCGGGTCGAGGAGCGGGTGGCGGAGAACGCGCTGCTCGCCGAGTGGTGGCAGAGCGAGGAGGCGCTGGGGCGCCTGCAGGAGGTGCTGGCGCGCCTGGCCGTGCTCGGCGAGACGCTGGGCGAGGAGGTGGTGCTCGCCGGCTGGCTCGACGGCAGCGACGAGCTGGTGGGGCCGGTGGCGGTGGCGCAGGTGCTCGACCCGGCAGGCTTCCGCCTGCGGCTCGACGAGCAGCTCGCCGAGCTCGCCGGCGAGTGGGGCGAGGGCGCCACCATCCACGTGGTCAGCGACCCGGCCGCCGCCAGCGGCGGCGGCGAGGGGCTGTGGATCTGGCCCGGCGACGAGCACGTGGTCGCCGCCATCGACGCGGCGCCGCTGCAGGCGATGGGGGCCGCGCTGGCCAGCGGCGGGGCCGGGTTCGCCGACGAGCCCTTCCACGCCACGCTGGCGAGCCGCTACCAGGACGGCGTCGACACCCTGATCGCCGTCGACCTCGGCAGCTGGGTGCTGAGCGGCAAGAGCGCCGACGAGATGGCCCGGCTCGAGCGGCTCGGAGTCGCCGACGTCGAGCACCTGGTCATCGAGCAGTGGGTGGACGGGGACACCACGCGGCGGCACGCGGTGCTGTCGTTCACCGAGGCTCGTCGCGGCATCGCCTCCTGGCTGGCCGCGCCGGCGCCGATGGGCAGCCTCGGCTTCGTCGGCCCCGATGCGGCGACCGCGGCGGCCTTCGTCTTCAAGGAGCCGGCGGCGCTGTTCGCCGACCTGATGGGGGCGCTGACCGCCGAAGAGCGGGAGGACGTGCTGGTCGATCTCGCCGAGTTCGAGCGCGAGCAGGGTATCGACCTGCAGGCCGACCTGTTCACCAACCTCGGCGGCGAGATCGCCTTCGCCCTCGACGGGCCGCTGGCCCCGGAGCCGGCGTGGAAGGTGGTGGTGGAGGTCTACGACCCGGTGCGGCTGCAGATCGGCCTCGAGCAGCTCTTCGCCCAGCTCGACGCCAAGGTGCGCGACCTCGGCGAGGGCACGGTGGTGGTCAGCGAGGAGTCGCTGCCGGCCGGCACCGCCTGGCGGGTGCGGCGCGAGAAGCCCGACGGCATGCCCTTCGAGGCCTGGTACACCTTCGCCGACGGCTATCTGGTGGCGACGCCGAGCGCGGCGCTGCTCGACCGCGCGCTGCGCTATCGCGCCAGCGAGCACAACCTGCTGCACTCGTCGCGGCTGCGGGCGATGCTGCCGGCGGACGCCCAGGTCAACCTGTCGGCGCTGTGGTACCAGGACTTCTCGGCGGTGGCGCAGCCGCTGGCCGAGATCCTCGGCAGCGGGGCGCTGGCGGAGGGCCTGCCCGAGGAGATGCGCGCCGCCATGCAGGGGTTGAGCGAGGGGTTCGGGCCGAGCCTGGCCTACGCCTACGGCGAGGACGACCGGATCCTGCTGGCGACCTCCAGCAGCTACGACCCGCTCGGCCTGGTCAAACTGCTGCTGCTCAAGGGCATGGCGGGCGGGTGAGGGTCGGGGCGGGCGGCGGTCGTGAGGGCCTCTGCGCCGGCCCTCACGGGCGGGGACGGAGCCCCCGCCCCTACGACGGCGCGGAACCCTGCTGCGGTCGTAGGGGCCGGCCTCTGCGCCGGCCCGGGGCGGGGGGACGACCCGCGACTCTTTCCGCCGCCCGCCCCGTAAGGTAGCTTCATGACCGTGACCGAACCCCCTGCCGCCGCGCCGCTGGTTCCCGGCGAGCCGCTGCCGGCGCCGCCGGCCCTGGACGAGGCGGCGGCGGCGCCCGGGGTCGTCGAGCTCGACGGCCTCGGAGTGCGCTTCGGCCGGCGCTGGATCCTCGAGGAGCTGGAGGCCAAGCTGACCGGTCGTGCCATCGGTCTGCTGGGGCCCAACGGCGCCGGCAAGACGACGCTGCTGCACACGCTGATGGGGTTCCACCCGCCGGCCACCGGTGCGGCGCGCCTGCTCGGCCTCGACGTGGTGCGGCAGAGCCGCGAGCTGAGGGCGCGCGTCGGCTACATGCCCGAGCGCGACTCCTTCATCGCCGGCATGACCGGCATCCGCTTCGTGCGGCTGATGGGGGAGCTCTCCGGGCTGCCGCCCCAGCTCGCTCTCGAGCGCGCCCACGAGACCCTGTTCTTCGTCGGCCTCGGCGAGGCGCGGTACCGGCCGATGGAGAGCTACTCGTTGGGGATGAAGCAGATGGCCAAGCTGGCGCAGGCGCTGGTGCACGGGCCGCAGCTGATCTTCCTCGACGAGCCCACCAACGGCCTCGACCCCACCGGCCGCCAGCGCATGCTCGAGCTGATCCAGGATATCCGCGATCGCGGGGAGGCGCGGGTCGTGCTCTCGTCGCACCTGCTGCGCGACGTCGAGGTGGTGTGCGACGAGGTGGTGGTGCTCAAGGAGGGGCGCATCGCCACCTACTGCGACCTCGAAGCCGAGCGACGCGCCAACCGCACCTTCCTCGAGCTCGAGACGCGCGGCGCCAACGGCAGCTTCCCGCAGGCGCTCGCCGAGCTCGGGTGTCAGTGCGCGGTGGCCGGCAGGCGGCAGCTCAAGGTGGTGCTGCCCGACGGTGTCGCCGTGCGCGATCTCTACCGGGTGGCCGACCAGCAGGGGGTGCAGATCCGCCGCCTGCTCTACAAGCGGGACTCGCTCGAGGACATCTTCCTGCGCGCCATGGAGGGCAACGGCAATGGCGGTGCATAGGCACGGCTTCCGCGCCTACCGCGGCCGCTGGACGCCGGCCTGGAGCCGTTTCCTGGTGCTCACCCGCTACGGGCTGCGCGACGCTCTGGGGAGCCGCAAGACCCTCTTCTTCCTCATCGCCGCCTGCTTCTACCCGTTGGCGGCGGCGGTCATCATCTACCTGCACCACAACGCCGAAGCGTTGAAGATGCTGCAGATCCCGGTGGACCAGATCTTCCCCATCGACGCCGGCTTCTTCCTGCGCCTGGTGCGGGTGCAGAGCATTTTCGCCTTCTTCGTCGTGCTCACCTCGGGAGCGACGCTGATCTCCACCGACATGCGCGACAACGCCCTGCCGCTCTACCTGGGGCGGCCCCTGTCGCGGCTCGAGTACGTGGCCGGCAAGCTGCTGGTCATCGCCCTGCTCGCCTCGGCGGTGACCTGGGTGCCGGGGCTGCTGCTCTACGGTCTGCAGGTCAGCCTCGAGGGTGGGCGTTGGATGGTGGGCAACCCGCTGCTCGCCACCGGCACCTTCCTCGGCAGCTGGCTGACCATCGCCGTGTTCGCCTTCGTCTGCCTCGCCATCTCCGCGGTGATGCGCGCCAAGGCCGCCGCCGAGGGTGCCTTCGCCTCGTTCTTCCTGCTGCTACCCCTGCTCGGCGGCATCATCGGCGCCACTCTGCGCACCGACCTCGGCGCGCTGCTCCACATTCCGCTGGTCCTGGACACCCTGTGGCGCACCCTGTTCGGCATGCCGCCGGTGCAGGACGCCCTCTCGCCGCTGGCGGCGGCGGCGGTGGTGACGGTGCTGCTCGCCGCCTGCTGCATCCTGCTGGCCCGCCGGGTGCGCGCCTACGAGGTGGTGCGGTGAGCGACGCCGAGCACATCGTCTTCAACGACGTCTCGAAGTTCTACGGCGAGGTGCTGGGGGTCAACCGGGTGACCCTGCGCCTGGGGCCGGGGATCACCGCCCTGGTGGGCCCCAACGGCTCGGGCAAGACCACCATCATGAACCTGATGACCGGGCTGCTGCGGCCGACGCGCGGCACCATCTCGGTGCTCGGCACGCCGCCCGACCGGCCGGTGGAGCTGTTCGGCAAGCTGGGGTACTGCGCCGCCGTCGACGGCTTCCCGCGCGGCGTCACCGGCCTGCAGTTCGTCGTCGGCACCCTGCGCCTGCACGGCCACGACGAGGCCGCGGCGCGGGCTCTCGCCTGGGAGGCGCTCGAGCGGGTGCAGCTCACCGACGCCGCCCGCCGCCGGGTGGCCGGCTACAGCAAGGGGATGCGGCAGCGGGTGCGGCTGGCGCAGGCGATGGCGCACAAGCCGCGGGTGCTGGTGCTCGACGAGCCGCTCAACGGCCTGGATCCGATGGCGCGCGCCGAGCTGATCGGGTTGTTCCAGGAGCTGTCGGGGGAGGGACGCTTCCTGGTGGTGTCGAGCCACATCCTGCACGAGGTCGACCTGATCGCCGAGCAGGTGGTGCTGGTCAACCAGGGCTACGTGGTGGCCAAGGGCGACATCCCCGAGGTGCGCGAGGAGATGGTCGAGCACCCGTTGCAGGTCATCGTCCGCTGCCCGCACCCTTCGGCCCTGGCGGCGCGCCTGTTCGAGCAGGACCACGTGGTCGAGGTCAAGCTGCACGAGGACCGCGCCGGGCTGCACGTCAAGACCCGCGACCCGGACCGCTTCTTCCTGCTGCTCAACCGCCTGGTCAGCGGCGGCGAGGTGGCGCTGGAGACGGTGGCGCCGGCCGACGACGACGTGCTCGCCGTCTACCAGTACCTGATCGGACCGCAGGAGCGGCACCTGTGAGCCCCCGGCGGGAGGAGCGCGATGCGTAACCGCCTGTTCGGCATCGTGCGCCTGGAATGGCGGCGCCAGCTGCTCGGCTTCCGCGTCGTCTGGTTGCTGGCCCTGGCGGCGCTGCCGGTGGCGCTGACCGTCGGCATGGTGCTGGTGCACATGAAGCTCGCGCCCGAGGGCGAGCTGCGCGGGCAGGTGCCGCGCGAGGAGCTGGCCAACCTCTACCACGGCCTGATGGTGCGGGTGGTGCTGTTCTTCGGCAGCCTGGCGCTGTTCATGGGCCTGGTGCGCGGCGAGGTCGAGCAGCGCAGCCTGCACTACTACTTCCTGTCGCCTACGCCGCGCTGGGTGGTGGTGGTGGGGAAGTACCTGGCGGCGCTGGCGCTGGGATGGGCGCTGTTCGTGCCCGCCACCGTGCTGAGCATGGCAGCGGCCTACTACCCGGGAGGGCTGGGGCGGCTGTTGCGGCCGCCCGGGTCGAGCGAGCTGCTGGCCTACGTCGGCATGACGATGCTCGGATGCGCCGCCTACGGGGCGCTGTTCCTGGCGGTGGGGACGCTGCTGCGCGGCCCCGGCTACGTGGTGGCCCTGCTGTTCCTGTGGGAGTGGTTGCACTTCCTGCTGCCGCCGCTGCTCAAGCAGCTTTCGGTGGTGCACTACCTGCGGGCGCTCACCCCGGTGCCGATCTCGGAGGGCCCGTTCGCCCTGCTCGCCGATCCCAAACCGGTGCCGCTGGTGGTGCTGCAGCTGCTGCTCTA
>DATKEH010000253.1:0-2251 GCA_035546355.1 Thermoanaerobaculia bacterium
GGCCTGCTCGCCAACCGCTCGTTCGGCGGCGCGCAGGTGTCGCGCACCTTCTACGCCCGGGGGCAGACCGGCCAGCAGCTGCTCCTCGGCTGCTATCAGGCGCTCGAGCGCCAGGTCGACGCGGGCAAGGTGGCGATGTTCCCGCGCAGCGAGATGCTCGACGTGGTGGTCGAGGAGGGGCGGGCGCGCGGCATCGTCGTGCGCGACCTGGTCAGCGGCGAGATCCGCTCCCACGCCGGCGACGCGGTGGTGCTGGCGACCGGCGGCTACAGCAACGTCTACTACCTGTCGACCAACGCCAAGGGGTGCAACGCCACCGCCATCTGGCGGGCCCATCGCCGCGGCGCCTTCTTCGCCAACCCCTGCTTCACCCAGATCCACCCCACCTGCATCCCCCCCTCGGGGGAGTACCAGTCCAAGCTCACCCTGATGAGCGAGTCGCTGCGCAACGACGGGCGCATCTGGGTGCCGCAGGACCCCACCGACCCGCGGCCGGCGAGCGAGATCCCCGAGGCGGAGCGCGATTACTACCTCGAGCGCCGCTACCCGGCGTTCGGCAACCTGGTGCCGCGCGACGTCGCCTCGCGGGCCGCCAGGAAGATCTGCGGCGAGGGGCGCGGTGTCGGCCCCGGGGGCCTCGGCGTCTACCTCGACTTCGCCGACGCCATTCGCCGCCTGGGGCGGAGCACGATCGAGGCCCGCTACGGCAACCTGTTCGACATGTACCGCCTGATCACCGGCGAGGACCCCTACCAGTTACCGATGCGGATCTACCCCGCCCCCCACTACACGATGGGGGGGCTGTGGGTCGACTACGACCTGATGAGCACCATCCCCGGGCTGTACGTCATCGGCGAGGCGAACTTCTCCGACCACGGCGCCAATCGGCTGGGGGCCTCGGCGCTGATGCAGGGCCTCGCCGACGGCTACTTCGTCCTCCCCTACACGATCGGCGACTACCTCTCCCGGTATCTGGGGCAGGAGCGGATGGAGGTCGACCATCCAGGGTTCCGGCGCGTCGAGCAGGAGGTGCGGGGACGGGTCGACAGGCTGCTGGCGATCGGCGGCACGCGCACCGTCGACTCGTTCCATCGCGAGCTCGGCGCCATTACCTGGGAGGCCTGCGGCATGTCGCGCACCGCCGAGGGGCTGCGTGCCGCCCGCGGCGAGATCGGAGCTCTCCGCGAGCGCTACTGGAGCGACCTCAAGCTGGTGGGCAGCGGCGAGGAGCTGAACCAGTCGTTGGAGAAGGCCGGGCGGGTCGCGGACTTCTTCGAGCTGGCCGAGCTGATGTGCCGCGACGCGCTGATGCGCGAGGAATCCTGCGGCGGCCACTTCCGCGAGGAGTACCAGACCGAGGATGGAGAGGCGCTGCGCGACGACGAGGATTTCAGCTTCGTGGCGGCGTGGGAGCACGGCGGCGAGACCGGCGAGCCCAGGCTGCACAAGGAGGAGCTGGAGTTCGAATACGTGAAGCCGACGAGGAGGAGCTACAAGTAGCATGCGGTTGAGGCTGCAGATCTGGCGGCAGCGGTCGGGGGACGAGCCGGGGCGCTTCGTCACCTACGAGATGCCGGAGGTGAACCCCGACATGTCCTTCCTGGAGATGCTCGACGTGCTCAACGAGCGCCTCATCGGCGAGGGGGAGGCGCCGGTCGCCTTCGACAGCGACTGCCGGGAGGGGATCTGCGGCACCTGTGGCTTCATGATCGACGGCGAGGCGCACGGCCCGCGGGCGGCCACCACCGTGTGCCAGCTGCACATGCGGGAGTTCCGCGACGGCGACCGGCTCACCCTCGAGCCCTGGCGGGCGGTCCCGTTGCCGGTGGTCAGGGACCTGGTGGTCGACCGGGGCGCGTTCGACCGCATCATCGCCGCCGGCGGCTATGTCTCGGTCAACACCGGCAGCCCGCCGGACGCCAATGCCCTCCCGGTCCCCAGGCCGAACGCCGAGCGCGCCTTCGAGGCCGCGGCCTGCATCGGCTGCGCCGCCTGCGTCGCGCAGTGCCCCAACGGCGCCGCCCAGCTCTTCACCGCCGCCAAGGTCGCCCACCTGGCCCTGCTACCCCAGGGGCAGCCGGAGCGCTACCGTCGGGCGGAGCGGATGGTGCGTCAGATGGAGCAGGAGGGGTTCGGCGCCTGCAGCAACTTCCGCGAGTGCGAGGCGGTGTGCCCGAAGGAGATCTCGGTGGAGCTCATCGCCGCCATGAATCGGGACTGGGCCAAGGCCAAGCGGATGGGGCGGCGCGGC
>DATKEH010000254.1:0-2382 GCA_035546355.1 Thermoanaerobaculia bacterium
CATCGCCGCCGCCTGCCGCCGCTGCCGCGCCCGCGCCAGCAGGGCGGCCGGCTCCGGCAGCCGCGCCTCCCCGGCTAGCGGGGCGACGAGGGCGAGCAGGCGCTGCGCGGCGGCGGCGTCGCGACAGGCCGGGCAGACGCCCAGGTGGGTGGCGAGCTCCGCCGGCGGCTCTCCCGCGCCCACCGCTCGCAGCACCTCGCCCTCCCGCCCGCAGTCGCGAGGGCGGATCACGGACGCGCCTCCGCGCCGGCGCCGAGGCCGCCGGCGAGCCGCCGCCGCGCCCGGAACAGCAGCACCCGCACGCTCGCCGGCCGCAGCCCCAGCACCTGCGCCACTTCCTGGTGATTCAGGCCCTCGACGTGCGCCAGCCACAGCAGCTGCCGCTCGCGCGGCGGCAGTTGGGCCAGGGCCCGCTGCACGTCGACCCGCGTGGCGACGGCGTCGCCGCCGGCCGGGGCGGCGGCGTCGCCGTCACCGAGTGGTGTGGCGTCGGGGGCGCGGCGGCCGCGCCGCCAGCGGTCGCGCAGCAGGTTGGTGGCGATGGCGAAGAGGTAGGCCCGCTGTCCCCCCGCGTCGCGCCGCGCGGGGTCGGACTCGAACCACCGCAGGTAGCTCTCCTGCAGCAGGTCGTCGGCCGTCGCCGGGTCGCCGCAGGCGGCGCGCAGGTACCCCCACAGCGGCCGCGCGGTGGCGGCGTAGAGCGCCGCGAATTCGGCGTCGCGGGCCCCCGTCGGCGGCTCCGCCGTCACCGCCGCCACCGCGAAGCGGGACCAGGTCATCGGCGACGCCGCGGCTCGCATCGGCCGCACCTCAGGGAACCGGCTCGGGGGCCCGCGGCGACGCCATCAGGCCGAGCTTCGCCGCCAGGGCCCAGGAGGCGGCCGCCGAGGCGAGGAAGCCGAGGCCGACCGCCAGCGCCAGGATGCCGAGGAAGGCAAAGCCGGTGTAGGCGTCGCGTCCCATCCCCTCGAGCCCGCGGGCCAGGAAGAGCGCCGCGCCGACGGCGGTGAGCAGGATGCCGGCCTGTACCGCGCCGAGGATGCGCGCCAGGGGGGCGGGACGCTCCAATGCGGTGGTGCCGAGCAGCTCGCGACCGGCGTCACTGCCCAGATAGGCGAGCAGCTCCTCGGAGGAGCCGAACTTGTGCAGCAGGTCGCGGTGCAGGGCGGCGTGGGCCTCGGCGATCTTGACCCGGCGGCGGTTGTCCGAGAAGGTGCGCAGGATCCAGCCGAGCACGGCCATGAAGCCGACGATGGCGAGGACGGGAGCGAGGTCGTTCACGGGTTGCCTCCGTAGCTGATACGGGCCGGGAGCGGCCGGGTTCTGCAGGGGGAGACGAACGGCGCCCGCGGTGGTTAACTGGACCGCGACGGCGGCCGGTGACAGCATCGGCGTCATGCGACGCCTCCTGCTGCTGCTCGTATTGCTGGCGACGCCGGCGCCGCCGCTCGCCGCCTCCCCGGCGCCGGCCCCCGCGCCCGCGCTCGATGCCGCCGCCGCCGGCCGCTTCGCCGCCCTCGCCCTGTCCTGCGTCCACGAGGAGTACCCCAACAAGATCGCCCACGTGCTCGCTGCCGACGCCGACGTGGCGCCGCCGCGAGAGCTGTACCCGGCCTTCTACGGTTGCTACGACTGGCATTCGTCGGTGCACGGCCACTGGCTGCTGGCGCGGCTGGGGCGGCTGTTCCCGGCCGCGCCCTTCGCCGACGCGGCGCGGGCCGCCCTCGCCGCGAGCCTGACACCGCAGCGCATCGCCGGCGAGGTGGCCTACCTGCAGGGGGAGGGGCGGGTCTCCTTCGAGCGCCCCTACGGCCTCGCCTGGGTGCTGCAGCTCGCCGCCGAGCTGCGGCAGTGGGCCGACCCCGAGGCCGCCGCCTGGGCAGGGGCGCTGGCGCCGCTCGAGCGGGAGGCGGCGGCGCGGCTCGCCGAGTGGCTCCCCAAGCTCGCCTACCCGATCCGCATGGGGGAGCACTCGCAGACTGCCTTCGCCTTCGGTCTCGCCCTGGACTGGGCGCGGACGGCGGGCGACGCCAGCCTGGAAGAGCTGCTGGTGGCGACGATCCGCCGCCTCTACGCCGGCGACCGCGCCTGCCCGCTGGCGTACGAGCCGTCGGGGCAGGACTTCCTCTCCCCCTGTCTCGGTGAGGCGGACCTGCTGCGGCGGGTGATGGCGGCGGAAGAGTACGCCGCCTGGCTGGGGGCGTTCCTGCCCCAGGTGCCCCTGGACGGCGCCGCGGGCTGGCTGCCGGTGGCGCTGGTGACCGACCGTTCGGACCCCAAGCTGGCCCACCTCGACGGGCTCAACCTGTCGCGCGCCTGGATGCTCGAGGGGATCGCGTCCGGCCTGCCGCCGGGTGACCCGCGGCAGGCGGCGCTGGCCGC
>DATKEH010000255.1:0-9386 GCA_035546355.1 Thermoanaerobaculia bacterium
GGGGGGCGGCAGCGCCGTCAAGGCCGGGTGCTCGGCGCTGCCACCGGTGAGCACCATGGCGTAGAGGAAGGGGCCGAAGCTGGTGCCGCGACGGCCGTTGACCAGCACCAGCGGCGTGCCGTCGGGCTCGAAGAACCAGGCGTAGTCGACGTCCGCGGCCAGCTGCTGCGCCGTCTCCCGGCTAGCCACGCAGCGCTGGAGCTCGGCCGGCGCCATGAAGGGCGCCGCCAGCTCGAAGACCAGCTGCGGCGTCAGCTCGGCCTGGCGGGCGAACAGCGCGCCGGCGAGCTCCTCGCCATGCGACGTGCGATCGAGGCAGACCCGCGTCCGCGAAGCGAGACAGCGCACCGACTCCGGCCCCCCGGCCTGCAGGTAGCGGTTGCAGTTGCCGTCGAGGGGGAAGTTGCGCGAGTCGACGCTGAAGCTGCCCGGCGGCAGCACGGTCTCGAGGTAGGCGAGCGTGCGGTGCAGCTCCGCGCAGTGCGAGCAGAGCACGTCCGAGAACTCGGTGATGCGTACCGGGGCGTCGGGGTCGCCGCGCAGCACCCGGGGCTCCCGCGGCGCCACCCGCGGCGAGCCGGAGTAGATGAAGAGCGAGTCGCTGAGCGCTTGCCGGCCCGACGGCGGCAGGTTGGCGATCAGCTCGGCCAGCAGCGTCTCGGCGCCCTCCAGCGCCGCCGGGGGCGAGGCGGACGGGGCGGACGGCTCACCGCCGGGAGCTCGTGTCGCAACCGTGGCGGCGAGCGCCCGCTCCCCGCCCCGCACGACGCTCTCGGGGGTACGCAGGCCCGGGTAGAGGAGCGCCAGGTAGAGCGCCAGGGTGGCGCCGGCGGCGAGCGCCAGCCCGCGGCCGGACAGCCTGGAGTCGCCGCTGAGCAGACCCAGGAAGGCGACCCCGGCGTAGCCGATGGTCAACACGTAGGTCAAGGCGCAGCTGCTGCAGAACAGGCCCGCGGCGGCGCTCGCTCCGACCAGCACGATGACGCCCACCACGCCCGCGATCCCGGTTATCGCCGCGGCCGCGTCGAGAGGGTCGCTGCGGCGGCCCTCGCTGGCGCCGACCAGGGCCACCAGCGGCAGGAGGAACGCGGCCAGGCCCCAGACCAGCCCCCAGCCCGCGACCGGCAGGCCGGTCGCCTGGTGGACCGCGCCGGCGAAGCCGGCGTCCCACAGCTCGGCGCAGCCCTCCTCGCCGAACGCACAGAAGGGAATGCCGCCGACTCGCGAGGCCACCAGCTCGCTCCACAGAAACAGCGCCCACATGGCGCTGAGCGCGCCGAGCAGCGCCAGCACCCCCAGCACGCGGCCGCGGCGCGCGGTGCCCCCAGGGCCTTCCGCAGGGCTCGCCTTGGTCCTGGCCAGGTTTCCGTCCCCCCTGTCTCGTCCGGTGACAGCGCCATGCGGCGCGGACGCCGGAGCCTACCGCGGGAAGGGCTCCGGCGCCAAAGCCGCAGGCGCCATCCGCGCCCTCGCCGCTGTACTACACTGCCGCCACGAACACTTGGAGGAACGCCGATGAAGAGCATCACCCCCTGCCTCTGGTTCGACGACCAGGCCGAAGCGGCGGCAGAGTCGTACACGCGGCTGTTTCCCGACTCGCGCGTCACGGCGGTCGCGCGCTACCCCGAGAGCTTCGACAACCCCAGCGGCAAGCCGCCGGGCAGCGTGATGACGGTGGAGCTCGAGCTGGCCGGCCTGCCGTTCACCCTCCTCAACGGCGGGCCCCAGTTCACCATCAACCCGAGCATCTCCTTCTTCGTCCACACCGACGGCGTGGAGGAGACGGACAGCATCTTCACCGCGCTGGCGGACGGCGGGTCGATCCTGATGCCGCTGCAGGCGTATCCGTGGAGCCAGCGCTTCGGCTGGGTGCAGGACCGGTTCGGGGTCTCCTGGCAGGTGATCCTGGGACGCAGAGACGGCGTCCGCCAGAAGATCGTGCCCTGCCTGATGTTCACCGGTGCGCAGCACGGCCGCGCGGAGGAGGCGATGCGCACCTTCACCGCCCTCTTCGACCACTCCCGCGTCGGGGACGTGGCTCGATACACCGCCGACGAGGGGCCGGAGGGCACCGTCAAACACGGGCGCTTCGTCCTCGCCGGCCAGGACTTCGTCGCCATGGACAGCCATTTCGAGCACCGCTTCGGCTTCGACGAGGGCGTGTCGCTGCAGGTGATGTGCGAAGACCAGGCGGAGGTGGACCGCTACTGGGCGGCGCTGTCCGAGGGCGGTGAGGAGGGCCCGTGCGGCTGGCTCGAGGACCGCTTCGGCCTGTCGTGGCAGGTGGCCCCGACGGCGTTCGTCGAGCTGCTGAAGGAGGGGGACGCGGCGGCGAACGAACGCGCCTTCCAGGCCATGCTCGACATGAAGAAGCTGGACATCGCCGCGCTGCGGGCGGCGCACGAAGGCTGACGAGCGCCGGCGCCCGCCTGGCTCCCAGGGCGCGTCATCCGCCGCTGCGCGCGCCCCGGGTGCCGCGCATCGCCGCCGCGATGCCCGGCAGCGCCTCGGCGTCCGGGAGGTATCCCGGCTCGGGGCGGCGGCGGGTCTTCCGCTCGTAGGCGTAGCCGAGGGCGAGGATCTGCGCGTCCCGGTCGCGGCCGCCGATGAAGGAGATCCCGATCGGCAGCCCGTGAACGACGCCCATCGGCACGGTGAGGTGCGGGTACCCCGCCACCGCCGCCATCCACCCCGCGCCCGCCCATGCGGGCCAGACGTCGCCGTTGATGGCGTCGATCCGCGGCGCCAGCGGGCCGGAAGGGGAGACGATCGCCACCACGTCGTGCTGCGCTAGCAGGAAGTCGACGCCGCCGGCGCGCGCCGCCTGCTGGGCCGCGTCGCGCGCCGCGACGTACTCGTCGCTGTCGAGGCCGCCGAGCGCCGCGGAGGCCTCGAAGATGTCCTGGCCGAAGAGCGCCAGCTCGACGTCGGCGTGCGCCTCGTTGAAGGCGATCAGCGCGCCGAGGCTCCGCGTCGCCACCGCCGGCGCCGCCTGCGCCAGATAGTCGTCGAGGGTCGCTTTGAACTCGTAGCGCAGCACCGTGCGCGCATGCGTCCAGAAACCCTCCGGCGCCTCGTGCTCGGCGATCTCGACGAGCACGGCGCCGGCCGCGCCGAGGTCGGCGAGCGCCCGGTCGAACAGCGCCAGGACGTCCGGGTTCGATCCCTGGGCGAAGCGGGCGACGCCGATGCGCGCCCCCGCCAGCGCGCCGGCATCGAGCGCCGCGACGTAGTCGGCCTTCGCCTCGCCGGTGGCCATGGCGGCGAGCAGCAAGGCCGCGCCGGCGACGGTCCTGGTCATCGGCCCCGCCGTGTCCTGCGACGACGAGATCGGCACGATGTGGCGCTGCGAGACGAGGCCCACGGTCGGCTTGAAGCCGACGACGCCGGTGACCGTCGCCGGGCAGATGATCGAGCCGTTGGTCTCGGTGCCGACGGCGCCGGCGGCGAGCGCGGCGGCGACCGCGACCGCCGAGCCGGAGCTCGAGCCGCAGGGTGAGCGGTCGAGCATGTGCGGGTTCCTCACCTGCCCGCCGAGCGCCGACCAGCCGCTGATCGAGCGATTCGACCGGAAGTTGGCCCACTGGCTCAGGTTCGTCTTGCCGAGGACGATCGCTCCCTGGGCGCGCAACCCGGCGACGAGAGGCGAGTCCCTGCCGGTGACGTTGTCGGCCAGCGCCAACGCCCCGGCCGTCGTCGCCATCGCGTCCGCCGACTCGATGTTGTCCTTGAGCAGGATCGGCACGCCGTCGAGCGGGCCCAGGGGCTCGCCCGCCGCCCGCCGCCGGTCCGAAGCCCTGGCCTCCTGGCGCGCCGCCGGGTTGACGGCGAGGACGCTGCGCAGGGTCGGCCCCGCGCCGTCGATCCCCTCGATGCGGGCCAGGTACCCGGCGACGAGCTGCTCCGAGGTCGTCTCGCCGGCGGCCAGCGCCGCCGCGATCTCGCGCAGGCCCAGCCCGAGCACGCCCTGCGCGGCGTACGCCCCCTGCTCGACCCCCGGGCTGGCGGCCGCCGCCTCCGCGGCGCAGAGGGTGAAGGCGAGGAGAAGGCAGGGCGAGAGTCGCATCATCGTGTCCTCCTCGGAGGAGAGTAGCGCGACGCGAGGTCACCTGCCTAGGAGGAGTGTCCTCCACAGAGGACGGCTCGCCACCGATCTCTCGGCGCAAGTGATGGATTCCAGGGGCGGCGACGTGCCGCGCCTGGCCCACGACCTGGAGGGCGTCAGCGCGCACGTGGTGCGCCGCGCCGCCTCCGAGCTGCGCCACGACCGCCGCGGATACCGCGGCCGGCACGACACCGCGAACCGGCAGTCGGCCGAGCACACCCTGGCGGCCCTCGACCGGATGCACCGCAACGCGGCACGCTACAACGCCGCCGTGCAACGGACCCGGCGCAACGACAGGCAGCCCGCGCGCCGCCAGCTCGAGGCCTTGCTGCAGAGCTTCTACGACGCCGACCGCGCCCTGCAGCGCGGGCCGATCTCGCACCGGCTGGCCAGCGACTTCGAGCGCAGCCGCTGGCTGATGGATACCCTCGTCGCGCGGCACGGCGGCTACCGCAACTTCGCCCACGTCCACCCGTCGCGCGGCAGCAACAGGACCGGCTACGACCGCAACCGCGATTGGGATCGCGACGACCGCGGCCGCGCCGGCCGCACCCGGCCGCGGGCCTATTGAGTCGCCGGAGGGGCGGTGTCGGCGCCCCGGTGCTCCGCCCGCAGCCGTGCCCGGTAGAGAGCCGCTCGGCGAGGCAGGTCGCGGCGCTCGTAGTGGACGACGAGAAACTCGAGGTTCTGCTCGAGCGCGCGATGCGCTTCGCGCCGCCTGTCTCGGGATGCTCGCAGCCCGTCGTAGCCGCTGAGGAGCAGCGGTTCCGCCGCCGGCAGCTCGCCGAGGGCCGATAGGCAGGACCCGAGCAGGCTCTGGGCTTCGGCGCGGCGCCAGTCGTCTTCCGGCGCAGCCTGCTCCCGAATCGTCAGCGCCTGGCGCAGCAGGGGCTCAGCCTCGGCGGGTCGTCCCTGGTTCAGCAGGAGATGGCCACGCACCGCCAGCGCCCGGGCCAGCTGCGGGTGCCCTGCCGGCAGCCGGCGCCGGTAGTGATCCAGCGCCTGCCGCGACAACGCGTCCGCCTCCTCGGAGGGGCCCTTCCAGCGCAGGATCGACGCCAGGTTGTAGAGCGCGAGTGCCACGTCCCAATGCTCCTCGCCCAGCGCCTCCCGTTGCATGGCGAGTGCCTGCCGGTAGAATGCCTCGGCGCCGTCGTCGTCTCCCTTTTCCGACAGGAGCACCGCCAGATTATTGAGGCTGATGGCCAGGTCGCGATGACTACCGCCCAGCAGCTGTCGCTGCATGCTGATCGCCTGCCGGTATAGGGGTTCGGCGGCCTCGTAGTCCGCCTGGTCCATGAGCACCTGGGCGAGATTGCCGAGCGTGGCCGCCACGTCCGGATGCTCCTCGCCGAGGGATCGGCGGTAGGCGGCGAGGGCCTGGCGGTAGAGGCGCTCGGCGGCTTCGCTCTCGCCCTTGCGACGCAGCAGGAGGGCGAGCCGATTCATGGTCGCCGCGACCTCCGGGTGGTGGTCTCCCAACAGTCGTCGACGCATTCCCAGGGCTTCGCGGTAGAGTGGTTCGGCGGCGTCGTATTCGCCCCGTAGGTAGAGCGGCACGGCGACGTTGACCAGGCTCTTTGCCACGTCCGGGTGGCTGCCGCCGAGCAGCCGTCGCCGCATCGCCAGCGCTTCGCGAGCGAGCGCGCCCGCCTCTTCCAGGTCGCGCTGGGCGCGCAGCACCACCGAGAGGTCGTCGAGGAACCCGGCGACGGCGGGATCGTCGCCCCGGTACAACTTGCGGCCGATGGCGAGCGCCTGGCGATGGAGCGCCTCGGCCCCGCCGTAGTCGCCCTGGGCGTAGTAGAGCGCGGCGAGGTGGCTGGAGCTGGCAGCGACCTCCGGGTGCTCCTCGCCGAGCTCCTGCCGGCGCAGCGCCAACGCTCGCTCGAGCAGCGGCTCGGCCCGCTCGTACAGCCCCAGCTCCTTGAACGCGGTACCCACTACTCCGAGCAGCTCCGCCTGGATCGTCGGCTGGCCCGCCAGCTCGGCGTCGATCCGGGCGACGCCCCGCTCCAGCAGCTCGCGTGCGGTGATCGCGTCGCCCTTGGCCTCGATGAGCGGATTCGACGCCTCGAACAGGCTCAAGACGAAGTCCTTGACGGCCTCGGCCTTATCGCGTTCTGCCGCCGTCAGAGCCCGCTGCACGGTGGCCGTCACGGCGAAGCCCCCGAGCAGCGCGACGAAGGCAGCCGCCGCGAGCACGCCGACCGCATGGCGGCGGACGAACTTCGAGGCCCGGTAGGCGAGCGTGTCGCGGCGTGCGGAGACCGGCAGCCCGGCAAGATGGCGCTCGACGTCCTCCAGAAGCGCCTCGGCGCTCGGATAGCGTCGCTCGGGCTCGCTGTGCAGCGCCTTCAGCGTCACCGTGTCGAGGTCTCCCCGCAGGCGCCGCCCGAGGCGCTCCGGCGTCGTCCCCCGCCGGCGCGCTACCGCCTCGGGGGTAGTCTTCTCGCTCGTTCCGCTCCTGGGGCCGGGCTCGTCGGTTCGGCCCACCACCGACGATGGGCGCTCCGGCTCTGCCTCGCGCAGCGCCCGCACCGGGCCGCCGGACCGGCGGTCGGAGCGTCGGAGACGATGGCCGGTCAGCAGCTCGTAGAGGACGACACCCAGGGAGTAGACGTCCGTCGCGGTCGTCACCGGTTCGCCCGCCAGCTGCTCGGGGGCGGCGTACTCCGGCGTCATCACCGGCGCGCCCGCCGCGGTCAGTGTCCTCTCGCCGGGATCGCCGTCGGCGCCGAGCAGGCGGGCGATGCCGAAGTCGAGCAGCTTGACGTCGCCCTCGCCCGTGACCAACACGTTGGAGGGCTTGAGGTCCCGGTGGACCACCAGGTTGGCATGGGCGTGCTGCACCGCGCGGCAGACGTCGTGGAACAGCCGCAAGCGCGCCTCCACGCCCAGGCGGCGCTCGTCGCAGTAACGGGTGATGTCCGCGCCTTCGACGTACTCCATGGCGAACCAGGGGCGGCCGTCCTCGCCGAGGCCGCCGTCGTAGAAGCGGGCGACGTGGGGATGGTGCAGCCGGGCGAGGACCTGCCGCTCGCGGAGGAAGCGATGGAGGATGGCCTCGGAGTCCATGCCGCGCTTGATGACCTTGAGGGCGACCCGCTGCTCGAACTGGCCGTCGGCGCGCTCAGCCAGATACACCGCACCCATGCCGCCGCGACCGATCTCGCGCAGCAGGCGGTAGGGGCCCACGCGTTCCGGTACCGCCGCCGCCTCGTCGGCACGCAGCAGCTCGCCGGCGCGATCGCGGTCGAAGTCTTCCAGGAAGCCGCGGGCGGGGCCCTCCGCGGCGAGCAGGGATTCCACCTCGGCCCGCAGCACGGGCGCTGCGGCGCATTCGTCGTCGAGCAGCGTCCGGCGCTGGTGCGACGGCATTTCGCTGGCGCGGGCGAAGAGCTCGGCGACCCGGCGGCGATCGATGGGGAGAGGCGCCATGGCCCCTAGCCTGACGACGGCGCCGGGTCGCCGCGCAGCTCCCGGTAGAGCCAGGCCCGAGCCAGCGACCAGTCCCGTTTGACGGTACGCGGCGAGAGATCGAGGGCCCTCGCGGTCTCATCCACCGAGAGGCCGGCGAAGAAGCGGCACTCGAGCACCTCGGCCTGGCGCGGGTAGTCCCGCGCCAGCCGCTCCAGTCCACGGTCGAGGTCCAGGAGCTCGGCGGCGAAGCCGTCGACCGTGAGGCTGGCCGCTTCCAGGTCCCCGGCGGCTGCGCCGCCTCCCCGTTTCAGTCGGCTGCGGCGCCGGGCGGCGTCGACCAGCACCTGCCGCATCGAGCGTGCCGCAGCGGCGAAGAAGTAGGCGCGGCACCTCAGCGGCACCGCGGTCTCGTCGACGAGCTTCAGGTAGGCCTCGTGGACCAGCCCGGTGGTATCCAGGGTCCGTTGCCGCCAGTCGCCAGCCAGCTGCCGGCGCGCCATCGCCCGCAGCTCGTCGTAGACCAGGGGCAGCAGCTGGTCGAAGGCGGCGCGCCCGCTGTCCGCGCCGGCGAGCAGGGCCGTCACCGTACCGCGCGTGGCCTGCGCTTCCATGGGCTTCCTCGATACCTGGGGAAAGCCTAGCAGGGACTCTCGCGGAAGGGGTGGAGGCGGGGGGTGGCCCCTCGTCGACTGCTTCGACGCAGGTTGGAGAGGAGGTGCCATGAGCAGAGCGACGACTTCGACTCTCAGGGCCCTCAGAGGTCGACCGAGGTGGTCGCGAACGATCGAGCCGACGGACACCTGCAAAGGAGACCAGCCATGAACCACCTATCATCCGCTCACCTCGCGACCAGGGCCGCCGCGGTGGCGGCCCTTCTCGCCATCCTGATCCCCGGCGGAGCGCAGGCGAGCCTCACCGGCACGGGAGAGTTCAAGATCTCGGTGCAGACCAGCGGCGTGGCGACCGAGCCGCAGGTGGCGATGGACGACGACGGCGACTCCGTGGTCGTCTGGGCGGCCGACGAGGCAGGTGCCTCCTGGGGCATCTTCGCCCGGCGCTACGACCGCGACGGCCTGCCGCAGGGGGCGGTGATCCACGTCAACATCACCACCGCCGGCCTGCAGATCCGGCCCGACGTGGCGGTGGACGCCGACGGCGACTTCGTGGTGGTGTGGCAGAGCCGCGACCAGGACGGTGACGGCGACGGCGTCTACGCCCGGGTCTTCGACCGTCTGGGCAACCCGCTCAGCGGCGAGATCCTGGTCAACTCGCACACCGCGGGCAATCAGACCGACCCGCGGGTGGCGGTGGACGGGGACGGCGACTTCGTGGTGGCGTGGGAGGGCCGCGGCCCGATCGGCATGTCGCCCGACGTCTGGGTGCGGCGCTTCAGTGCCAGCGGCGTGCCCCAGGGGGTGGAGGTGCGGGCGCCCAGCTCGATGTCGTTCCACGCCGGCAATCCCGACGTGGCGATGGACCCCGGCGGCGACTTCGTGGTGGTCTTCACCCGTGCCGCCGGCGGCGGCGGCAGCGACGTGTTCGCGCGGCGCTTCTCGCCCTTCGCCGCGCAGGGCGCCGAATTCACCGTCAACACCTTCCTGCAGCACACCCAGGGCAACCCGGCGGTGGCGATGGACGACAGCGGCGACTTCGTGGTGGTGTGGGAGAGCTTCACCCAGGACGGCAGCGACCACGGCATCTATGGCCAGCGCTTCGCCGCCGGCGGCGGCAAGCAGGGCGCCGAATTCCAGGTCCACACCTTCGTCGAGGGTATCCAGATCCGGCCGACGGTGGCGATCGACGCCGACGGCGACTTCGTCGCCGCCTGGCAGAGCCCGGGCCCGCAGGGAGAGAGCTC
>DATKEH010000256.1:0-12534 GCA_035546355.1 Thermoanaerobaculia bacterium
CCGTGCCGTAAGATCGTCGCGGCATGAAGGATCGGATACGCCGCTTCTTCGAGGAGCACGCGGGGCCGGAGGTGGTGGCGGTCTACCTGTTCGGCAGCCACGCCGAGGGTCGAGCCCACCGCGAGAGCGACGTGGACCTCGGCGTGCTGCTGGATCGCGACCGACTGCCGAGCGAGAAGGAGCGGTTCGAGACCCGGCTGCGGCTCGCCGGACAGCTCGAGGGGCGGCTGGGGACGGGCCGGGTGGACGTCGTGATCCTCGACGACGCGCCTCCTACGCTGGGCCGCGAGATCGTCACTCGAGGCGAGCTGCTGGTGTGCCGGGATGCGACCCGGGAGCACGCCTTCCGCCGCGACGTCCAGCTGCGGGCCGCCGACCTGGCGCCGTTCCTCCGCCGCATGCGGCAGATCAAGCTCGAGGCCCTCGCCCGGTGACCTTCCTCGTCGAGAGGCTGGCCGAGCTGCGCCGTCACCTCGAGCACCTCCGGCGTCTCTCGGCCCGGGTGCCCGGGCCCGAGGCGCTGGAGCGCGACCAGTCGCTCCACAACGACGTGATGTTCTCGCTCTTGATGGTCGCCCAGCTCGTGGTCGACATCGCGGGAGAGCTCTCGGCGCGCCGCGGCTGGCGATTCGAGGATTACACCGAGGCCGTGCGCAATCTGCGCCGCCTGGACCTCCTCCCGGACGAGGCGGTGGCCGTGCTCGAATCGCTCCCCGGCTTCCGTAACGTCGTCATCCACGAGTACGTCAGCCTGGACCTGCGCAGGGTCGTCGAGGCCCTCGCACGGCTCGAACCCGTGGAGCAGTTTCTCGAGGCGGTCCGCCAGCTCGAGGCGAAGGGCGGGAGCGGCGAGGGCGACGCCCGATAGCGGCTTCCCGCCCCTACGACGGGTGTGGCGTGTTGTTTCGGACGTAGGGGCCGGCCTCCGTGCCGGCCCTCCGGGGGACGGGTGGGCGCGGAGAGCCACGGGAGGGCTGATCTGGCTGTAGTACAATGGTGTGCTACAGGAGCTGTCATGCCGACGAGCATCCGCCTCGACACTGCTACCGACCGCGCGCTCGAAGAGCTCGCCAAGCGCCGTGGCAAGACCAAGTCCCAGCTGGTGCGGGGTGCGATCGAGGAGCTGCTCGCGCGCGACCAGCTGACCCCGTACGAGCTGGTCGAAGACCTGATCGGCAGCGTGTCCGGAGGGCCGGCGGACCTGTCCGAGCGCAGCGGCGAGAAGCTCCGAGCCCTGCTGTCGGAGCGCCGGAAGTGATCCTGATCGACACCGGCCCGCTGGTAGCCCTGATCCACCGCGACGACACGCACCACCATCTCTGCAAGGAGACGTTCCGTTCCATGAAGCGGCCCCTGGCGACGGTCTGGCCGGCATTCACCGAGGCGGCGTATCTGCTGGGCTTTTCATGGCGCGCCCAGGACGCCCTCTGGGAGCTGGTGGCTCGCGGGGCGCTGTCGTTCCTGCCGCTGGACGAGGCCGACGCGCCGCGCATGAGGGAGCTGATGGAGCGCTACCGCGACCTCCCCATGGACCTCGCCGACGCCGCGCTGGTCCGGGTGGCGGAACGAGACGGGCACGACCAGGTCTTCACGCTCGATCGCAAGGACTTCTCTGTCTATCGGCCGGAGCGGATCGGCGCCTTCGATCTGATCCCGTAGCCGGCCCTCGTCGGTTGGTTCCGTGGCGGCCCTCCGGGGACGGGCGGGCGCGGAGCCCCGCCCCTACATCGGGGAAAGGGCGGTTCCGCGGCTGTCTAATTCTCTGAGAGACTGGGCACGAGGGCTGCGCGCCACGAGAGGAGGTGGGACCGATCGCGAGGATCCCCGAGGAGACGGCGCCGCGGGCGGTGGGGCTCCTGGTGCGGGTGGAGCAGGGGGCGGGGCTCACGCTCGCCGGGGTGCGGGCGGCGGAGGCGCCGCTGCGCGATCTCGGGTTCGCCGGGCTCGAGCGGCTGTTCGCGGTGCCGGCCGCCCCGGGCGCGCTCGGTGCGGCGCCGCAACCGCGGGCGTGGTGGTTCCACGCGCCGCTCGCCGCGGCCCAGGCGTCGCCGTGGGATGCCGTCCACGCCGCGCTCGCCGCCGACCTCGGCTTCGGCGCCGCGGCGGGCGACGTGTTCGTCGAGCCGGACCTCGAACAGGTCTACCTCAGCACCGAGCCGGCGCCCGAGGGCCTCGCGGCCGGCTCGAAGCGCCGTCCCGGCGTCGCCGACCCCCCCGATCCCGACCTCCCCTCGGGCCCCGGCTTCGCCTGGCACCTCGGCGCCGACTTCTCCGAGCTGCGCGCCGCCCGCGAGGCGCTCGCCGCGCTCGGCCCCATCCCGCCGGGCGAGTGGGCGCGCATCGCCCACCTCGACACCGGCTACGACCCGGAGCACGGCACCCTCCCCGCCAACCTGCGCCGCGAGCTGCAACGGAGCTTCATCCCGGGAGAACAGAGCCGCGACGCCACCGACCCCGGCATCGACCGGCCCGGGCCGCTCGACAACCCCGGCCACGGCACCGGCACGCTGAGCATCCTCGCCGGCAACCAGGTCGCCGCGCTCGGCGACTTCCTCGGCGGCGCGCCCGACGCTCCCGTCATCCCCCTCCGCATCGCCGAGAGCGTCGTGCTGCTGCGCACCAGCGCTCTCGCGAAGGCCCTCAACCACGTCGCCGAGGGCGGCCCCGGCGGCGCCCGCCTCGCCGACGTCGTCTCGCTCAGCATGGGCGGCGTCGCCTCGCAGGCCTGGGCCGACGCGGTCAACAAGGCCTACGAGGCCGGCGTCTGCATCGTGGCGGCCGCGGGCAACAACGTCTCGGCGGGCTTCTTCGGCCTGCCGACCCGCTTCGTCGTCTACCCGGCGCGCTTCCGGCGGGCGATCGCGGCGGGTGGCGTGATGGCGAACCGCGAGCCCTACTACGGCCTGCCGGCGGGGCGGATGCAGGGCAACTGGGGGCCCGCCAGCGCGATGGCCACCGCGCTGGCCGCCTTCACCCCCAACATGCCGTGGGCCGAGCTCGGCGCGCCGGCGATCGTCGATCACGACGGCGCCGGCACCTCCAGCGCCACGCCGCAGATCGCCGCCGCGGCCGCCCTGTGGCTCACCGCCCATCGCGCCGCCCTCGCCGCCAAGTACAGCGAGCCCTGGCAGCGAGTGGAGGCGGTGCGCCACGCGCTGTTCTCGACCGCCGACCGCCTCGCCGGCGAGGCGGCGCAGGAGAAGGTGGGCAACGGCGTGCTCAGCGCCGCCGCGGCCCTGGCCGTGGCGCCCCCCGACGCGGTGGCCCTGACGCGCCGCGACCGCGCCGCCTTCGCCTTCCTGCGCGTGCTCACCGGCCTCGGCGTCGCCCCCACGGCGGGCGACGAGATGCTCGCCCTCGAGGCCACCCAGCTCGCCCAGCAGGCGGCGCGCAACGTGGCGGCCGGGCAGCCCAACCCCTTCGAGGAGATCGTCCCCGACCCCGACCTGCCGCCCGAGACGATCCCGCCGGCGCGCGTCCGACGCTTCCTGGAGGAGCTGGTCGAACACCCGCGGGCGTCGAGGGCGCTGCGCGCGCGGCTCGAGGAGGCCCACCAGGGGATGTTCGGCCAGCCGGCCCCGGCGCCGGCGCCGCGCAAGAAGCCCAAGCGGAGCCGCGGCGAGCCGGCTCCCGCACCGGCCGCCCCGACCCCGACCACCCCGCCCTCCCGCGACGACCGCCTCGCCTACGCCACCCGCCCCGCCCACCGCTCCCTGCGCGCCTACGCCCTCGAGCCCAGCCTGCAGCTGCGCCTCGACACCGCCCCGGTCTCCCGGGTCACCCTCCAGGTCCCCTGGGAGGACCTCGAATCCGGCCCGGTCGGTGAGTACCTCGAGGTCGTCGACTACGACCCGGCGAGCAAGTGCTTCTACGAGCCGGTCGACCTCGACGACCCGCGCCTGCTCGCCCAGGATGGCCTGCCCCCCTCCGAGGGCACGCCGCAGTTCCACCAGCAGATGGTCTACGCCGTCGCCGCGACCACCATCCGCAACTTCGAGCGCGCCCTGGGCCGCAAGGTCTTCTGGAGCCCCGGCCCGCCGCCGCCGGGCGCCCATCCCAAGAACGACTCCACCTACGTCCAGCGCCTGCGCATCTACCCGCACGCCCTGCGCGACGCCAACGCCTACTACAGCCCGCGGCGCAAGGCGCTGCTGTTCGGCTACTTCCCCGCCTCGGCCGACGACCCCGGCGGCCACCTGCCGGGCGGCATGGTGTTCACCTGCCTGTCGCACGACGTCATCGCCCACGAGACCACCCACGCGCTGCTCGACGGCATGCACCGGCGCTTCATCCACGCCACCAACCCCGACGTGCTCGCCTTCCACGAGGCGTTCGCCGACGTCGTCGCCCTGTTCCAGCACTTCACCATGCGCGAGGTGCTGCGCCACCAGATCGCCCGCACCCGCGGCGACCTGCGCTCGCACCAGAACGTGCTGGGGGAGATGGCGGGGGAGTTCGGGCGCGCCTCCGGGATGCGCCAGGCTTTGCGCAGCGCCATCGGCGCGTACCACCAGGTGGATGGCAAGCCGGTGTGGCGCCCGCACGAGCCCGACCCGCGCGAGTACCAGCAGGTGTTCGAGCCCCACCGCCGCGGGGCCATCCTGGTGGCGGCGATCTTCGACGCGTTCCTCTCGATCTACGAGACGCGGGTGCGCGGCCTGCTGCGCCTGGCCACCGGCGGCTCCGGGGTGCTGACGCCGGGCGCCATCCCCCCCGAGCTGGTCGAGCAGCTCGCCGCCGCCGCCAACAAGGCGACGCTGCACGTGCTGATGATGTGCGTGCGGGCGCTCGACTACTGCCCGCCGGTGGACATCACCTTCGGCGAGTACCTGCGGGCGCTGATCACCGCCGACCACGAGCTGGTGCCCGACGACGACCTGCACTACCGGGTGGCCTTCGTCGAGGCCTTCCGCCGCCGCGGCATCTACCCGCGCGACCTGCGCACGCTGTCGGTCGAGAGCCTGCTCTGGTGCGGCCCCGGGCGCGACGAGCATCGCGCCTCGCCGCGCCTGCTCGGCGGCCTCGAGCAGCTGCGCTCCTGGTCGCTGCAGCACGTCCACACCACCGACCGCCGCGAGCTCTTCCACCTCGAGCGCGAGATGCGGCGCCGCATGCACGGCTGGCTGCGCGAGCACTTCGCCTCCGGCCGCCACGCCGCCGCCGACGCCCGCTTCCTGGGCATCGACCCGGCGCAGCCTTTCGAGGTGCACGCCCTGCGCGTCGCCCACCGCGTCGGCCCCGACGACACCCTCCAGGGGCAGATCGTCATCGAGGTGCTGCAGGACCGCCGGGTGCCGCTCGACCCCGCCGACCCCGGCGCCGGCACGATGGAGCTCCAGGGCGGCTGCGCCATCGTCGCCGACCTACAGCGCCTGCAGGTCGACTACGCCATCCGCAAGAACGCCCTCAGCGAGGGGCGGCTGGCCCGTCAGCAGGAATTCATGGCGCGCCACCGCGCCGGCTCGCTGTGGGCCACCTACTTCGGCGGCGAGGAGCGCGAGCCGGTGGCGCGGCTCCACCGGGGAGGGGGCTGACGTGGAGGTGCGGGGGCCGGCTGGTACTACTGAGGCTCATTCGCTGCCGATGCTCTCTCGCTTGTTGGTTTTCCTGCTGGCGGCGCCGCTGGCGCCGCCAGCCTCTTTCGCCTCGAGCCCGGATGCCGCGGCAGGGGCTCCTGGGGTGCAGCTCGTCGCCCTGGTGGAGCTTCCCTCGAGCTTGGCGGGGGCGCGCGATGTGCGCTGGGATGGTGAGCGTGCGCTGCTGATCGCCACCGCCGAGGAGGGCATCCAGCGGCTCGATCTGCGGCACGACCCGCCGCGCATGCTCCCTCTCGTGCGGCCGAGCTCCGAAGGAGGGCCGTGGCTGCCCACCCGGCTGGCGGCGTCCTCCAGATGGCTGGCCTTCGCCTCGCCGGTCCGGCAGGCGGCCTGGTCAGCTCGCGAAGGCGCGGCGGAGTTCGAGGTGAGCGGGCACGGCCTCGAGTTCGTCGAAGACGTGGACCTGGACGATGATCGCCTCCTGTTGCTGGGCACCCGGCGCGACGAAGACCGCCGCTACGCTCCGGACGGCGCCATCGCGTGGCTGCTCCCTCTCGCCAACGGGACGGACGAGCTGCAGCCCGTGCACTTCTCGTCGGCGGGGCCGGGAGCGGAGCCCATGGACCACTGCGGCGCCTTCCAGATCGGCGCCGTTCGCTTCCTCGCCGACGGCGGCTTCGTCATCGTCCCGGGGGCCGAGCCGGGCGTGTTCCGCTACGACCGGAAAGGGCGCCTGGCGAGGACCTGGAGCACCGATCCGCTCGGCGTCGATCCGTCGTGCCGGATGAGCGACGAAGAGAGAAAACGGCACCGCCACGACCCGGCGCGCTTCGCCTGGATCAATCGCCGGCCGGTGGTCGACGAGGTGATCCCGTGGGGGACCGACTTCGCCGCTATCGTTCGCCGGCCCGGTGCGGACGGCCCCCGCTGGCAGCTCGCAGTGTTCGAAGGCGAGCGGATCTCGGTGAGCGCCCTGCCCCTGGCGGTCCCGGAGCCCAACGCTCGCGTCAAGGCCGACACGCGGGGCGACCAGATCGCGCTCCTGGTCGTCGATCCGTCGCGCCCCCCGGGGCCGCCACCGAAGCCACGTCTGGCGCTGTTGAGGATAGTGCGATGACGAAGACCACCAGCCGCCTCGCGCTGTCGACAGCGTTCGTTCTGTGCTCGGGCGGCCTGGCCCCTGCCGCTGCCGACGCGCAGGCGGTCGCCGTGTACACGGATCGTCCCGCCGTGCCCGTGCCCATCGAGCAGGTCCGATCTCTCGACCGCACCGGGCTGCGCCACCTCTGGGCATGGGCCGCGGATGCCCCGCCGCGGAAGCTCGCAGCCGACCAGCTCGGCGAGCTCCAGCTCGAGCGCGGGGGCGCGGTGGCCGAGGTCGAGGTCGTCGGCCGTGGCTCCGGCCCGGCCGCCGATCGAAGCGCCGACCCCACCGAAGCCCTGGTCGCCATCGCCGCCCCGGTCTCGATGTGGGGCGAAGTCCCCGAGCCCCTCCTGCCGCGGTGGCCGCTGCTCGAGGGCCGGGCGCAGGTGCCTGTCGCCGACGAACCGTGGCGCCTGCGGGTGATCGGCCGGGCGCTCGGCTCGTGGTGGGTGGATCCCGACCCGCAGGCGCGCCGGGTGCAGGTGCAGCTCGGTGCCGCGACGACCCTGTCGGCCCGGGTGCGCGACGGAGAGGGCGAACCGCTGCCGGCGTTCGTCTCTCTGCTCGAGGGCGACGGGCGCGGCGGCGAGCGACTGCTGGCGCAGGGTAGGGCGGACGAGCGCGGCACGGTCGAGCTCGACGCGGTCCCCGACGGGAAGGTCCTGACTCTCGTCGTCGGCGCGCCCGGTTTCGCGCCCAGCGTCGTCTCGGGAGAGACCGGGCGGCTGCCGGGAATCATCGCACTCTCGCGCGGCAGCACCGTGGCCGCGGTGGTGGCCGACGATCGCGGCGCCCCGGTGCAGGGCGCTGCGGTGCGCGCCGAGCTCTACCCGCAGGCCGGCAGCAATGCCTTGGTGGCGCGCGAAACGGAAACCGACGCCCAGGGCCGCGTGGCGCTGGCCGGTCTCCCGCCCGGCAGGGCGGTGGTGGCCGTGCGCGCCGACGGCTTTTCCCCGCTCTCGAGGGAGGTGGAGGTCGCTGCCGATTCCGTCGATCTCGGCAAGCTAGTCCTCTCCCGATCCGTGGCCGTGCCGATCGCCGTGCACAGCGACGAGGGGGGGCCGGTGCCCGCGGCGCAGGTGCGCCTGCCGCTGCTCCCGCCGGTGGAGACCGACCGGCGTGGAATGGCGCGGCTCGCGGGGTTGCATCCCACCGCCTCGTCGGCAGTCACCGTCGAGGCCGAGGGGTTCCTGCCTCGCGAGCTGTCGCTCTCCCCGCCGCTGCCCGAAGTGGTGACGGTGATTCTTCAGCGTGCCTTCACCGTCGACGGCCGCTTCCTCGACCCGGCCGGTGCGCCGGTCGGCGAGGCGCGAGTTCGCGTGGCTCGTGGGGAGCGCTACGAGATCCGTGACACCGATGGCGATGGCCGCTTCCGGCTGGCGCTCACTCCGGAGTCTCCGTACGAGCTCACCTTCTCGGTGCCGTCCGGGGAGCGGTTGCAGCTCGCCCTCGCCCCCGGCCTGCCGGGCGAGGTGCGCGACCTCGGAGACCTGCGGGCGGAGCGCGGCCTGACGCTGGTGGGTCGGGTGCTACGGGGTGACGACGGCGCCCCGGCGGCGGGGGCTCGCATCTGGCTGCCTCGCCCGCAGGCCGACGGCGCGCTCGTCGCCTGGGTCCACGGCGACCTGGTGCAGGCGGTCAGCGACGGGCAGGGTTTCTTCCGCCTCTCTGGGCTGCCGCCGGTTCCCCTGCTGCTGCGGATCGACGCGGCCGGCCTCGCGCGCGAGCACCTCGAGGTGGTCCCCGAGGCCGGCCTGCTGGAGCTCGACGTGGGCGACCTCTGGCTCGACGGCGGCGGCACGGTGGTCGTCACCCTGGACGAGGACGGCGAGGCCGTGGGTCAGCTCGACCTGCGCAACGAGTGGCTCGAGATCGACATGCTCACCAGGCCCTCGTCGGCCGGCGAGATCGTCTTCGAGAACATCCCGGAGGGCCGCTCCACCGTCTCGGTGGCGCGCGGCGGCCATCTCCTGTGCGAAGAGGAGGTCGCGGTCGAGAGCGGCCGGACCACGGAGGTGCCCTGTGCCGCGCCCGAAACCCTCGTCCAGGGGCGGGTCTGGGTCGACGAGCAGCCGGCCCCGGGAGGCACTCTCGTGTGGAAGAGCGACCACGATCCACCCGGCGGGGCGCTGATCCTGCACAGCCGCTCGCCGCTCGGCCTGCGCCGCTCGTCGGTCTACGGCGCGGGCCGGCCGGCCGTCGAGGTCCTGGTCGACGACGACGGCTGGTTCGAGACGCGGTGGCTGAGGCCCGGGCTGTGGAAGGTGACACTCTCCGGGCCCCGGGGCCGCTTCCTCCATCGCGGCATGGTCGAGGTGCCGGAGGTCGACGAGCACAGCGTCGACCTGCGCTTCGGCGGCAGCACGGTGTCGGGGTGGGTCGTCGACGACGACGAAGCAGCGGTCGCCGAGGCGGTGGTGCGCGAGCTGGACAGCGGCGCCACCGCGCTCAGCGACGCCGCGGGGGCCTTCGCGCTCCAGGGCCTGGAGCCGGGGACGCGCCGGCTGCAGGCCCGCCGCAAGGGCCTGTCGAGCGCCATCGTCTCCACGGACGTCGTGGCGGGGGAGCCCACATCCGCCGTGAGGCTGGTTCTCTCCGACGAGGGTAGCGGGCGGCTGACGATCGTGGTCGAGGATCCGCTCGGCGGCGCCGCCGGCGGAGCCTTCTGCTTCGTCGAGGCCGACGGGCGGCCGCTGCAGATCCTCACCACCGGCAGCGTCGGGACGGCCGAAGCGACCTTCGCTGCGCCCTATCCGTCCCGCGTGCGGGTCGCCGCCTACCACCGTGGGATGTGGAGTCTCGGCGCCTGGAGCGCGTACGATGACGCGGAGGGATCACTGGTGGTGGGTTTTCCCGACGCGGGCAGCGTCCAGGTGCTTTCGGAGGACACCTCCGCCGGGCCGCTCGGCCTCGTCTCCACCGCCGGCTGGGACCTGGGGCGGCTGAGCGTGCTCCTCGGGCTGCGGCCGGCGCTGCCCGCGGGCGGCGTGCTGCAGATCGATGGCCTGCCGCCGGGTGCGTATCAGCTGGCGATCGGCAGCCTCACCCGGCCGATCGTCGTCGAGGCCGGCGAACGAGCCGAGGTGGAGCTGCCGTGAGGTGCGCCGTACCCGTCGCCCAGCGCGAGCCGGTGGCGTGGCTGCACCGGGGGGGCTGACGTGGAGGTGCGCGTGCGCATGTACCGCCAGGGCCTCGGCGACTGCTTCCTGCTGCGCTTCGGGGCGGGGGAGGAGGCGCGGCACGTGCTCATCGACTGCGGCACCCTGGGGTCGACCACCACCGGCGTCAAGATGAAGCAGGTGGCCGAGGACATCCGCGACACCACCGGCGGCCGTCTCGACCTGCTGATCGCCACCCACGAGCACAAGGACCACCTCTCCGGGTTCCGCGACCAGAAGGCGATCTTCGACCCGTTCGACGTCGCCCACGTCTGGCTGGCGTGGACCGAGGACGCCGCCGACCCGCTCGCCCAGGAGCTCGAGAAGCACCAGGGCGACCTGATCGAGGCGGTGCGCCTCGCCGCCATCGCGCTCGCCAGCGGCGAGGCCGCCGACCCCGAGGAGCGCGAGCACCTCGCCACCCTCGGCCAGGGGATCCGCCAGATCCTCGGTTTCTTCGGCGACGTTGACCCGGGCGACGACGCGTCCGGCGATGCCCTGCTCGCCTCGAGCGACCTCGCCAAGACCGTGCAGGAGGCGATGACCTGGGTCACCCGCAAGGCGCCGCCGCCGCGCTTCCTGCAGCCGGGCGAGATGCTCGAGCCCGACTGGCTGCCGGGGGTGCGCGTCTACGTGCTCGGCCCGCCGCGGGACCGCGCCGCCCTTGCCCAGCTCGGCGACCACGGCTCGCCCGAGCTCTACCACCTCGCCGCCGCCCAGGCCCGCGACCTGCGCGCCGGCGCCCCCTTCTTCGCCTCCGGCCAGTCGATGGCCGAGTGGTGGGCGGCCGCCGGCGGCGAGCAGCGCCAGCAGCTCGAGCGCCTGCTGCCCTTCGACATGCGCCACCGCCTCGACGCCGCCGCCGCCGCCATCCTCGAGCGCTTCGCCGCCTACCTCGAGCCGGGGCAGGAGTGGCGCCGCATCGACCACGACTGGCTCGCCGGCGCCGCCGACCTCGCCCTGCAGCTCGACGGCCAGACCAACAACACCTCCCTGGCGCTCGCCTTCGAGCTCCTGGAAGAGGATGGCAAGCCCGGCGCCGTGCTGCTCTTCCCGGCCGACGCCCAGGTCGGCAACTGGCTCTCCTGGCACGCCGAGGGGATGCAGTGGCAGGTGCCCGACGGCGCCGGCGGCACCCGCACCGTCACCGCCGCCGACCTGCTCGCCCGCACCGTGCTCTACAAGGTCGGCCACCACGCCAGCCACAACGCCACGGTCACCGACAAGGGCCTCGAGCTGATGCAGCACGCCGACCTCGTCGCCCTCATCCCCGTCGACCGCAAGGTGGCCATGAACAAGACCCCCAAGTGGCACATGCCGGCCCGGGCGCTCTACAAGCGGCTGCTCGAGAAGGCGCAGGGGAGGGTGGCGCGCTCGGACGTCGGCTGGGCGAGCCGCGACGACGCGGACTTCGGCGACCTGTTCGACGCCGAGCAGTGGAGCGAGTGGGAGCAACGGCAGGAGGCCGCGCGGGTCGATGTCGCAACGCTCCACGTCGAGTGGCGACGTGGCAGCGACGAGTGACGCGGCCGGCTGCTCTGCGGCGGCAGCGGATCGCTCAGTCCTCGGCGAAGATGGCCGCCACCTGGAGGCGCAGGCCGGGGAGCAGCGGCGTCTCCACGCTGTCGCCCCGCTCCGCCGACAGCTCCAGCGGCCGGGCGAAGCCCTCCCCCTCGCGGCGGTAGATGCGTACGACCTCGAGATCGGGATCGACGATCCACAGCTCGTCGACGCCGAAGCGCTCGTAGGCCCGCCGCTTGAGCAGCTCGTCGGTGCGGCGGCTCGTGGGCGAGGCGACCTCGATCACCAGGTCTGGAGGCCCGTCGACGCGAGCGGCGAGGAGTCCGCGCCGCTCGTTGCTCACCAGCAGCAGGTCGGGCTGCACCACGTCGTTGGGGGAGAGGGTGACGTCCATCGGGGCCAGCACGACGGTGCCGAGGCCCTTGGCGGAAACCACCTCGCGTAGGGCGACGTACAGCGCGCCCACCACCAGCTGGTGACGGAGGTTGGGCGACGGCGTCACGACGTGCTCCCCGTCGACCAGCTCGTGCCGCCGGCCGTCGTCGGGGAAGAGCTCGTAGTCCTCGATGGTGAGCTTGAGTCGGCTCTCGGGCATCGTCTGCATCCCTGCTCCCTCCATGTTGGCACGCTCCACCGCTCCATGCCACTGAAGACGGAAAACGCGAGCCGCGGATGGACGAGCCCCCCTCGTGGCGACGGGGCTCCCCCCTTGTCGCTGGAGCGGCCTAGCGCCGGGCTCCCCTCTCGTATACTGCCGGGGTGGCCGACACCGACGATCTCGCCGCGACGCTGCGCGCGTTCTTCGCCGGCCGCCCCGAGGTCCGCCTGGCGCTGCTTTTCGGCTCGCGGGCACGCGGCGTCGAGCGGGAGGGGTCGGACGTCGCCGTCGCCGTCGCCGCGGATCCCTTCGACCGCCTCGCCCTGATGCGCGACCTCGCGGCCGCGACCGGACTCACCGTCGACGTCATCGATCTCGACCGGGCGGGGTACTTCCTCCTCGTCGCCCTGTTGCGTGACGGGATCGTCGTCTACGAGGGGCGGCGCCACGCACTCGCCGAGTGGCGCACCCGCGCCATCCTCGAGACCGAGACCGATCGCCCCAACTTCGAGCGGATGCGCGACGCCTTCCTGCGCAAGACCGCCGAGGCGGCGCGTGGTTGACCGCGACCTCCTC